>DATEPG010000367.1:0-8967 GCA_035273265.1 Polyangiaceae bacterium
CCGAAAATCTGGCAGCGGCCAGCGTGGATATCTCCACCAACTTCACCATCGGCGGCGCGCTCGAGCGGGCCGCGGACGAACTGAAAACCTTCGTCAATTCGCAACTGCCGTGCGCGGAGGTCACGCTGCAAGATGCGACCCTGACCATCGAGTACGGCGTGAACCCTGGCAATTGCCTGTACCGCGGTCACGCCTTCAGCGGCACGAGCGCCGTCACCGTCGGCAAAAACGCGACCAACGAGGTCGTGGTCGACCACGTGTGGACTCAGCTCTCGAACGGCGTCGTGAAACTCGACGGCACCGCGCGCGTGACCTGGAACCTCAGTGACAAAACGCGCCACGTGGCGCACGACGTGCAATGGACGCAGCTCGCCAGCGGTCGGAGCGGGCGCGGCACCGGTGATCGCAGCCAAAAGCCGCTCGCTGGCGGCATCGCTGAAGGCATTCAGATCGACGGCAGCCGGAGTTGGACCGGCCAACGCGGCACTTGGGACCTCGCCATCGACGGCGTAGAAGTGCGTTGGTCAGATCCGGTGCCTCAATCGGGCAGCTATTCGCTCAGCACGCCCTTCGGCAAGAGCGTCTCGATGAGCTTCTCACGCGCCGACGACGATACGATCAAAGTGACCGTGACCGGCCCCAAGCGAGACTTCAGCTTTACCGTGTCGAAGGCGGGCGCAATCGCTGCCAAATGAGGCTGCGAATTTGCCCCAAGAGCCCAGCGGCGGGCAGGCGGCATGACCTTGCATCCGCAATGGGACGCCGAAGGCTACGCCGCGCCGCGCCGACGCGCGTGACCATGAAAATACCAGCCCGATGAGTGTTCACTCCTTGCGTATCCAAGACGCAAAGCCGTGGAGTCCGGGGATCTGGTAGCTCCAAAACGCTTCGACCGCTTCACGCAACACGCGCGGTTTGTCACTGTGGGCCAAGATGGCGGCGAGCGTGCTGCGCGTGCTTTCGAAAATGCGCGTGAGCACCAAGCGCGCGGCGGCCGTGACTGGCACCTGACTACCGGCGCCGCGGATTTGTTCGAGGGTGCTCTTGACGAGCAGCGCAACGAAGCGCTCACCGTACTGCTCGTAGGCGCTGCCTTGCGCGCGATCGAGCAGTACGACGACGGCCAGCCGATGCTCGAGCCAGAACTCGAGTATTTCGCTACCGAAGTCCCGGTTCGGCTCGAATGGCCCCCCCGCAGACTGTTCGGAGAGCGCGCGCACGCGCTGCTCGAGCAAGCGTTCGAATCGGGCGGCAAGCTCGGCAGGGATCGCCGCTTCGAACAGCTCGGCTTTGCTCGGAAAGTAGCGGTACAAGCTGGCCGCGCCGAGCCCGGCCTGCTCGGCGATGGCGGTCATGGTCGCGCCCAGATAGCCCTGTGCGGCGAATACTTCGAGGCCGGCGCTCAGGATGCGGGCGCGGATTTCGGGCTTCAGAACTTGCGGCATCAGCGCTGGATGATGCGCGGAAACGAATACGGAGCCCAGCGCTCATGCCACGGCTGCGCCGCTTCCAGCTCGTAGGCCAGGCGCAACAGGGTCTGGTCGTGACCGACATTGGCGGCGAAGTGTACGCCGATCGGTAGATTTTCCGGCGACCAATGCAGCGGCACGGACATGCCCGGGCAGCCGGCGATGTTGTGGATCGGCGTGTAGCCTACGGCGCGCGCGGTGCGCGCCAGGAGCTCATCGTACTCCACGAGCGGCGAGAGGTGGCCGAGACGCCAGGGCAGCTCGCTGAGCGTGGGGGTGAGCAGCACGTCGCACTCGGTGAATGCGTCGAGGTACTCGTTCGCGGCTCGACTGAAGGTCGCTCGCGCGACCTCCAAAGCGCCCGCGCCCCGAGCTTGGAACGAGCGTATCAAGCTCCACGTGAACGGCTCCAGTTCGTCCGGACGCACGGCGGTACCGCGCATGCCGGCGATCATCTCGATCATGCCCGCCATTGCCGCACCCGCGCTGAGAAAGAATGCGTCGCCCAAGGTGTTGGCGTTCAGCGCGGGAGCGGCAATCGCTCGCACTTCATGGCCGAGGCGGGTGCACAGCGCGACGGCTTCGTCGAACGCGCGCCGCACCGCTGGCTCAGGCTCGCCGCCCTGCGGGGTGCGCGTGAACGTGGCGATCCGGAGCCGCTTGGAGCTGGCTTCGCGCACGTAGCCGATGGCAGGCAATGGCCCGCCGTGCGCTTCCGTGACTGATAAGAAGAGCGCACTGTCGCGCACCGAGCGCGTGATGCAATGATCGCTCACCAAAGCCATGAAATCGGAGCCGCCGGGATTCGCGGGCACACAGCGACCGCGGCTCGGTTTGAAGCCAAATACGCCGCACACCGAGGCCGGAACGCGGATCGACCCACCGGCGTCGTTCGCGTGCGCCAGCGGCACGATCCCCGCCGCGACCGCAGCCGCCGCGCCCCCCGACGAGCCCGCAGCAGAACGCGAGAGATCCCACGGGTTGTGCGTCACGCCCTCCTGCAGGGTTTCGGTGCTGCCCAGCATGCCGAACTCCGAGCTGGCGCTCTTGCCCACGACGACCAACCCCGAGCGATCGATGTGCTCGCCGTATGGCGTCGCCGGGGCTTGCCGATTCTGGGCGAACAGCCGTGAGCCGACCCCCCAGCGCAGCCCCGGATACGGAAACACATCCTTGAGCAGCGTGGGCACGCCCTTGAAAGGACCCTCCGCCGGCTTGCCGGCGCGGGCGCGTTGCCAATCCAAAGTGACTGTCGAGTGAATCAGCGGCTCGCAGCGACCGAACCGTGTCTCGCAGGCATCGAGCAGCTCGGCGGAGCTGAGCTCGCCGCGCGCTACCAGCTCGGCTTGCGCCACACCGTCGAGACGAGCCAAGAAATTTAGGTCTTTATCGGACATTTTAACGCTCCTTGGTTGAAACGCGAATAGTATAGTCGCGTTTCAGTGGAGCGCAAGAAGGTGCTCAATCAGGCCGCGAAGACTCGTGCTAGGAGGCTGGGGGCGAACGAGCGGTCGCTGCGGTCAGCGCTAATCAGCGCGAGAGGCGCGCGAGCGTGCACCGATCCGCGCGTACTGCGCCGGGGTGACACCCAAGAGGCGCTTGAAGTGACGCGTGAGGTGGCTCTGGTCGAAGAAACCGTACTGAGCGGCGACCTCCGCGGGTAGCTGTCCCGCGCGAAGCGCCTTCCGGGCAAACGCTAGGCGCACGTTGAGCTGATACGTGTGCGGCGGCAGCCCGTAGCGAAGCTTGAAAATGCGAAGCACTTGAAAGCGGCTGACTCCGGTGTGCTTGGCGAGCGTCGACAGATCGACCGTCGCCGAGACGTCACCATGCAAGCAATCGCGAACCCGCTCGGCGGTGCGCTGGGTGGCGTCGAGGCTAGTCGCAGAATCGGAGGGGCTCTCTAGCAGCTCCGGGACCAGCGCGTTGATGAACTCGACCATCGCGGTCTGAAGCTCCAACGCGCTCGGCCCCGGGCGAACGACTCGACAGACTTGCTGCAGCTTCTCTTCGAGCCGCTTCGAGATCCGGGTGAACGCGCGCAGCTGCATTTGCCTGGCCGCTAGCGAGTGGTCCGACAGATACTCGTGAAACACCCGGGTGTCGATCGCGAGAAAGTTCGCCGCGCCGGGTGTCGTGACCCGCTGGGAAAAGAAGACATCGCCGGGGCGAGCACAAAGAACCGTTCCGGGGCCGATCAGGGCCTGGCGTCGTCGGTGCCAGATTTCCCCGCGCCAGCTGATCGGAGCGAAGAGTTCGAAGTCCGTGCTGTAGCAACGGAAAGCTGACGCGGAATTTTTCAGCGAACGGATCTCTACTCCCGCAAGTTCCCTGCGACGGTGAAACGTCACCACTTCTCTGCCGCTCGACGCTTCATTGCGCCCGAATTCCACGCCCTGGCGTAGTTCGTCACCCATCATCGTCAGCCCTTCTTGCTTCACGTGCGTTCGACGCGGAGAACCCGAGTGGAAGCCACGACACTGGTGATTACGCAGCAAGGTCTGCGGTTGGTCGAAATTAGATCGAGTGTGCAATAGCGTACTAGCAACTCGGTCACAGAGGACGAGAGAGCGATCTCGTCGACAGGAGATCTCGACTCGCACATCTCGTCTTGGTTAGAATGCCAACATGCACACGCAGCGGCCGATGTCGGCGGCGATCTGGGCGCTGGCTTGCGCATGCGGGGTGCTGGCTTGTGGAGCGGGTGTAAGCGGCGATCCACGGCCGACTCCAGCCAGTGACCAAACCATCGCGGCGGGTGGCCAAGCGTCCAACGCGTTTGCGACGGAAAATTGCCAGCGGGGCAGCGATTGCGCGTCGGGCGTTTGCATGCCGGACGTCAATGGCACGCCGCGTTGCTGCGAGGCCGACTGTCGCGCGCAGGGCCGCGTGTGCTCCACCGCGGGCGCGTGCGTTTGCGCCAGCGATGCGCGCGAGGTGGGCGGCGCGTGCTTGCGGGTGGATGGTCAGAGTTGTCGTTCTGCCGCACAATGTGCCAGCAATCATTGCTCGGACGGCGTGTGCTGCGACTCGCCCTGTGACGGCATCTGCGAGCGCTGTGATGCCCCAAAGCGCTCCGGAACGTGCTCCATGCACGACGAGGACCAAAGCTGCGTCAGTCGCACGGGCTTCAAATGTACGGCTCGTGGTCGCTGCCGATTGCCGGCGGCGCAAACTTGCGGCGCGGACGCGGATTGTGAGTCCGATCACTGCGAGCCCGCAGCGAGTGGTGAGCCTATTTGCTGCGCGGCAGCATGCCATGGCGTGTGTGAACGCTGTGGCTCGACCGGCGCGTGC
Source organism: Polyangiaceae bacterium (assembly GCA_035273265.1). Taxonomy (GTDB): domain Bacteria; phylum Myxococcota_A; class Polyangia; order Polyangiales; family Polyangiaceae; genus PMG-095. The sequence goes on from DATEPG010000367.1 coordinate 4,767, forward strand.
GACGATCGACCCGAGCGAGACGCGGTCTGCCCGCTCGTGGCCTGCCCGCGCAGGACTGCTTGCGTCGACTACACTGCGCCCGCCTCGAACGCCTGCTCGGGCCCCGGCATCTGCGCCGAGTGCACGCCGCGCTACGCGCAGGCAGGCACGCCGTGCGGCGTCGGTAAGCAGTGCGATGGCGCGGCGACATGCCGCGAAACCGGCATCGGTCGAGTGGCCGCCGGCGGGCGCCACACCTGCGCCATTCGTGAGAACGGCAACCTGCTGTGCTGGGGAAGCAACGTGGCCGGGCAGCTCGGGGCAGCGTTCGATCGAGCCCACGTCGGTGACGACGAAGCTCTGTCGGACGTGACCGGGCTCGAGCTCGACTTTCAGCGCGATCTGCTGGCTGTCAGCGCTGGTTTCTTCCACACCTGCGCCCTGTTCGAGGGCGGCGCTGTGCGCTGCTGGGGACGCATCGAAAACGATTCCGTGTTCGGGACCGTTCGGGGGCTTTTGGGAACCAACGCGGTGGCTCGCAATCAGCTGGGCTTCGTCGACCCACTGACCACGAGTGACGTGAGGCTAGCCGAACCCGCCGTGCAGATCAGCGCAGCGACGAGCGGTGCTCACACCTGCGCGTTGCTCGCGAGCGGAGCTGTCAGCTGCTGGGGCTTCAACGCAGAAGGCCAGTGCGGTAACGGAACTCGCTTGGAGCAGGGGGCCGACAGCAACGAACCGCTGCCGGTGCTCACGTTCGGAGCGCCAGCCATCCAAGTAAAAGCCGCGAGCGGCCACACCTGCGTCTTGCTCGCGACGGGCGAGCTGACTTGCTGGGGCGAGGGCAACCTCGGCCGCCTCGGCTATGGCGATCAGACCGATCGTCTGGAACCACAGGGCGGCGTACCGATCGGCGGCCGCGCGATCCAAATCGCCGCCGGTCTCTCTGCAACCTGTGCTTTGCTCGAGAACGGCAGAGTCCGTTGCTGGGGCGGCAACCGGGATGGAGAGCTCGGCTATGGCCATGATCTCCCCATCGGGGACGACGAGACACCGGAGCAAGCGGCGAGTCTGCCGGGACCGCCGGGCCGCACGCTCCTGGGCGGCGACCTCCCGCTTGCTGGCGGGGGGGTGGTGCAGGTCACTGAAATCGTCGAAGATCGGGCGTTCTGCGCACGTTTCGTGGGTGGCGCGCTTCGCTGCTGGGGTAAAAACAACAAAGGCCAATTGGGCTACGGCCACGCGGAGAGCAACGCCACCCGCTTTACGCCCGATCAACTGGTGGTTCGTCCCGCGGGGAACAACCGCAACGCCGGCGGTGATCTCGCACTCGGGGGCTCGGCCTTGGCGCTCGCCGACGGAGGTCGTTGCGCGCTGCTGGTCTCTGGCAGCCTCTACTGCTGGGGTGACAACGATGATGGGGAGCTCGGTCTGCCCGCGCAATTCCCTGCGGGCAGTCTCACACACACGCCGGTCGAAATGGGGCCGGTGCATTGGCAATGACGGAAGGCGAAAGCTGAGCTCTGCCATGCCGATGCTTAGAAACACCCCGCAATTGCTGTTCGACTTCAGAGCAGGAATGCCGGCTGCCCTGGAAACCGTTTACCGGCACTATGTGCGGGCGGTCGACAGCTACTTGCGTGCGCTGGCGCGCTCCGCGGGCAGCCCGGAGCTCTCGCAGCCCAGTGCGGTCGCGGACATGCTGCAGGAGGTGTTCATTCGCGCGTTCTCGCCCAACGCGCGCCAGGCCTACGACGGCCTGCGGGACTTCGGCCCGTATTTGAACACCATCGCGCGCAACTGCTTCATCGATGCCCTGCGCCGGGGCAAGAAGGAACGGTCGCTCGGTTTGCACGATTCGGCCGTTGCCCTGGAAGATCTGCCAATTAGTACGCAGGATCAGTACGAACCGGTGATCATTGCGGTGCTCGATTCGTACCTGAGCGAGCTGCCGGCGCCGCTCCGCGGCGTATACGAGCAACGCTTCGAACTCGGCGTCTCGCAACAGGCGGCGTGCGGAAAGCTCGGGATCTCTCGACGATCGCTGCGCACCGCCGAAGAACGGCTGCGCAACGGCCTGCGCAGAGCTCTACTCTTGGCCGGCGTCTGGCAGCGCGAGATGTCACTCGGAGCACGAACTTTGCAAGCGACTCGCTCGTGAGGAGTGGCAGCCATGTCGGAGAAGGATGATTCGGAGCTCGACCAGCTGCTGTCGCGCGGCCGCCTGAGCGGTCGCCAGTACGACGAGATCGAGCGACGGGTGCTCGCGCAGGTCGTCCCGCGGAACCGATGGCGCTGGACTTCGTTCGTGCCGGCCGCAGCGCTGGCCTCCTCGGCGCTGGTCGTCGGGCTGCTGCTCGCCGGTCGCGAGCCGAACGAACGGGCGAGCAAAGACTCACACGCTGCAGCACGCGAGCTGGGGTTTACGGCGCGCGGGAGCTCGCTTTCGACCGGCGGCCCTCCGCGCACCGCCGCGGTCATCGACCTGGGCTGCGCTGGCCGGCCCGCACACGTTTGCCGGATCGGTGACACACTGATGTTCTCGGTGAGCGGCAATCGCAGCGTCAGCTATCTGCTTGCGTTCGCCGAGCGCGTGGGCGGTCCCGCCGGGCGCATCTGGTATTTCCCGGTCCGCGAAGGCAGCGCGCCCCTGGTGGAAGCGCGAGCAGAGACGAGCGTGTTGTCGCAGGGCGTGCGCCTCGGCCCGCCGCACGCCGTGGGTGAGTACCGGGTGACGGCTTGGCTCTCCGAACAACCGGTAGACGAAGCGCGCGCACACTCACAATCCAACCTAGTCCAATCCGCGCCTATCACACCCATTGTGCTGGAAGTCGTCGAGTGACCGGAGCGCGAGGATTCGCCGTGCTGGCTGCCACACGATGGGCGTGGCGAGTTCTGGCATTCGCACTGCTCGTGCTGGGCGCTGGCGCGCGTCCCGCACAGGGCGCGACCGCGGTGCACGCGCTGGTGATCGGCAACAACCAGCCGTTTGCGCCGAGTTCGAGCGGCGCGCCCGAGTCCTTGCCGCCGCTGCGCTATTCGGACGACGATGCCGCGGCGTTCTACGACTTCATCACACCGCTCAGCTCTTCCGTCGAGCTCTTGACGGTGATGGATGCCGAGACACAGGCGCTCTATCCTCGCTTGGTTCCGCTCGCTCAGGTGCCTACGTTGGCTGCGGTCGGCAACGCGGTGAGCCGTCTCGCGCTGAGCATCCGAAAGCAACGGACGGCGGGGCAGCGTAGCGTGGTGTTCGTATTTTTCAGTGGCCACGGCGCCGTGGACTACGAGGGTCAACCCGGGCTCGCATTGTTCGATGGCGGATTGAACCACGATTTCCTATACCGCCAGATTCTAGAGAAGCTCCCGGCCGACGAGCTTCACCTGCTGATCGACGCTTGTCACGCCGAGGCGATTGTTCGACCGCGTGACGCGCGCGCCGAGCTCGTCTCTGTAACTGCCGAGCAGGCCAACGCGTTCCTGATTCAGAGCACCCTCGCTCGTTTCCCACACGTGGGCGCGATCTTGGCCGCGACGAATAGCAGCGAGGCGCACGAGTGGGACGCGATTCGTCACGGGATCTTCACACACGAGCTGCTCTCCGCCCTGCGCGGGGCCTCGGACATCAACCAAGACCGACTGATCGAGTACAGTGAAGTGTACGCATTCATGGCCGCCGCGAACCGACAGGTCGGTGATTCGCGCGCGCGGCTCGCGGTCGTGGTCAAACCGCCGGACATCAACCGGCGCGCGCCGCTACTATCGCTGTCGGCATTCCCGCAGACGAACCTGGCCTGGCTGGCCGGAGTGCCCGGGCGATCTGGAATCGTCGAATTGGACGACGCGAGGGGGCGTCGCCTTGCCACACTGCACACCGATCAGAGCTTCGTCGCCGACCTGCTCGTTCCCGCCGGAGTCCCTTTGTACGTGCGCGGCGGGCAAAAGGAAGCGAACTTCCGCGCCAGCCCCGGCGAGGTCGTGCGCTTCCAGCACTTGAAGTTCGCCGACGCCATCATCGCGCGCGGTGCGGTCGAGGACGCCGTTCGTCGTGGCCTGTTCGCGGCCGAATACGGACGCAGTTACTACGAGGGTGTCGTCGATCAGGTGCCCGGTCTGATCTCGGTCGAGTTCCCGGAGAAACGTGATTCCAGGCCCGCCGCTTGGTGGGATTCCGCGCGACCGAACTCGGGACCTCCTGTTCGGCTCGCACTCGGTGGCGGCT
>DATEPG010000368.1:0-14055 GCA_035273265.1 Polyangiaceae bacterium
CGGGAGGCGCCGGAGAGTAGCTCGGGCATCCGCACACTCAGCCTCCTCGGCTGCGCGCAGAGGGCCAGCTTCTACTAGCCGTCCGCCGCGGCCTGGGCTTCCGAGAACTGCAAGAACCCTAGCTGGAAGAATTGGTGGTGCAAGACGAACGCGTTCGAGGCCATCAAGGCCGGACCCACGGCGAGCGCTACATGATTCGACGCAGCAACATGAGCCAGTGCAACACGGCCCGCATCCGCACGTGGGCGGGCAGGGGCGGCCGCGCGCCGTTGGCTCTCCTCGACCATTCGGTTGGGCAAAGCGCGACTACTACTGGTCTTGGTGGGAAGTCTCGAATCGAGATCGCCAGTGGTCGGTCCGCGCGCCACGGTTCGAGCCTCCGATCGCCACGTTGGTCGGGGGCTCGAGCGGGTCGGCGTGGCCGATTAGGCCAGGGGGGGCGCGGTGACGTTCGCGACGGGGAACTCGATGCTTCCCGTTTCGCGCCGCTCTCGACGAAGATCTTGGCTGCTCAGCCGTTCGCGGAAAAGGCGACCAGACCCTCGGCGATGACCGTACATAGGTAACGTGCGCCAATGGCGCCGCGCTAAGGGCGTTCCTTCGCGAAAGGGGAAACGTGTCATGAAAAACAGGGACAGGATCGCGTTGTCTTGTGGAATGGTCGCGCTGCTCGTGCTGACCGGCTGCGGTGCCGAGGGCTTCGAAGGAGAGGAAGCAATTGGCGAGACCGCGGAACGGCTGGACGTCAGCAGGTTCACCGGCTGGAGCCAGATCCCGCCGGGAATCTTCAATTCTGCGCCGGCGCTGGTGGCCGCAGGCACGTCCGGAGATACCCTGGATGGGTACGGGCGTGGCCTCGACAACAAGATTTACAATAACTACTATAGTACAGGCACAGGCTGGCTCGGCTGGAATACGTGGAGCAACAAGACGTTCACGTCGAAGCCTGCGGCAACCATCACCCCAACGCAGCGGTTCGTCGTTGCGAGGGGGACCAACAACGCCATCCAGATCAGCTGGCAAGCGAGCCTGCACGGCAGCTTCGGTGAGTGGCAGCAGCTTTCAAGCACCACCTTCAGCTCGGCTCCGGCCATTGTCTACAGCAGTCCCTACCTGTTCGTGGTCGCCAGGAAGTCTGACAACAAGGTGTACTGGACGCGCAACGACGTGAGCGGCGGGTTCAGCAACTCGAACTGGACCGCCTGGGCCGACATTCCCATCGGTGCCGTGTCGTCCGAGCCCGCCATCACGGCCAAGGACGGACTCGTGGTCGTGGCGGCCAGGGGCACTGACAACGCGTTCTGGATCATTTCCACGTCGAACGCGGGCAGTACGTGGTCGTCTTCCTGGAAGAAGGTGGGCACAGGCATCTTCAACAGTGCCCCTGCGATTACCTTTCACGGCTCCGCCGTGGAGCTCGCAGGTCTGGGAACGGACAGCCGTATCTGGGTCGGCACGGCGAATCCCCTCACCGGCGTCATGACGGCGACGGAGTGGGACCAGATCCCGCTTCAAACCTTCAATTCTGCGCCCGCCATCGCCGCGAACATCGGCAGCGCAAGCGGCAAGCTGGCCGTCGTGAGCAAGAACACGACGGACAACGCCTTCTGGATCGACCGATGGCAGTGAGTCACACGTCTCAGAAGGTCTGAACGTCGTCTGGCGGGCACGCGCGCGTGCCCGCCAGACATTCAACGGTTGAAGACATCGGGCGTTGTCCGCGTCATGGTCGCCGGATCAGGCGCTGCGAAAACTGCATCCGGCGCGTGAACGTCTATCTTCGCGACCGATCCGACGTTCCTGATCGATCTCCTGTATGGGCTCTCGCTGCGAGAGGACTGTTGGTACGTGAAGTACGGCACGATCCCACGGGAAGGAATGTACTTGGTCGATGCTGGTTGCAAAGCGACCGCGCGGTTGCTGAGCTTTGCCAAGAGCTGAAGGGACATGCCCACGCCGGCGTCGCGTTTCGGCCTACGATACGACCGCCCGCTTCCTGACGAGGTGTTCATGGCGTTGGAGCTTGTGCCAGGTACACTTCAATCGGTCTCGGGTATCGTGAGATACCTGCCCGCCTTCTCCGGCGCGTGAGCCGCTACCTGGCATCCGCTTTCAGCTGCCGAATATCCCGATGACGGGCGACCCCGGCCGTGTCTACCGACTGGCAGAAAAACGCGCGGGGACCGGGTCCGTTCTTCCTGACGGCCGGACGCCGACAGCTCGAGATGCGGCGACCTGGGCCGTTCGGGCGGCTGTCGCTCGGCCGCGATGAATTTTCACCCGATTGTCGAGAACGGGCACACTCGTTCGTCGCTAAGATTGCAGCGGGTCACCCGGGCGTCAGCCCATCAGACCAGCTGTGACTTTCCAGCGCAGCTACTTTCATGAAGGAAAACACCATGCAAATTGTCACAAGCTTGAGCTTCAAGGGCCAATGCCGTGAGGCCTTCGAGTTTTACGCGGCAGCCTTGGGCGGAGAGATCACGGCCGCCTTTCCATTCGGTAAGGGGCCGCCCGATATGCCCGTGAAGCCGGAATACAAAAACTGGCTCATGCACTGTTGGTTGAAGGTTGGCAATCAGGCGATCATGGGTGCGGACATCCCGCCCGAGTTCGGCCCCAACATCGACAAGCCGAAGAACGGGTTCGACGTGACGCTGCATACTGAGAGCATCGACGAGGCCCGCCGCTGGTTTGACGCGTTGAGCAGAGGTGGCCAGGTCATCATGCCTTTCGCCGCAACCTTCTGGTCGCCTGGCTACGGGAACTTCATCGACAAGTTCGGCGTACCGTGGATGGTCAACGCCATCCCCGCGCCTGGTTGGTCTCCCCAGAAGCCCTGACGAATCACGCATTGACTTAGCCTTCTGCGTTGGCATCGGGCCGAGCACAGCCCACCCAGGCTACCCAGGCGCAGGCTGCGTGCCACGCCCCCGACGTGTTCAGCTCTCGGGACTGGCGTGGCACGGAGCGTGCTCCGTCCCGCGAAGCTCGCCCCGATGCCACGCAGGAGGCCAGAGTGAACAGAAGGACAACGCAGTGCACGCCCCGGCAGCGGGCGCGGTGCACTATTCGTTAGAACACACGATGACCGGTGATGCTCAACGTGAGCGACGAACTTGCCGCTGCTCGGCGCGCTGACCACGTTGATTTGCTGTGAACGGTTATGGATCCGATGAATGGAACCAAGTCTCGCTTGCGATCACTCCTCGGTCTGGATTCGACATCGGGGGGGGTGGCGCGCGTTTGGCTTTCAACGGTCGGAAGAGGAAGGAGAGGGGGCGATCGTGATCCCGCCACGCACCTCGGAACCGTCAGAGTTTCTTGCATTTATCGGGAATCGCGAAGCGGTTCGCTCTTCGCCGCCGAAGGCTTTGCCGCTGCGCGACGGTTCTCGTGATCATCAAAAAAAAACTCCCCTCTACACGAAATCAGAGTTTGGATTCGAACTCTAATTTCGAAACGAGAACGCACGCGACGACGAAGAGGTGCTGCCACGCTCGGCTCTACGCGCCGTTGACGAGTTTCGCCAGCCGCGACGCCGACGCGAATCGCGAAGACCCGCGGGCATGGCTTTGCGTTGACGAACAGCAGCGCAGTTGTCTAGTTTATGTGATTCCAACTTCGAACTGGGGCCGAGTACTCGGCCGAGGGCGATCGATCAATGAACACGTACGCCATGCGGATCACGTTGGTTGCTCAGGTATGCTCGCTCGCACTCGCTTGCTCGAGTGGCTACGAAGGCAGAGAAACCGATCCCAGCGCCCTAACGGACGACAACATCCAAGCGAACGGCCGTTGCGGGGCGGGGCAGTCTTGCAAATGGCCCAGGTGGCTGAGGCCTCTCGCTACGGAAGCGAGTCGCGCAGCCCGAGAGGCCGCGGAGTTGGGCTGCGCATCTTCACGCCCCGTCCCCAACTGGGTGCTGGCACCGGGCTTGCTAGAGACCTTGGTTGACCGCGATCAGCAGCCTCGATTTCATCCAGTGGTTGGCGCTGATCGGCGTGTTGCTGCTGGCGTTGGGTCTCAGCTCGTCCCACGTTCAACGCCTGCCGATATCAGCATCGGCCGTTTATCTGGTGCTGGGCTGGTCGGTTGGCCCGCAGGGACTCGGTTGGTTGCAGCTGACGCTCGATCAGGGCAATCCTGAGCTGGAGCGGCTGACCGAAGCGGCCGTGGTTGTGGCGCTGTTGATCAGTGGATTGAAGCTTCGTCTGCCGTTGCGACACGCGGCGTGGTCGGCCGTGTTCCGTCTGGCAGGCCCGGTGATGTTGGTGTGCATCGGCGCTATTGCGCTTTACGCACACTTCGTGTTGCACTTGGCCCCAGCGCTGGCCTTGTTGTTGGGCGCGATGCTCGCGCCGACGGATCCAGTGCTCGCGGGCGCGGTTTCGGTGAGCGACGCTGCTGACAAAGACCGCGTGAAGTACGGCCTGTCGGGCGAGGCTGGGCTGAACGACGGAACTTCTTTCCCGTTCGTGGTGCTTGGGCTCGAATGGTTACGGCAGCAAAGCCTGGGAACGTGGGTGGGGCGCTGGGCGCTCGTCGAGGTGTTGTGGGCCATCCCTTCGGCGCTCGTCCTGGGTTACTTGCTCGGGTCCGGAGTCGGGCGGCTGGCGATCCGCGTGCGAAGCGCCCAGCGCGATACGGAGGCACCCAGTGACTTCGTCGCGCTGGCGCTGATCGCGCTTTCGTACACCATCGCGCACGTCATTCATGCTTGGGGTTTCTTGGCCGTGTTTGCTGCCGGCGTCGGGCTGCGTCGCGCCGAGTTGCAGATCGTGGCCGAGAGCCCGCACCCCAATGTCCGGGGCGAGTCCAAGACTCACCCGCCTGCGGAGCACCTAGTAGGAGCTCGCGTCGATGCGAGTGATCTGGAGGCGCCCGCGGTAGCCGCCGGCGTGCTAGTGGCAGAGACCATTTCATTCGGCAACACGATGGAGCGCTTGCTCGAACTCGTGCTCGTGACGGTGGTTGGCGCAACCGTCGGCTCTTACTGGGACTGGCGGGCGCTCGGCATCGCTTTCGGGTTGTTCTGCATCGTGCGCCCGCTCGCGACCTACGCGCTACTGCTCGGCACACCCACCACCCGAGTCCAGCGCTGGCTAATGGGCTGGTTCGGCATCCGCGGCATCGGTAGCCTCTACTACCTCGGCTACGCGCTCAATCACGATCTCACGCAAGCCGGCGCGCGCGAGTTAACGGGGCTGACGCTATCGGTGGTCGCTATTAGCATTCTGGTTCACGGCATTTCTGCGACGCCTCTGCTCAACCTCTATCAAGCGCTGCACAGTCGACGCAAGAGGGCCGTCCAGCAGCGCCGGTAGCGCTGAGAGCTCGCCGAATGGCTCTGGACGCCTCTTGCTACCCACTGAGCGGCTCCCAGCCAGCGCCGCAGTTCTACCGATGCCAGTGTTGCCTGTGCTTGTTTTCCCTGAATCAGTCGTTCGCGCTTCGTTTCATGCGGACGGTGAACGAGGTCGCTGCCGCACCGAAGGTGCCAAACTTGAGCGTGCCAACCAGTGTGGAACCTGCATCAACGAGGGCCGCGTCCAGCCTCGTGTACCCGTCGTAGTGCCCACTGTCCGGATCAATGGCTGGGCAGGTTCCTGTTGTTTCACACGGTAACAAGGTGTATCCGGGCTCAGTACCTTCGAAGGTCGAGCAGCCTTGTGCGCCGCACGAACAGACGCTCGAGGCGACGCGAAAGTCCGTGCAAAGTGACATCTTGCGCGCAGAAACTTTCGTGCCCGCGGTAGGACCATCTAGAAAGAGGAAGTCCGCGTCGCCGTCATTGACATAGCTACTTCCCATGGGAATACATGAGTAGAGAGTCACGCCGTTAGGAAACGTGTGAGGGTACGAGGTTTGGAGCGAGCACCAATCACGGTCGATCTCCCGGGGGTTGACGGACAAGCGGATGCGCGCCGATTCGACGGTCGCGGCACGGATCGGATATGAAACTCCCGGCGCGAGCACGAGCGCGGCGTGCAATTGGTCGCTGTACGGCAGCGCGTCTGGATCCGTTATCGAGGGCAACGGAGCGCTGTCCCCCACCTCCAGAATGCCATTGCCGGTAGCGTCGAGCGTCACCTTCACATGGTCGGACCCATCAGCAAAGCTGTGCGCTTCGGCGTAGCCCTCCCACACCGCCGCGTAGTCTTCCAGCTTTTCCCCCGTCCGACTGTCGCCGATGTCCACCGCTGGGTTCTCGGCAGAGCAGGCCCAAAAGGCGGACGCGGTCGCCAGCAACAACAGGTTTCGAGCAATCATTTTCATCGATTATCCTCCCTATCTGGGAACATGTGTCCCCGGCGCGGCTGAATTCCGTTCGCTTTCGAGCTCGCAGATCTCAATCACCCGGTTGAGATACGCACTCCCGGCGTGGTTTGCGACGAACGCCTGCGCATTGGCGACCGCAGCATCGGCGCCCAGCTGGCAGTTCGCCATGATGCTCGCGGCGCGACGCTCCTCGAGCAACTGCCCGGCGGGGATCGCATGATCCAAATCTTCGAGTAGCACCAAGGCTAGCCGCGGGTTGCGCTCGCGAATGGCTCGTTCGACGCGCCGCAGCTGACGCACCTCCTCGTCGAGTCCCAGCACCGCGGGCGGGTCCACCGGTTCACTCCGCGTGCGAGCAGCAGACGCTGCCGCCGAGGTCTTGCTCGCACTGGGCAGCGGCGGCATCACAGCGCGTTCGCGCGTGGGACTGAGCGGGCGTTCTGGCGGAAGTAACGGCTTTGGTTCGAGCCCCCTCGGCTCAGGCATCGCCGATCCGACTCCGACTGGATTCGCTGAAGGCTGCGGCTGTGTTTGTTGGGCGATCCCCGCTTCGAAGCCCTTCTGGTAACCCAGCCCACCACTGAGTGCAACGGCACCAATGACGGCCATCGCGCCGCCTGCGCGCAAGGTCCAAGACGACCTCGAGGTCAGCCGGGCACCGGGCACATCAGGCAGCGGCGCAAGCTGTGGCAGCAAGTTTAGCAACACACGTCGCTCGTCGGCGCTCGTCGGGTTCAGAGCGCGACGGGCCTGCGTCAAAATCAACGCCTCATCGTCATTCAGCTCGGTCATGGTCTCCTCGATGGCGCAAGAGCGCCGCACGGAACTCGGCGCGCACCGTGCGCAGGCGCGTGTACGCGGTGTTCAGAGGCACACCGGTCATCTCCGCCACCTCCGGAATGCTGAATTGTTCAACCAGTGCGAGCATGAACAGCTCTCGCTTTTTCTCCGACAAGCCGAGGGCAAAGCGCTGCACGAACTCCGCCGCCTGTGCCTCTTCCGCGCGCTGCCCAGGCGTCGGCTCGGCGCTACTGATTTGATCATCGATCGGCTCCGCACGATCTTTGCGTCGCACGCGACGCGCCTGCTTGTAAGCGACATTGCGCACAATCCCGTACAGCCAGGTCCGGAGCTGAGAGTCCCCGCGAAATTTGGAAAGACCACGATGAACGACAATGAAAACTTCCTGCGCGGCGTCGTCGAGCGCACGATCGGGCACACCCAGCGTCCGTAAACAGCGCCAGACGAAGCTGAAGTACTCGGCATAGAGCGCTTCGAATTCCGAGGGAGCGGCGCCACTTTGCGGCCGATTCGGCAAACCATCGAGCTGGGACACCACTACTTTCCCCCCGTCAGTCCCCGGTCTCGAGCCAATCCGTTGCTGGTCGCCAAAATAATTGCTGAAAATTTAGAGCGAAAGCTCCAGGCCCAGCTCAGCGCGGGCGCTGACGGGCGCGGGGCGAAATACCACCTCCGGACCATCGAGCACGAACTCCCGTCGAATGAGCGGCACGGCCACACCCGCCCGGCCGGCGATGCGCAGCGTCGAGGCAAGTGGGACGAGCAAACCGAGTTCTGCGCGCACGGCGGACCAAAAGGTGTTGCTCGGATGTGAAGCAGTCACGGCGGCACCCACGCCCTCACCGGAGAGTTGACCGAGTTCATAGCCCGCGCAACCGAGCAGCGTGGGCCCGCCAAAGGGCCTTTCGCCGCACACCAGCGGCGCTACGTAGAACAGTTGAAATCGACCAGCCTTGGCAGCATCGCCGGTCTCCGAGGGCGCGTAGAGCGCGCCCTCCAGCTCGAAACGAAGCCGCGTTCGGCTCTTATCTGTCGGGAGCCAACTCAAGCCGAGGTGCAGCGCGGCACCCACCGCCACGCTGGGCGTGGCCGACGAATCCAAAGCGCCCGCCAAACCCGCAAACCACTCGAGCGAGCTAGGAATTTCCGGCGGCTTGCCCGCGGGCGGAGCGGCCTTCGCGGGTGGAGTGGGGCGGCTCGGGTCCCCAGCCGGCTCGGGTCGGCTAGGGGGCTCCAACGTTGGCTCTGCCGGGCCAATTGCCAGCGCGATCGCGACCGCGGCGGCGTCCGTCACCTCCGCACAACTCGCGCCGCGGATCGCGCGCGCGCTCCGTACACGGTCCGCGCGCCGTACCGTCGTCAGCTCGAGACTCCATTGATCCCCAGAAAGCCGCCGCACGTTCAGCTCGAAGTCGGCAATCTCGATGCTCGAAATCGGACGCCCAATCATCGACTCGACCTGCTCCAACACTTCGGCTTCACGCCGACACGACTCTTCACCCTGCCAGCGGATTTCGGCTGCCCAGAGGGGCGAACTCAACGAAATCACCACCGCCCCAAGCGCAATCTGGATCAGCCCGAACATCAGTAAGCGTCACCTTATGCCGGATCACGAGCAAAAACGAAAGTGAGCAGGGGGCTTCGGCGATGTCGACCGCGGGAGCTCGCATTTGCCGCGCCACCTTTTTGCCCTTGAACAGAATCGAGTCATCAACCAGCCGAGACATCACGATAGGATAGCGGGTATGCAGGCGCTGAAAGCCCACCTCCGGAACGGCCATTTCGTAATCGACGAGAGCACTGATTTGCCTGAAGGCACGGAGGTGGAGCTGCAGAATTCCTGGAGCAGCTGCGAGCCAAGAATGCTCGAAGGGAGAACTATCGAAGCGGGCTCAGCGAGCGGTCACACGAATCGACGCGCGCTGGCGAAAGCGTCCTGATCACCCCGAGCTTTTCTTCCAGGAAATGCTGGAAGTCGTCGAGCACCTCGAGACGGTCAGCAATCCACGCACGCCCTATCCGACGAATAGGCGACCGCAGCTCGAGCGCATTCTGTTGGAAAACGAAGTGTCATTCGTACTTCGTCAGCGACGAGCGCAAACAGCGCATTGACGTGCTGCATGTTTGGGATGGCGACGCGAACTTGCACGCTCTATCGATGTGCAAGATGGCGCAACGGAAGCGCGCATCGCAAGCGGTGGTTGCCAAAAGCCGACTGATCGAACCGCGGCTCCAGCAAGCGCTGGACGCGTTGTCGGTAACTGCCCTGCTTTGTTAAGGTTGAAGCGGCCTTTTGAACACTTCTCGTCGCGGGCGCGATGCGGGCGAGATGCGGGCGAGATGATGCATCGTGCCGCTTCCGGTGATTGTCACGCTGGAAAATTTCATGTAAACGGTCCCTACTTTCGGCGCGTTCACTCCTGACGCGCATGGGGATTCAGCATGAAAAACATCGAATTCGATCTGGGCGGCTCTGGTTGTAGAACCACGGGCCTGTCGGGGCGCCGCATCGCGCGCGCCCTTTCTCTCGCAGGCGCGCTGCTTTCGGGTGCGCTGGCTCTTACCGGGTGCGGCGACGCGCAGGAAGAGGCCGCTTGGAGCGCCAGCCAAGCGCTCTCGCAACTCCGAATCGAAGCGGAGGCATTCAATCGCTTCTTCGACAGCGACACGGCGCACACTGGAAACTGCGGCAGTGGGCCGGTCGATGCGGAAATAACCACCGATCCGAAGGGCGGCACGTGCAACGTCGGCTGGACTGCGCCTGGTGAATGGCTCGAGTACGACGTGAACATCCCGCAGGCCGGCAATTACGACGTCGTGTTGCGACTGGCCAGTGGGCAAACGGGCCGCACCGTGCATCTCGATATCGACGGCGTGAATCGCTCAGGCGTGGTCACGTCGCCAGCCTCGGGTTTTCAAGCCTTCGCGGACCGAAAGGTGAGCAACATTGCGCTCACGGCAGGACAGCACGTTTTCCGCGTCGCGTTCGACACCGGTTCCGTGAACCTGAACTACCTGGAGGCAATCCAAACCAGCGTGGCTCCAGAGGTCATCTTGAGCGCCAACTTCGCGGCCGGCTTGGATGCATTCTACTACGTCGATCAGAGTGCGGACGACACCGTCGACGGCGTGCAGGCCAATGGCCGGCTTCAGATGACCTTGGGCGGTAAGGACAACACCACCGTCGTCGGCATGCGCGGCAGCTTCAACCGGATGTTCTGGGTTTCTAGCTACCAGGAGGTCACCCTCAGCTTCGATTACACGCTCGAGCAGAGCTGCGCATACGAAACGGATGAAGTGAGTGAACTGCTCGCGAGCATCGATACCATTCCACTCACCACGGGGACGAACCCTTACATCGCCCGGGTCGTCGGCAATGGCAATCCGTGCCCCGGCGTGTCCGTCAGCGGAACGTACACGAAGACCTTCACCCTCGCCCCGGGTAAGCACCACCTCGCTGTTTCGGGCTTCAACAACCAGAAAACGTCGAGTGACGAGTTCACGACTCTCTACATCGACAACGTGCTCATCACCGCCTCGGGCGCACAGTGCGTACCTGCGGTCTCCCAGACGTTCACCAACCTGTGCAACGCGTGCGATGGCCTGCTCAATTGTCAGGGCGCTTGTACGGTCAATTTCCCGTCGAACGTGGGCGCGTCCTGTGGAGGCTGCGGGGGCGTCGTCAAATGCGACGGAACCTGCAGTGAGCCGCTCAGCGCGCCCTGTGGCACTCCGCCGACGCCTGCCGAGCGCCAGCTAGCCTGCAACAAGGACCCACGGGTCGTGGCTGGCTTGGTCTCGCGCGAGGTATGCACGGGCGCGGATGTCTTCTTCCGTGAGACCTTCGGCGGAAATGGTCGCACCTGCGCGAGTTGCCACCCGATCGCCAACAACTACACGATTGATCCGCCCTTCGTTCAAGCGCTGCTCGCGGCCAAGCCCAACGATCCGTTGTTCGTGTCCAAGCCTGGCACACCGCTTCAACATCTGGAGACACCTGACCTGATCTCGAACGCCTTGATCTTGGAAAACGTGGACGGCTTTCAGGACCCGGTGAACCGCTTCGTCACCCGCTCCGTTCCACATCTGTTCTCGCTGGCCATCACCATGGCCCCTGATCCCGCGGACGGATCAGCGACGGCGCCTGCCGCGCGTACTGGCTGGGGCGGCGATGGCGCGCCTGGCGATGGTTCGCTCAGGTCCTTCTTGGACGGAGCGATCACTCAGCACTTCACCAAGACCCTGAACCGCGTTCCCGGAGTCGACTTTCGCGCCGCCACCGATCTCGAACGAGACGCCGTCGAAACCTTCCAGTTGGCGCTCGGACGCCAGAACGAACTCGATCTGGCGAACGTGAACTTCACCAACCCCGCCGCTCAAGAAGGAAAGGTGCGCTTCGCTGATCCTGCTCAGGGGCGCTGTGGCGTGTGTCACTCCAATGCCGGAGCCAACTTCGTCAAATCCGGACGGAATCGCAACTTCAACAATGGCATCGGTGGTGGTGGTCAAACCTCGGGCAGGCTGCCCAACTACTTTGGGCCGGGCGAGGACCTGTTCTTGGCTGACGGTGGCTTCGGAGGAGCCAACCTCTCGTCACCCAACGTGGACCCAACCGGCATCGGTTTTTTCAACGCGTTCGGCGATGGAAACTTCAGTGTGCCGCCCCTGGTCGAGGCGGCAGATACTGCCCCCTTCTTCCACGCCAATCCCGATCTCGGGCGGCCCTTCTCGTCGACGATGGACAAGGTCGTGTTCTTCTATGGGACCGGCTTTCAATTCTCCAAAGGAGCGCAGTTCCTAGACAGCCAGCCCGAATTCGGCGTTGGAGACATCAACGCAACCACCACAGGCGGCATTCCTCACATGCTCGTCGTGCTGAACGCAGTCTTCAACATAGACATCGCGCGCCAACGCCTGCAGGCGGCGGAAACTCTGGCCACGGATCTGCGCGCGATCAGAGCCGACGTTCAAGCCCAGCTCGCGCTGTTGGCCGGAGAAGAGATCGAGGACGCAATTCGCGTGCTCCGCGACCAGAACATTCACCCCGCCGAGCAAACCACACTACAGAATATTCTGAACCAGGTTCGCTCGACCAACGCGGGCGCGGGCGCGCTCTGGAGCACTCGCCGTTCGGTGATCACGACAGCGATCGCCAATTTGAACAGCGTCCGTTCGCTGTTCGGTAGCAACTTCAACTACCAGCTGGGCGCCGGCACCCTGATGTTCTGACACTAGCGAGTCGACGCGACCCGCGTTCGATCACCCTGAACGGCTGCCATTGCGCCGTTCAGGGCTCGAACGCCCGACTCCGTCACTCGCCCATGAGCGTGCTGAAGCCGCCGATGATCATCCGGCTTCCGTCGAAGGGGGCCTTCCTGTTCCTCAAGCGCATGCACGGACAAGGCTTGCACGAGTTCGCGAGCCCGGCTGAACGAGCTCAGCGCGTTGATCTTGTATTCTGCGCGCCCGGCCAGTTGATATGCCGTCGAAAGCTCAGCTACACTTGCCGCAAGCGCGAACGCAGTCCGCACGATCTGAAGGGGACAAAGAGTCGACCGATGAGCAGAAGGAAGCGGCAGGGCGAACAACTGGGGCGCGTCATTTCGTGCCTGGCACTGCTGAGCAACGCGGCATGTACGAGCACGAACGCGGTGAAGCTGGCCGGGCCAGCGCGGCTTGTCACCGGCGCCACGACACCGGTTTCCACTGAGACCGACGTCACGCCCGAGTGCAGAGCGCTCCTCGATGCCGATAGCGCGGCGCCGCCTGCGGCATGGCCCTCATTCGCTGATCGCCCCGTGCCGATGAGCTGCGACGCGCTCGGGCGCGCGCTCGAACCCGAGCTCGCCACTCGCATGAGCAGCGTGCTCAATCGCATCCGGGACGAATATCTGATCGCCGGGTGCCAGGGCGCTGATGCCGGCCAGCACCACTCGCGCACCATCTCCGCCATCCTGGAGATGAGCACGTCCTTGACCGAGCGTTGGTCGTCTAGCGCCCAGAAAAGGCCCGCCATGGCGCAGAGGAATGGGCACCTCCTCTACGTGGCAGCGTACGACACCCTGCAAGTGCTCGACCTCTCACGGCCAAGCGCGCCGCGTTTCGTCGGACGCGCCACGCTCGATGGCGTGCGCACGCAACTGCTCGTTCACGGGCATCGCTTGCTGGCGATCGCCCGGCTTCGTGCCGACGCTCGCCCAGCGTTCTGTGAACCCGGTACGGCCTGCGATTTCGCAGACGATCGAGGCACTCTTCTCTCACTGTTCGAGCTCCAGGCCAGCGCCCAGCCGCGCTTGCTCGAACAGCTCGCCCTCAGCGGCGACTTTTCGTTCGGCGCACTCGTGGGCTCGGTCGCTCACCTGGTGACGAATGACACGGCTTCGAATCGGCTCGGCTTGCGCTTCGAGCCCAATCCGCCCGCAGCGGGCGCAGCGGCGGTCCGTCGCGCGATGGGCGAACTCCACGCGGCAAACTCGCGCGCGATTGCTGGAGCCGCGCCCACGGCCCGCTTGCCCGGCATTTCTCGACGCACTGGCAGCGGCGCGTTCGCGCCGTTCGAGCCCCCGTGCAGCGCCTATGCGGTCACGCATGGCGCAGAGATCCAGTCGATTCTCTCGTTCGACCTGCAGACCGGGAGCCTCGCACGGGCGCTGCTGGAGGCGCCGTTCGGCCGCGCGGAGCTCGTCTCCGGTGAGCTCGCGCTCGATCCGCCTCGTCCCAATCCGAGCCGTACCAACCGCGCCGCATATCGATTCGTCCTCTCGCGCGCCCCCGCCGTGCTCGCGCCGGACACGCCATCGCCGCCGTTCCCGACGCCCGTGGTCTGGGTCGCGGAGGCCACTATTCCATTCGATTCCAGTCACAGTCTCGCGCTTCGCAGCGAGTCCACCTTGGTCACCGTCGGTGAAGCGGTCGCGGTCGACTCCAGGCTGCGGGTCAGCGTGCTCGGCGGTGAGGCGCCAGGCAGCATGC
>DATEPG010000369.1:0-22231 GCA_035273265.1 Polyangiaceae bacterium
TCCGACACAACGCCACTCACGTGAGCTGTCATTCGCACCCAGCAGCTCCAGCCCAACCAACGAAGCTGAGCGGTGGTAGCGGATGAATTCTCGAGTCGAAGGTGTCGCGGAGTGCATCCAGTGCGCTCCAGGCTCGCACGCCTATCGCCATCAGGCAACCGGGGTCAGTCGAGTGCGCTCGAGCTGAGTGCGGCGCGCAAGCCATGGCACGAGCACGCCGTGTCGAGTCACAGTCGGCAGTGCGATGCTACACTCGACGAACATGAGCTTCGATCCAGGCAGCCGATCTCGGCTCACGCGCCGCGATTTGCCGCGATTCAGCGATGACACATTGTTTCATCGAATTGCGCGCGAAGTGTGTGACAGTGAGTGCTTGGCCCGCAAAGAACTGTTCGAAGCGTGGGAGGTCGCGCGGCGGGCGCGGCGCCGCTTTCGCGGCGGACGCGTGATCGATCTGGCCTGCGGCCACGGTCTGCTCGCCCAAATTCTACTCTTACTCGACGACACGTCCCCCTCGGCGCTGGCCGTGGACGCGCGATTGCCGCGAAGCGCGCCGCTGCTCCGTGATCGCCTCGCGCTGGCTTGGCCTCGACTCTCGGGTCGTGTCGAACTCGTTCAGGGCGACATCTCCAGCATCGTCGCGGGACCGGGTGATTTACTGGTTTCGTGCCACGCCTGCGGATCGCTGACTGACTCCGTACTGAGCCAAGCCATCGCCGCGGGCGCACGTGTCGCGGTCCTGCCGTGTTGCCACGAAAAGGCGGAGAATGACCAAGGCGGGCTCGGAGGCTGGCTCGACTCTGCCTTGGCCATCGATGTCACACGTGCCGCCCGCCTGCGTGCGCACGGCTACAGCGTGCACACGCAAAGCATCCCCAGCGCCATCACGCCCAAAAATCGGCTACTTTTGGGCGATCTGGCGCACGACCGTCAGCTTTTGGGCCGCTCCTTTTGACCCGCCCGCAGTGAGCGCGTTCGAGCTCGACGCAGCGAGAGCGCTTCGCGCATGCGCAGCGGGTCGTGTCGATCGCGTTGCCACGACAGCTCGCGTTCGAACTTGTGCGCCTGATCGAGCCGCTCTCCGGCAACGCTGCCCAGCTCGACCGCTGCCAAGACAGCACAACCGGGCTCACTTCGATGACGGCAATCGCGAAAGCGACAAGCTGGTGCGAGTGCGTCGATCTCCGCAAAACCGGTGCTGCCGAGCTCGGTGTCCTCGTCGGCAAACAACGAGAATTCTCGCATGCCAGGAGTATCGATCAGCAGCCCGCCACTGGGCAGAACGAAGATTTCGCGCCCGGTGGTGGTGTGTCGGCCACGAGTGTCCCGAGCGCGCACCGGCTGCACGGTCTGCGCCGAACTCTGCAGCAAGCGATTGGTCAGGCTGGATTTGCCGACGCCCGATGATCCGACCAGCACGGCGGTCGTGCCCACGCCGAGTTGGTCCGTGAGCTCGGTGAGACCCGAGCCGTGTTCGGCGCTGGCCAAAAGCACGGGAACTCCGCGCAGCTCCGCGCGCAAGCGCTCTTCGTGTTGCGCGGCCAAGGGCGACAGATCGGCTTTGTTCAGCAGCACCAACGCTCGCGCCGGTGCGTCGCGGATGGCCCGCAAATAGCGCTCGATTCTGCGCGGATTGAGGCCGTGACCTTGAGCGTGCGGGTCGGCGTCCTCGGGCGCCAGCGCGCAAACCACGATCGCGAGATCGACGTTGGCAGCAATCAGCTGCGCCTCCGACGTTCCCCCCGGCGGCCTGCGCTGGAACAAGCTACTTCGCTCGAACGCGTGCTCGATGCGACAGAGCGTGTTTCCCGGCGCGTCTTCGAGCAAAACGAAGTCGCCCACGCAGATCCGAGTGCCGGCATGCTTCAAGCGCCCGGCCAGTACGGCGGGCTGAGGCTCGTCCCCATCCGAAACCAAATACTGACCGCGGGCCTCCGATAGTACCCGCGCCACGCGGGCTTCGGGCGAGGCGCCACCCATGGCCAGCAGCGCCTGAAACTGAGTCTGAAAAAATGTACTGAAACCGAGCCGCTGGAGCGACTCACTTCGATCGAAATTCATCGGGGAATCCCCTAGAAATCAGCGAGACAATGAAATTTTGGCGCAAGCGCAGGAAACCGCTGGAGCCAGCGAAATCCTGCGAGGTCGGACCTCCGCGCGATCGAACTACGATTGCGCAGACGCCGTCTGCCCGGGCAACTGCTGTTCGACGAAGCGAACGCTAGCCAAGCCCGAGGCGGCGAGAAGGAGCGCTGAACTCGCGCGCACAGGCGCTGTCAGTGACAGCGAACCGCGGCACGCGAGTGAACACGAACATCGGCGATGTTTTTGCGATTGTTCATGACTTACTCCTCGCGTGAGCCCAGCTGGGCGCCTGAACGGAGTATGCCGAAGGACCAGGGCAGCTGCAATAGAACATTTGCGGCGATCACCAGGCCGCCGCCCCACAGGAGCTCGCTCGTGAGCGCCTCGTTGGCATAGTGAATGGCGGCTAAGCTACTGAAAATACCCGGCAAAAACAGCGAGAGTAGGCTGGCGAACAGCGGCTCGGCGCCATACACGATCCCGGCCTCACTAGCACTCAGCTGGGGTTGATAGCGATTCATCCAGCTGAAAGCCAGCACCGTGCATGGCACGCACAGCACGAAGAGCAGTCCAAAGGGCATCGGCGCAGAGAACAAGAGCGTCAACTCGGCAGGCGTACGCATCGCGCCGAACGCGATTGGAGCGAGCGCGAGCGCGACGCACACGAACATCACCTGGGTCACCACGCGCGAACGATTTTTGCGATATCCCCGATGATCGAGAAATAAGATCTGAAGCGCGAAGGCACACGCGGCTAGCAACGTCTCGGTTTCACCGCGGCCGAGCCGCAAGCTCACCCAATCGAAGCCGGAGAGCAGTCCGAGACCGAGGGTGCTCACGCACACGCACACGATTGTCTTCGCGGATGGCCAAACGCGCCCGCTGAGCGCCGCCACGAGCGGCAAGATCACGATGTACCCTTGCGTCAAAAACGCGCCGGTCGAGGCCGAGCAGAAGTTCAACGCGTCCATCTGCAGCAGCATGCCGGCAGCGGAGAACACTCCAATCAGGCACCCCTGCGTGAGCTCTTGCTTGGTCGGTCGCGAGTAGCCGGTGAGCACGAGTAGCAACGCGCCAAACCCGAAACGCAGCACGACCGTGCTGGCCGCCACGAACCAAGTACTGATACCGGGAGCCTCGGCGGACAGCAAGAGTGCGAGCGCCTTCATCACCGGAAAGCTCACGCCCCACAACGCACAGGTTGCGATCAACCCGAGTAGCGCGCGCAAGCGCAACGCTGGATCGTGCTGCGCAAGCTTGTCACTTCCCTTGGCGATGGTGACAGAGCTCATCTGCTCCGTCCCGTGAGCAAAGTCTTTCGTAACAAGATCTGCCCGTGGTCTCGGGAGAGCTCGAGATAGCCTGCTCGCGAGTAAAAGGCGTGCGCGCGTTGATTCGTGAGCTCGGTATCGACGAAGCTGGCAGTGCAGCCTTGGCTCACGAACCATGCCTCGAGTTCGGCCAAAAGCTCGCTTCCACGCCGAGTCCGAGCCGATGGCACCACGGCCCGGGCCACGCCGAGGGTCAACAGATAACCGATGTCCTCGTGCGGGATCAGTGGCTCCCAGCGCCGTCGTGCGAGCACGTGCCGGGGCATCATCGCGGCGCGCACGGCCAAACGAGCGAAGGCCGCCTTGGGTAGGGAACGCCGCGTATGCAGCTCGGTCTCGCGATAACGCACGGTGGCCGAGGCAAAGGCACCGAGCTCGGGTGAGCCTTCCGGCCCGGGCTCCCAGATCACACGCGCCGCCGGGTCCTGGCAGAGCCCTGCGTAGAGCGCCTCGAGCACGGGAAGGCCGGCGCGCGAAGACGCGGTGTCGGGCAGGCAGAGCCGATGGCAGCGCGCTAGCGCGAGGAGCTCGACTTGCCCGGGTTCAGCATCAGGCGACCAACCAGCCATAGGTACTTCATTCCGCGGCGCGTCAAAGGCAAGAGACTCGCGCCCGTCTTGGACTCGCCGGAGAATCGCGGCGGTGACTCGTAGTAGACCTCCCGCAAATCGACGCCGCGACGAGTGAGGTAAAACACGAGTTCGATGAAATATTCACCGTAGTCGCCAGTCAACACGTGGGAAATCAGCAAGTCTCGCCGGCAAACGATGAAACCGCTGGTGTAGTCGGTGATCTTCAAGCGCAAGACGCGATTGACCGAGAAGTTCAGCACCGCAGACAGCCCAGCGGCGAGCATTTCGCCCTTGGGCAGGCGCATGGTGAAGGAATCGTTCGCGTCTACGTAGCGCGTGCCGATGCAGCAACCGGAGATTCGCGCTTCCTCGCACAGCTTTCGCATCACCCTCGGAGGGTGCGAATGATCCGCATCCATCCAGGCAACGTAGGGCGTGCTAGCGGCCTCGATGCCGGCCTGAATCGAGTCAGTGAGGCAGGGAGTGACATGCCGAGCGATCAGCCGTAGCGACGGATTGCTCTCGGCAATTCCGAGGACCAAATCAGGCGTGCCGTCGGAAGAGTTGTCGTCGACGACGATCACCTGGCAGCCGGGCATCTCGCGGCACAGCCCCTCGATCAGCGACTCGAGGTTATCGACCTCGTTCAGCGTCGGCAAGATCACGGTCAGATCGGAAAATTGGTGGCCAGACATCAAACTCTATCTCGATTCAAGCCGGGAGCTGAGTCACGGGGAGGCGGCGTCGCCGAGTGTCTGCGAACCAGCACAGGCCGGCAATCGTCCCCACGAGAGCGAGCGCCGAAATGACCAGCCAAAACACAGAAATCGGAAGCTGCGCACGCAGCACCACGCGCTGGATGGTCTGGTCCGTCGGGTTCTCCACCAACAGCAGATTCCCCTGTGGCCCGACGCGGACCCCGGCGTTCGGCGGAGTCGTGATCACGGACATCCCGAACTCGGGCTGCTGCACGCGCAAATAAGTACGACTGCGCGGGGGCAAGTCCCGAATTTTTACGCGCAGATGCGTAGTGGTAATCTGCTTCTGTTTCAGACCTCCGACGTTCATGTTCGCATGCCCGTCGAAAAGAACGGGTAACGCGCGCTGCGCAACCCAGAGCATCGGGTCTTCCTCGTTGCCCACGACCATGAAGCCGTCCGTGTAGCCCGTGCCCGTCAAGATGTCGCGCTGACTCCGGTAGCGCCGGAGCTTGTCGAAGGAACGCACTTTCGATGCAAGAGTACGCTCTTCAATCGAGCGTTCGATGGGGTCCACCGACGTCTCGCTGACCGGGCTCTTTTTGGTTTGGCTCGCAGCCTGGGTCCACCAGACCGCGGAACCGAGCATGAGCACCACGCTGGTAAGAGCGATCGGCAAGGCGGCGCGCTTGAAGCGCGTGAACAGGAAGTCGGCCCCGAGGGCCGCGAATACCGCGAGGCCAAAGGCCGAAATGCCCAGGCAGCGTTGAGCGACGCGAAAATTGCCGCCGTTCATGCGCCGAAACGCCTCCCAAGCGGGTGACCAACTGGTGAGCAGCAGGCCGAGCACCAAGGCGATTAGCGCGAACAATCCAAGCCACCGCTTGGCCTTGGAAACCGCGGCCGCGAACAGGCCGAGCAGCGCGAACAGCATGGCGATCGGCGGGAGTGCGGTCGAGGACTCTTCCACCCCCCAGCCACGAGTCGAGCGGCCCGGCTTACCCGCGAACTTGGCACAGACGACTTGCGCCCGCTCCACCAGCGAATAATCGAACAGTTGCTGGACGCTCGACCAGAATGGCAACACGCCAAAGTCGCCGACTTGCCGTTGCATGGGGAACTTGAGCCAAGCTGCGAGCTTGAAGCTGATCATCAGCACGGAAAGCGTACACGCGAAGGCGAACAGGCCGACGATTTTGCCGAGCTCTCGCCGATTCGGGCGCAGCAGGAGCAACTCCAGGAGCACGTAGAGCGGCACTAAGGGCACGAACAAATACGTGAACGAGTGGAACGTAGGGCCGAGCATCAGCGCGCCCAACGCCAGCGCGAACCAGAGCGAGCTGTGCAGGGTACGCTCGCTGAGCACGCGATCCGCGGACCAAAGCAACAACGGCAGACCGAGGTGCCACAGGAACATGTCGTTGCCGACGGCGATCCGCCAAAGCACGCCCAGGGCGGTCACGCTGGCGACCGCGCCAACGAGCGCCGCCTCGAGACTCACTCGCCGGCGCATCCAACCCACGAAGGCGTACACGCCGACGATGCCCCACAGGCCCATCAGCAAGCGCAAGCCGATACTCGGACCGGCTAGCAGGATCAGCGGCACCGCCGGGGAGAATAAATTGCTCTGTGGGTCTTGGATGAAATAGCTGCCGCCGTTGAAGACGAACGAAAAGTACGGGAACTCCCCGAACCGGCGGAGGGCCGTGTAGATGACGTCGGCGTGCGTCTCGGAGATGAACCAGTCCAAGGTATCGCAACGCAGCGAAAGCCAGAACAAGAGCGCGCCGGTGAGTAGCGCGGCGGCCCAGACCCCGTACCTCGGCCAATCTAACCGTCGCTCGACCATGAATGGCGCTGCGATAGCACGTGCTTCTTCGCCGAGCATCACCATTGTGCCGCGCGTGGAAGCCGTGCCCAGGCTGCGAACTCAGGCGAAAAATCGGCCTTCTTTCTCGCGATCTGGGTCGTCGAATGCATACTCTGGACGAGGGCAAGGGCGAGTTGGGCGTCTCTTTCGAGAACGTCCAGACGATAGCACGCGGGTCCGGCTTTTCTAGCGCGGTTGGCCGAGTTTGACGCTCCCAACGGCCGGTGATATCGGCTCGCCCAATGTCTGAAGCAGGCGTCAAACGTGCGCTCATCACGGGGATCACCGGCCAAGACGGGTCATATTTGCTCGAACTATTGCTCAGCAAGGGTTACGAGGTCCACGGCGTGGTTCGTCGCTCGAGCTCGTTCAACCGCGGGCGCATCGACGCCGTGCATTCGAACCCAGTCTATGCCGGTCGCTTCGATCTGCACTACGGCGATATGCTGGACACGAACAACTTGAACCGCCTAGTGGCGAAGGTTCAGCCAACCGAGATCTACAACTTGGCGGCGCAGAGCCACGTCAAGGTCTCGTTCGAGATGCCAGAGTACACCGCGCAAGTAGATGCGGTAGGAACCTTGCGCTTGCTCGATGCGCTACGCGAGACCGGCGTCAAGGCTCGCTTCTATCAAGCATCGACCAGCGAGCTGTTCGGCAAAGTACAGGCGGTGCCGCAGAGCGAAACCACTCCCTTCTATCCGCGCAGCCCGTACGGCGTGGCCAAGTTGTACTCTTACTGGCTAACGGTGAACTACCGCGAAGCTTACGACGTGTATGCGGTGAACGGCATCCTGTTCAACCACGAGTCGCCGCGCCGTGGTGAGAGCTTCGTGACGCGCAAGATCACTCTGGGCGCCGCCAAAATCAAGCTAGGCAAGCTGGACACGCTGCGCCTAGGCAACCTCAGCGCGCAGCGTGACTGGGGCTACGCGCCGGAGTACGTGGAAGGCATGTGGCTCGCACTGCAACAGCCGACTCCGGACGACTACGTACTCGCGACGGGCAAATGTCACACCGTGCGAGAGTTCTGCGAGCTCACCTTCAAGGCGCTCGACATCGAGCTACGCTGGGAGGGCGAGGCCGAGAACGAACGTGGGATCGACGTGAAGACCGGCGCAGTGCTGGTCGCGGTCGACCCGAGCTACTACCGACCGACCGAGGTCGATCTGTTGCTGGGCGACGCCAGCAAGGCCCAGAGGCTGCTCGGTTGGTCGCCCAAGACCGGCTTCGAGGAGCTCGTGACTCTGATGGCCATCGCGGATTTCGAGGCGATTCGCGACGACGCCAAGACACCCAAGATGTTTTACTGAACTACTTTCGAAGCGCGAGCAACGCGCCACTGATGCGCGCGATCTGCGCGTCCGTGAGCCCCGAGCTCGAGGGCAAATAGAGTCCACGACGCGCGAGATCGTCGGTCACCGGGTAGTCACCCGATACATCGCAGCCGAACTTCTTCAGCGCCGGCTGGCGATGCATGGACACGAAGAACGAGCGAGTTTCGATAGCGGCAGCCTTGAGTGCGACCATCACTTCGTCGCGGCTGACGCCGAAATCGTCACCGATCAGAATCGAGTACATCCAGTACGAGTTGCTGGTCCAGGAGAGCTCGGGGGGGATGGTGATGCCGCGCTGCCCTGCGAGCAGCGCGTTGTAGCGGGCCGCGTTCGAACGCCGACGCTCGAGGTAAAAGTCCGCGCGCTCCAGCTGCGCCAGACCGATAGCCGCCAACACGTTGGGCATCCGATAGTTGAAGCCGATGTCTTCGTGAACGTAGCGCCGTGAGCCGTCCAACGGGAAACACAGATTCTTATAGTAGCGCAAGCGCTCGATGAAGCGCTCGTCGCGAGCCACGACCATGCCGCCCTCACCGGTGGTGATGAGCTTGTTCGCAAACAGGCTAAAGCAACTCATATCGCCGATGCTCCCGCACAGGCGTCCGTTGTAGCGAGAGCCGATGGCCTCGGCCGCGTCTTCGATGACGAGCAAGCCGTGCTTGTCGGCGATGCGCTGCAGGGCATCCATGTCACAGCTGTGGCCGTACACGTGAACCGGCATAATGGCCCGCGTTTTTGCCGTGATTTTGGCCTCGATCAGACTGGGATCCAAATTCCAGTTGGACGCGTCTGCATCCACGAACACGGGCTTGGCGCCCGTGTAGCAAACGGCGAACGCCGAGGCGATCATGGTGAACGCCGGAATGATTACTTCGTCGCCCACGCCGATACCAGCCGCGACCAATGCCAGGTGCAAGGCCGTCGTGCCGGAAGTGGTGGTGACCGCGTAGGGCACGCCCAAGTAGTTCGCGAATTGTTTCTCGAACTCGGCAACGTAGCTGCCACTGGAAGAAATCCAGCCGCCTGACACGGCTTTGGTCACGTACTCGAGTTCGCGGCCGCCCAGCAGCGGTTCGCACACCGGAATGAAGTCGCTCGAGCTCATGATCCGAATACCACCTTGTCTCTGACTTTTCCGTCGTACGGCCCGAGCTTGAGTTCGACGATTTTGGTCTCTGCCTGAATATCCAACCCGTGTCCGCCCGCCAGCAACAACACCATGTCCCCGGTCTCCAGCTGACGCGAGGTAAACTCGCTCTGATCCCCGGCATCGTACAACCGGAGCAGGGCTCGTCCAGCTGCGATGAGCAGAAACTCCTGCACCACCGAGTTGGTCTCGACCTGCTTCTTCAAGTGGTAGTGCGCCTTGATCACCTCACCCGCCTGATAGAAATTCATACCCAGCTGAAGCGGGCTTTTCGGATCGGTGAGGAAGTTGTACTTGGCGTCACTGGTCGCCTGCGACCGTATGATCAAAGCGTAAGCCAAGCCTGCGCGCTCGATCGTTTCGAGTCCTGTCGTGCTCATCAGCAGTTACTCCAAGAGACCAGCGGTGCGACTGTCGGCGACATGTTCTGACGGCGCTATTACCACCGTCCCGGCCCTGTTGCCCCGACAATCGCGGCGTTCGGCGGTCATTTCGCGAGCCGCCAGAGGAGCGGGGCTCCTCAGCCGAGCGCCTCGAGCGCCTCGATTAGCTCGCTTGCGTGCCCGTCCGGGTTGACGTTGGGGAACACTTTGCGGACTTTGCCAGCGGCGTCGATCACGAACGTCACGCGCTTGGCATGCCCACCCGAGAGCGGCACGCCGAAGGCCGAAGCCAACGCGTGACTGGTGTCATCGAGCAACAGGAAGGGCAGCTGGTATTTCTCTGCGAAGGCCTTGTGCGAATCGAGTGAGTCTCCGGAAACTCCGAGCACGACCGCAAGGCGATTGAGCTCTGCGTACTGATCGCGAATACCCTTGGCCTCGATGGTGCAACCAGGCGTATCGTCCTTGGGGTAAAAGTAGATGACGATGGGCTTGCCCTTCAGCGCACGCAAGTGGACGATCGTACCGTCTTGCGCCGGCGCGGCCAGATCCGGCACCTCTGCACCGACAGCGAGCAACGTCGCTGTGCCAGTAGCGGGTGACGGAGACTTGACCGGAGCGGCCCCTTCCGACGCCGACGGCAACACTGCTTGCGGAGACGAGGACACGGCCGGTGATTCACGATTGCAGCCGACCAGCAGCAACGAACCGAGCACGTAGATTGCGAGCGCGAGCGGATTGTGGCTTGACACACAGCTAAATTAGCACAGACCTGGCCCAGGTTCTCACGGCTCGAGCACGATCCAACCGCGCCAAATCTCGCTAATTCGCGCGTCTTTGCGGGTCGTCCACGAGCGGCTCGTGCGCGGCTCGGTAGCCGAACAAGCCGCGCTTGCGGATCACCTCGGCGATTTCTGGGGGCACCATCTCTTGCCAAGACGAGTCACCGCTCTTGATGCGCTTGAGCGCGTCCCGCGAGAAGATGTGCAAAATCGAGCGATCGAAGTTATCGAGTTGTTGAATGCAACCGCGGTCGACGAGGTGCCCGAACAGCTTCGCGAGGTCCCTGGCAACCTTCAGATTCTCGACGGTGATTAGCTCGTTGGTTGCGGCGTCGAGCAACGGATACACGTACAGCTTGAGGTCGTTCTTGAACAAGCGACCGAACGATTCGAGGATGCCGCCTTCCAGGTGTGCGTAGTACTTCTCGTCGAACAGCTCGAGCAAGCTGCCGGCGCCCATGGCAATCCCGATGCGCTGATTGGTGTAGCGGCGAATATAGGCCGCCAACCGGTAGTACTCGAAATAGTCCGAAATGAGCACTATTTTGCCGGTGGCGGCCATCATATCGGCGCGCGCCAAAAAATCGCGGTAATCGATTTCGCCGCTGGCCATCAGGTTGCGCATCGTGATCTCCAAGAGTTGGACCGGCTCAGCCTGGGTCCCACCCTCGACCAAGGACTTGCTGAACGCTTCGTTCGCGGAGTTCAACATGTCCATGTTCACGCGCGTCACGGGCCGAAAGCTGCCGCGTTCCACCAACACCGGGTGACGGTACAACACCTCGGAAGGCTGCAACACCTGGCCGTGCGCACCGAACATGGCGGCGCCGGACAGCCCGAGCTGCACCAGCTTCAGGCTCATCACGCGGTTGTCGACGCTGCGGAACTCGATGCCCGAAAATTCGATCATGTCGATCTCGATGCGGTCGGTGGTGAGGTTGTGAATCAACGATTCGACCAAGCGCTCCGGGTCGTGATGCAGGAAGAACGCGCCGTACAGTAGGTTCACGCCTACGATCCCCAGCGCCTCTTGTTGGAGCTGATTTTCAGCGTCCAGCATACGGACGTGAATGATGATTTGACTGTCTTGGTCGCGCGGGTGCGCTTGGAATTTTACGCCGATCCAACCGTGACAGTCGTTGGTGCCAGCGAAATTGCGCGCCGACACCGTGTCCGAAAACGCGAAGAAAGCGGTGGTGTCCCCGCGCGCTTCGCGTAGCCTCTGTAGATTCAGCTCGTGCTCGTAGTCGAGCATGCTCTGCAGGCGCTTGCGCGCGACGTAGCGCTCGGTATGCCCATAGATGGCGTCGCTCACCGCCATGTCGTAGGCGGAGATACTCTTGGCGATCGTGCCGGCCGCTCCGCCCACACGAAAGAACCAGCGCACGACTTCCTGCCCTGCGCCGATTTCGGCGAACGTGCCATAGCGCCGCGGATCCAAGTTGATCGCGAGCGCCTTGCGATGCGTGTCGAGGAGGCCGTCTTGGACGAGCGAGGTTCGGGATGCCATGTGTGCGGACATTCTGTCGGCCGGGTATTTCGACAGCGTGTCGAGCCTGCCAACTTCGTCCCGATTCTATGTCCGACCTCCCCATATGTCAGGCGCGAACCCTACCGGCCCCGGAAAGGGCTTTGTTTCCGACATCGCGGCGACTAATTCACGTCGTCGAGCAGGATCCAGCCACGCAGCAATAGGCGATGCACCCGCCCGCTACTTAGGGCCGCGTGAATGGCAAAACATCGACCGACTGAGCGAATCGCACGCCCTAGCGAGCTTAGGGAAGACTTCGGCTACGGTTCGCGTATCTCTTTCAGGTAGCGCCCCGCTGGCGCTCGGATTTTTTCAGGGAGTCGGCGATGAAACGCGGTAGGGCCATTTGGATCTTGGGCGGAGCTTTGGCGATAACGGCCTGTGGCGCTGGCAGTGACGCCGCAGGCAGCGGCATCAGCAACGCTTCGGCGTTCGAGGGCATCTATCAGCTCACCGCGGCCAGCGAGAACACCACCGGCTGCGACACTCCCGGAGCATCGAAGCTGGCGCAGTTGCGCGACCAATTTTTCGTCGTAACCAGCTCGGAGATATTCGGCCAGAGGTACTTGACGCTGAACTCATGCAGTAGCGTGGCCGATTGCCAGGCCAAGCGCGCCGCGCAATTGGCCCACCAACCTTACCTAGTCGAGTACGGCTTTACACTCAGCAGCTCGACGAACGCCACGACACTGAACGGCATCGCACCGAGCACTGGTGCGGGCGAAGGCACGCTGTGCGTCAGGCGCACCTACTCCGACCACGTGCTGACGGTGGCCGCCGATCGCCGCCTGCACCTCGAGTCACGGACCAAGCACCTGGCCGATCAACCGCAGAACGATGGCTTTTGCGAAGTCGACCCAGCCAAATCGAAGCAAGAAGCGGCCAGCAAAGAATGCAGCAGCCTGGAAGTGTTCGATGGCAGCTTCATCCAGGCCAATTGATGGCAAGACGCTAGCCAGCGCACAGCGCGCGGACGAGCCGAGCGAGCCTTTTCTGTAGATCTGCGTCAGCCGCGATTGAATCGAGTGGTTCGCCACCGAGCACGCTGCGAATGTTCCGACGATAGCCGTGCATGGTCAGGAACAAGCGCGCGGTGTCTTCGCGAAACTCGGGGTTCATCACCATCAAGGCGCGCAGGGCGTGGCACAAGCGAAGGCGATCTGAGCGAGAGACGGCCGGCGACTTGCCGAGCGGGTACAGCTCGAGCGCACGTTCCAGCGTCTTCATCGGCAAGGACTCGACGAAGAAATTGTTCTCCAAGAACGCGACCAGCACTAGCCAGACCAGGAGCGGCAGGCCGAGCCCGGTAACGAGCTCACCGACAGCCTTCTTGGCAGGGGTCCGGTGGCGGTAGGAGTTGATCGAAAAGAACCAGGCATGGATCGGTCCGGAGACCGCGCAGGCCGCGAAGTACTCGGCCGTCATCGCGTACGCCTCGCCGAGGACGACGTGCACCAGCTTGCTTGGTTCGGAGAGCGCCGCGTGCGTGTCGCGCGGCCGACCGAAAAGCTCGTGATACGAAAGCGCGTGTGCCGACTCGTGCAAGATGTAGTTGGGTAGAGGCCGATTCTTCTGCAGATCGGCCAGCGTGAAGAAGCCTGGCCGCGCGCGCTCGAAGGCCGAAAGCGCGGCGTAGTTTGCCCGATACGGGATCTTGCGCGTCTTCAGCACCGTATCGAGCGCGACCAAAGGGAAGGCAAAGTAGTCCCCAGGATCAGTGAGCGTGAAGCCGATCCCCCGAGCACGCGCCGCATCGCGAATTCGGCGAAAGAACGGGTTCTTTCGATACAAGAAGCCGTCGCCCAGATTTTGCAGCAGCCGCCCCGAGCCGTGACTCCGCTGCTGCAAGACGAGGAGCTGTGCGATTGAAATGTCGGCGCTGCGCGCGGTCATCGGCTGACCCGCGCGCTACGCGACGACTGTTCACGCACTTCCGCTGTTGTCCGAGGCGGAGCTCGAAACCGCGGACCAACGCAGGCGCGGCTTGCGAGCTGCTCGCGCTTCGTCCAACCGGCCCAGGCGCGTCAGGTGAGGCGCACCCTTGACCAGCTCCGGCGACTCCTCCGCCTCTTTCACGATCGCCTTCACGGCGGCCACGAACGAGTCGATGGTTTGCTTGGTCTCGGTCTCGGTCGGTTCGACCATCAGCGCGCCACGCACCACCAGCGGGAAGTACACCGTCGGCGGGTGATAGCCGTAGTCGATCAAGCGCTTGGCCAAATCCAAAGTCTTGACCCCGGTCTTCGCTTCGAGCGCTTTGTCCGTGAAGACCGCTTCGTGCAACATCGGCGTTTCGAAGGCCAACGGCAGGACATCACGCAGCAAGGCCGCGACGTAGTTTGCGTTGAGCACCGCCAAATCACTCACGCTGTGCAGGCCTTCCGCACCCAGCTCGCGAATGTAGCTATAGGCGCGCACCATCATCCCGAAGTTGCCCAGGAACGAGCGCACGCGCCCGACCGTTTGCGGTCGATCGTGCTCGATGATGAATTTGCCACCTTCACCGCGCACGACGGGCGCCGGCTGAAACGGATCCAAATGCCGCTTGAAAGCGACAGGACCGGAGCCGGGACCGCCACCGCCGTGCGGCGTGGTGAAGGTCTTGTGCAGGTTGTACTGCATGATGTCCACGCCCGCGTCGCCGGGACGCGCGCGGCCGAGAACCGCGTTCATATTGGCGCCGTCGCCGTACACTTGCCCGCCCTTTTCATGCACCAACTGCGCGAGCTTGGGCATCGCGCTCTCGTACAGTCCGATCGTGTTCGGGTTGGTCATCATCAGGCCCGCGACGTCCCCGCCAGCCGCTTCCAGCGCGCGTGCGAGCGTCTCTGGTTCGACGATGCCCTGCGGTCCGGACGCAAAGGGCACGGCTTCGAAGCCGTTCAACGCGCAGCTCGCGGGATTGGTGCCGTGCGCGCTGTCGGGGATCAGGATTTTGCGCGGTGAGCGGCCCTGACTCTGGTGATAGGCGCGGATCATCATTAGCCCCGTGAGCTCGCCCTGCGCGCCAGCGGCGGGCTGCAGACTCACGGCGTCCATACCCACGATTTCGGCGAGCAGCGCCTGCAGACGCACCATCAACTCGAGCGC
This sequence comes from Polyangiaceae bacterium, assembly GCA_035273265.1. Classification (GTDB taxonomy): domain Bacteria; phylum Myxococcota_A; class Polyangia; order Polyangiales; family Polyangiaceae; genus PMG-095. Next base: position 14,827 of record DATEPG010000369.1, read on the forward strand.
GCCCTGCGCCAAATGCGGCGGTGTGAGCGGATGCAGGTTGGCGAAGCCATCGAGCCGTGCGGCCCACTCGTTCACTTTCGGGTTGTGCTTCATGGTGCACGAGCCCAGTGGGTAGAACTGCGTGTCGATGCTGAAATTCCACTGGCTCAAGCGCACGAAATGACGAATGGCTTCGGGCTCGCTGACCTCGGGCAGGCCCGCGGGGGACTTACGCTCGAGACCGGGAAGCGCTCGCTTCAGATCGACGCTGGGCACGTCGAGCGCGCCCAGTGAAACGCCGCTGCGGCCCGGAGAACCGCGTTCGAAAATCGGGGATTCCTTGAACTGAAGCCCCTTTGCTGCATCACCCGGCACGGACTACTTCTCCTCGGGAGCGTCGCCGTCGGGCTTCTTTTCGCCTTTGCCCCCGCCTTTGTCGCCGCCCTCGTCGTCCCAGCCGCCCGCGTTGACCTTGCCCTCGATCTCATCTGGCTTCACGGAGCTCGGGTTGGGCTGCATGTTGGTCTGCTTGACGGCCTTCCAGCTGTTGCCGGCGTCGCTTTCGCCGAGGCCCCACTCACCGGCGATCTGGTGTGCTTCGCCCTCTTTGGGGATGCTGTACACGAAGTAGCCTTTGCCGTTGCTGTTGGCTTCGGCGCCAATTTGCCCGATCTTGTGCTGCGTCCAGGTGTAGCGCAGCACGTTCCCGTCGACTTCACCCTGCAGCTCGCCGAAGGCATCACCGCCACCCGTGCGCCAGGCGCCCTGCGCGGTTTTACCGTCGACCAAAAGATGCAAGTAGCCGTAGGTGCGATCGTAATACACGCCCTGCCACTCGCCCTTTTCAGGCATCTCGCCGGCTTTGATCTGCGCGTGTTTGACCTCGTTGCCGGAGTTACAGGCGGTGAGCGAAAGCGCGCTCGGGACGACGAGCGCAGTCAATAGGGAGAGCTTGACTAGGTTCCGGAGGAGCATGGCGCGGACCATATCATGGGGGTCGGGGGAGAGAAGGGCGATCGCGATCCGGCATCGCAGCTCGCGGTATGCCGAGTGCCCGCGTGCTTCGACCCGACGGACCTGCTTTGCGCGGCCAAAATGCCAGTTCGGATCCGAACTCCATTTCTGGATCTAGACAGGGGTTCTGCGGCCCCGAGCACAGCGAGCGATTAGCTACGCAGGCGGCGTCCGAGGGTCTCGCCCAGCGCGGTCGCTTCGGCGTCGCTGCTTGGCCAGGAGGCGCGGACTTGGTTTTTGCGCAAATTCGCGCCGTCGGGGTCGGCGAGCAGCGCGCGGAGGTAGATTTCGGCGCCCTCTCGCACGGCGTAGGCGGCGACCGGGGTTTGGCAGTTGCCTTCGACCGCGCGCATCACGCCACGCTCGGCTAGGACGGCAATTTTCGTTTCAGGGTGCGACGCCGGTGCGAGCAGCGCGGCAACGTCGGCGTCGTTTGCGCGTTGTTCGACCGCCAAAGCGCCCTGGCCCACCGCTGGCAACGAGCGCTCGGCGGACAGCACCTCGCTGGCTTCGTTCTCGATGCCCAGGCGAAGCATACCGGCGCGCGCCAAGACGATCGCTTCCACTTCGCCTGCGCGGCATTTGCGAATGCGCGTATCGACGTTGCCGCGCAGGATCGAAAACTGCAAATCAGGGCGCAACGCGCTGAGTTGAATGCGGCGACGCAAGGATGAGGTGCCGATGGTCGACCCCTCGGGCAACGCTGCGAAGTTTGCGCCGGAGCGGGTCACGAGCACGTCGCGCGCGTCCGCCCGCTCGGGAAAGCATTCCACGCTCAGCGACGGAGCGAGCTCGGGCGGCACGTCCTTCGACGAATGCACGGCGAAGTCGGCGCGACCGTCGAGCAAGGCTTCTTCGATCTCCTTGATGAACAGGCCCTTACCGCCGATCTCGCTCAGCGCGCGATCTTGAATGCGGTCTCCGGTGGTCACGACCTGTAGCTCCTCGAAGGTAAACTCCGGGTGCAACTTGCGCAGTACCGCGACCAGCGCGCGACATTGGGCGAGGGCCAGAGCACTCTTGCGAGTAGCGTAAGTGAAATGCGTGCGTGCCATGGTTCTCGGGAGGCGGCGCGGCTCAGGTATACTCGTGAGTTTGCCCGTGCGCGGCAATCGTCACGCGATTGCCTTCGGAGCCAGGATTGGCTGCGATTCGGCCGATGATTTTGGCTTCGACCCCGTAGCGCGCAGCCGCGTCGATCACGCCCGCCGCCGCTGCTGGGCGCACGTACAGCTCCAGGCGATGCCCCATGTTGAACACCTGATACATCTGCTTGGGCTCGATGCCCGAGTCTTGGATGGCTCGAAACAGCGCGGGCGTGGGGAACAGCGAGTCTTTCACGTAGTGCAGCCCGCGCCCGAAACTGCGGCATTTGGTCTGCCCACCACCGCTGCAATGCAGGATCCCCGTTACTTCGGCGGCGAAGGTCGATGCCAAGATCGCGCGCACGATCGGTAGATAGGTGCGCGTGGGCGAGAGCAAACCCCAAGCTACGTCGTACGGGCTGCCTGGCAAGGCATCCTTCAGTTGAAATTTGCCGCAGTAGACCTTGCTCGCAACAATGGTCTCCGAGTAGCTCTCCGGGAAGCGATCGGCATAGGAATGCGCGAGCAGCGCGTGCCGCGCCAACGTCAGTCCATTGGAGCCGATGCCCGAATTCTCCCGACTCTCGTAGCTGGCCCTGCCGGTCGAGGACAACCCGACAATCAGGTCTCCGGGTGCGACGCGCGAATAGTCGCCCACGGCGGTCCGAGGAACCCGCGCAAACACCGTCGAGTCGGCGATCACGGTGCGCACCAGATCGCCTACATCCGCCGTCTCGCCACCGGTCAGCGTGATTTCGATGCCGTGTTCACGCAACATCGCGGCGCACGACTCGTAGCCGTCGATCAAGGCGGAGATTACGTCACCCTTCACGCGATGCGCGTTGCGGCCAATGGTGTTGCTGACCAGAAAGCCCGTGGTGGCACCGACGCACAGCAGATCGTCGGTGTTCATCACCAGCGAATCTTGAGCGATGCCGGTGAACGCACTCGGATCACCTGTCTCGGCGTACCACAAATAGGCGACCGAGGACTTGGTGCCCGCGCCATCCGCGTGCATCACCGCCACCATTTGCGGATCGCCCGCCGGATCTGGAATCACTTTGCAGAACGCGCCTGGGACCTCGCCCGCCGAATGCTTGGCGATGGCGCGGTGCACGTCTTCCTTGGTCGGAGACACGCCGCGGTCGAGGTATTCGTTGCTCATGGGGTCATCCGGAGGCTGACCCCACCTAGATCGAGTGCCGGGCTCCCGCAAGGCGAGTTTCCAGATTCTGCTAATTTCGAGCGACTGACGCCCGGCTGCGCCGCGCTGCAGGGTGCTCCCGCAATCGGGCCGGCGGGAGTGCACACAGCCCTCGAGCGTCGAGAACCTCGAGCACGGTCATCGCTCTGCCGCGCGTGATGCCCTGCTCGATACCCCTTCGTGATGCCGCCCAGCCGCTTGCTCTCAGCTCCCCGCGCTGCCCACCACTTCCGCGATCGACCCGAACTTCGACGCGCGCAAAAGCCGCGCCAAGCCACGCTGCAGCGACCAGACCACGAGCGGACCTCCGTAGACGAAGCCGGTATAGATCTGCACCAGGGCCGCTCCCGCCGAAAGGCGAGCCCAGGCGTCTTCCGCGGTCTCGATGCCGCCCACGGAGATCAACGTCAAACGTTTACCCACGCGGCGGTACAGACGCTCCAGCACTTCGAGCGAGCGCGTTTTCAGGATCGCGCCGGAGAGACCGCCCGCGCCGCAGGCTTCGATCTCGCCCGAGGAGCTGCGGAGGCCGGAACGCGAGATGGTGGTGTTGGTCGCGATGATGCCGTCTAGCTCGAGCTCCAGAGCGAGATCGGCGATGGCGTCGATGTCGGCGTCATTCAGATCGGGCGCGATTTTCACGAGCAAGGGGGTCCGCTTGGAGCCCTTGCCGAGCTCCGCCTGCACAGCCCGGAGCAGCGGACGCAAGAGCTCGACCGTCTGCAGGTTGCGCAAACCCGGCGTGTTCGGAGAGCTCACGTTGACGACCAGGTAGTCCGCGAGTGGCCCGAGCAAACGCGTGCTGGCCACGTAGTCACTCGCCGCGTTCTCTTCACTGACGACCTTGGTCTTTCCGATGTTGACGCCGATCGGCACGCTGCGTCTTGCCGTGAGGTGCGCAGCGACCCGGCTCGCCCCCAGGTTGTTGAAGCCCATGCGGTTGATCAGCGCGCGATCGGCAGGCAGCCGAAAAAGCCGCGGTCTCGGGTTGCCCGGCTGCGCCTGACCAGTCACCGTGCCGACTTCGACGAAGCCGAAACCGAGCGCGGCGAGAGCCTCGTAGGCGGTCGCGTTCTTGTCGAAGCCCGCCGCCAAGCCGATCGGATGCGCGAAGTGCAAGCCGAGTGCGTCGACGCTCAGCTTCGGATCGCTCGTGCGCAGCAGCAGCCGCGCGATTCCCCCGAACAGCAGCATGAACCAGCGCAAACCCGCGAGCGCCACGTGGTGGACCCACTCGGTCGGCAGCCAACGCAGGACGCCCTGAAAAAAAAGTCGGTACACGATCAACTACGAGAAGCCACGACGCGGGCTTTGGGCGCGAGCGAAAGTCCCGAATTCTCGGCGTCGGAGTCGGACTCCGATTCCGCCTGCGGGGGCGTGCTCTCCGTAGAACGCACGGCTTCGATCTCGGCGTCGAACGAAAACAGCTCGCTGATGGCAGCGCTGAGTTGCTCCAAGGACAAGCTGTCCTGGGCGCGATCTAGCGCCGCCTGACGCAAGCGAATCGTCGGTTGATGAAGTAAGCGATTGACTGCAGATTCCGTCATTTTGAGTAGTGCCGCGCGATCGTCCGCGGATAGGTGCCTGAGCTTTCCGCGCAGGCTTCGCGAAAGCTCCTCTTCGAGCGCGGCGGTCAGCCGCCCGCGCAGCTGAACGATGGTCGGCGTGGCCTGCTCGGCATCGGCCCAGCGGTCGTAGCCCTCTGCTTCGCGACCAACGATGGCTTCGGCCGAAGCGGCCTCGCGCGTACGCGTGGACAGTGAGTCGGACACCACCTTCGACAGATCGTCGATGTTGTACAGGAACTCTCCATCGAGCGATTCGATGCGCGGCTCGACGTCACGTGGGACGGCCAAGTCGATGAAGAACTGGTTCTTGCCGCGCCGCGCGCGCCGCGCGGCGCTGACCATCTCGTAATCGACCACGAAGTGCGGTGCGCTGGTGCTGGTCACCACCACGTCGGCTTCGACCAGGCTTTGCTGCAGCGCGCTCCACGGGCGTGCCGTACCGCCCACGGCGCTCGCCAACTCCTCCGCCCGAGACAGCGTACGGCCGACGACGACCACCGACGCCCCGCCCACTTTGAGCAGCCGCGCGACGGCCTCCGCCATTTCCCCCGAGCCGACCAAGAGCGCAGAATGGCCCGATAAATCGCCGAATATTTCGCGCGTCAGGTCGACCGCAACGCTCGGCACCGAGACTTGCCCGCTGCCGATCGCGGTTTCCGTGCGCACGCGTTTGGCGGCGCGGATCGCGCGCGGCAACGTACGGTGAAGCACCGAACCGACCGTGCCGGCCTTGCGCGCGACCTCGTACGCTTCCTTGACCTGCCCCAAAATCTGCGGCTCACCCAGGACCATCGAGTCGAGCGATGCCGCGACACGGAACAGGTGCCTCACTGCCGCGCCGCCGACGTACGCATAGAGGTGCGGGGCGATGCCGGGCGAGTGTTCGGCGAGCGCATCCGTGCAGGCTTTGGCGACTTGCCCCAAATCCGAATCGAAGCCCGAGCGCCCAGCGGCGACGAGTTCGACGCGGTTGCAGGTGGAGACGAGCAACGCCTCCCCCACTTGCGGCCGCTGCACGAGAGCACGCAAGAAGTCCGGCAAGCCTGCCGCCTCCAGCACCAGCTTCTCGCGCACCGCGATCGGCGCGGTGCGGTGCGAGAGACCGACGACGACGATCACAGGTTGCCCCCGCTACCGCTACGCACGACGTACATCAGCAGGACGAGCAGCATGCAAACGACGCCGACGATCGTGCCGTAGGCGGCCTTCCGCCCACCAAAACCAGCGGTTTTTCGCAGTACCAGCACGGCGGCCAGCAAGATCCAGGTGGCGTAACCGAGCAAGGAGCGCAGCGACTCCGCGCCGCTCAGGTTGGTCAATTGATGGCTGAACACGGCGCCGGTGACCACGCCAAAGGTGAGTAACGGAAAGCCCGCGAGCAGCAAGCGATGCGTGGTGGTGTCGAGCGCTTCGAGCGGCGGCAGGCGCGAACCCATGGAGGCCACGCGCTTTTTGGTGCGTAAGCGGCGCTCCTGCAAGAGATAAACGGAGCCGGCAGCACCTGCGATCAGAAACAGGCCAATGCCGAGCACATTGGCCGCGATGTGAAACATGAGCAGGGTACGCGACACACCGAGCGCGGCCTCGCTGCTCTGGCCCACGAACTGCGCGCCGACCAAGAACGTGAGCGCGATCGGCGCGATGAACGCGCCGAGCGCCGACAAGCGCAACCGCTCACGCAGAGCGAGATACGCGCCCACCGCAATCAAGGCCGTGAAGCTGAGCGCGAAATGCAGCGAATCAATCGGACACACGTGGGACAGCAGGCTGGCGGTCAGCACGTGGATCGCGTGCAGCACGCCGCCCAGGGCGAGCAGGCGCGGCGCCCACTGGGCGCGCACGACGCCACCGTCTTTCCGCGCCAGCTCCAGAAAGAACAGCGTCGCGGCGACCGAATAGGCGATGACCCCGAGGTAGAATGCAATCGTGGCGATGTCGGCCATGGCGCTCGCTTACAGGTTGCGCACCAGGAAGGACGCCAGCAACTCTTCGTCACTCCCGGCGGGCGCGGTGGCCCGAGGTACAGGCGTGCCGGAATGCTCGGCCCGATGCTCGGCAAAGGTCCCGATTGGCGAACCTAGCCAGCCGGGGACGATTTCGTACGCGTTGTCTGCAATCACCATCGACTGACCGAGCAGCGAGGCGCCAAGTTCACTCAAGAAGCCGACCGTCTTCACTTTGCCCATCACCTCGTGGGGGTCGGGCAGACCACTGACTTCTGCCACCACACGCGCGGCTTCTACCAGACGAAAGCGGCGGCGTTCGGTCTTGATCGTAAGCAAGCCTTGGCTGAGCTCGACCTCACCGTTTCCGAGCCAGCGGTCGAGCGCTTCTTGCGGAAAGAAGACGCGATTTTTACTCATTCAAAACGGCCAAGCCAGAGCCACGAGCTCCGGGCGGAGCTTACTCCCCCGGACGGGAAACGGCCAGGTCGCCCGAGACGAGTTCGCGCTTGGATTCGGTCACGAGCGCGATTGAGCTGTATTTTTCGGTCCGAAGCACGCGCAACTCGGCCACGGTATCTTCCGGAAATTTCTGCTCGTCGCCGTGCATCG
>DATEPG010000370.1:0-14512 GCA_035273265.1 Polyangiaceae bacterium
GGCACCAGCGGCTTGGGCGGCACCAGCGGCTTGGGCGGCACCAGCGGCTTGGGCGGCACCAGCGGCTTGGGCGGCACCAGCGGCGTGGGTGGCACCAGCGCTGCCAGCGGCTTGGGCGGCACCAGCGGCGCGACGGCTGGGAAAGTCGGACAGGCTGGCGACGATGGTAGCGGCGGCCCGAAATTCGAGCTCGTGACGGCTAGTGGCTGGGTCGAGGCAACTGTCGAATGTCCGGCGGATAAGCCCTGGGTGATCGGTACCGGCGCTCGAAGCATCGGCAGCGGGGGGTTGCGGTCCGTGGTCCCGGAGCCGCAGGACTCGCCCAACCCGGAGACGGTGCGGGTAGCGGGGCGCGCCGCCCAAATGACGATGGCCTATGCCGTTTGTTCCGATGCGATCGGCACCCAAATCTTGCAGACCTCGAGCAGCAACAGCAACAGCGACGTATTTTGCGGGACAGGGATGGTCGCGATCGGCGGCGGAGGCGAATGTACCGGGGGCGGGATGCTCTACCGATCACGGCCCATTCCAGACGTAGCGGGAAGCAAGCCTGCGGGCTGGCGGGCCACCTGCGTGAGTGGTTCGGTCACTACCTACGCCGTTTGCGTCACGGTAGCAGAGGCCTTCAGCGACTGTCATACTGAACGTGCCAGTTCTATCGGTAGTGCTCTGGTAACGTGTCCTGCTCACCATACGGCGGTGACCGCGGGCGGCTATTGTAGCGTGCACGGCCTGTTGTCCATGGAATTGAATGCCGAGCTCACGAAGGTGAACGTTGCATGCATTGATGCGACTGCTGACGTCAACGCTTACTCGATCTGCTGCGGTGATCGTCCGGACTAGTACTAATGTAGAGGCTGCCGCGTCGCGACCCACACTGCTTGGTTGATCGCACCCCAGTTGAACGGCGTGCTCGTGTTTCGATCGAAATAAAGACGGCAGTTGTCGTCGGATAAAAAGCTTGGTACCTCGTTGTCCGTGGTGCTGAGCTCAGTGAGCTTCATGGGGGCGCTGAACTTCTCTTGCTTGGAGATCCTGGTTGCCCTCCAAATGTCGGTTTCCGAGTCCAGAGTGGGGCCGTTCGGAACGGCGAAGTAGAGCGAGAGTTCGTCAGCGGAGACGACCGGGAAATACTGGGGATCGAGCCCAGCGAAGCTTACAATCGTGACGTTGTTGAAGCCTTGGCCCTGCCTCTCCGCGGTTGCGATGCTAGCCCTCCCCTCGAGGCGCCTCTGAAAGTAGAGCGTATTGCCGTCCCGCGTCAGGAATGGCCCAGAGTCGTCCTGCTCGAGGCCCGACACGGGTACGACGGACTCGAACCTGGTCTCGCCCGCATTCCAGGTTGCTTGATAGATCCACCACGGGCCGTCGTTGACACGCCGTTCGAAAAAGATGGTGGAACCGTCCGAGCTGACCGCGGGGCTGAAGTCCCAGTCGCCGGTCCAAAGCACGACCCTCTCCATCCCGAACGAGGCGTCGAGCGTTCCACGCACGGTCATGAGCAAGTCGAAGTGCGAGGTCGAATAGTAGCGAGCGTAATAGCCTGTGGTTTCATTCGAGCCAAAGCGCAGCCGGCTAGCGCCCGTCGCAAGGCCGCGCACCAGCTGAGGTGTCTCGAACGGACTACCCGCAGAGCAGCCGCTGCTGCCGCCCGTCGTTGTCCCGCCGCTGGCGCCGGATGTGCCTGCGTCACCGCCGCCGGACGCGCCCGCGTTGTTCGCTCCGGAGGTGCCCGTATCACCCCCTCCGGAGCGCCCCGCCTGACCACCGTGGTCGCCACCAGACGTTCCGGCGTGAGGGTCGCTTACGCCGCCCCCGCCCCCGATGGCAGTACTGTTCTTGCCGCCTGCGCCAGCTATCTCCGGCGGAGCCCCGAAGTCCCCCGCCGCGCTGTCGATGGGCGAGTTGCCCTCACCACCTTCACCGGCGATGGCCATCGGTGTGGTCGAGCTCCCACTGCCGCTTTCACCTGTCGCGCCTCCCGCCGTGCCGCTCTGGGCGTTTCCTGCAGTGCCGCCGGTACCGGTGTCACGAATCGGCTCCCGGCTCACTCCGCGCCCGCAACCGATCAACGACACGAGGGCGAGCGTGGCTAAACCGACCATCGTTCGGCGTGTGCGCGGCCCGGGTCTGCGTAGTCGCGAGTGTCGCTGCATGCGTTAAAGTCCGCGAGTCGTCGATCAGGAGCCGGCCAGTGCGGCCGACGGCACCCTCACCTCGGGTGATCTACAGTAGCCGAGTGCGAGTGGCAAGCGGGAGAGCCCCGCCGGTCGGCTCTCTGCCGCCCCGCGCGCGGCGACCGCTGCCGCGAGAAAAAGCGACCAAGATCCCCGTCCAAATCATTTCGACGTCCGATGACGAGCTCGAGCGTGCAGGTCCCTCAGCCGTACTGATGAACGTAGACTTGGACGCGATCTGTGCCGACCACTTCTGCGCGCAACGTTGCCGCGCCAGATGTGCTTGGATCTACGAACGAGCGAGCAAGCCTGGTCGCGAAAAGCGACGACGCCGCGTTCGAGGCCGCCCTCGCCCGGACGAGCTGGGCTGCTTTCTGACGACCCGCTGAGTAAAAGACGTGGCCAGCCTCGACCAGCCGTTCGTATTGAGTACCAGGTGCGACGCAGCAAATGGGAACGCAAACGCGACCGGCGTGCAACTGACTCGGTCCGCAATTCGACGTCGGGCACCTGGATCAGGTGGTCGTCGCTCAGGGGCGTGCTGACGTCGAAGCCCGCGGCAACCATCGTCTGCGATGTGCGTTTCGTGGTGGCCAAGGGCGGCGATAACGCAATTGGGATCAACCGCACCTACGCCATCCGACGAGTTTCATACTGGAGGACCGGCGAGTGGGGCCACTCGCCCACTGCCACTGGGCTGGGGGTCAGGAGAGGAGCGGCTATCACGCTCGAGAACGGCCTTTCTTTCTTCATACTCGGCAGTGGAGATCTCGCCCGCGGCGTAGCGGCGTTGAAGCACCGACAAGGGCGTCACGCTGAGTTCACGCCAGGTGGTACGCCGGACGGGCGTGGCCAGAGCAAACAAGAGGACTAGACCAACTATCCAAAACGCCCACCAAAATACGTGCATCCCGAAGAATCCATACGAGGGATAGTAGTAGTACATCTGGCACCTCTGCGAGCTCGCCGCTGCATGCGTAGTGCCTTTTGCGTGCGCCTTATCGCGCACCGCGCGTCGCCGTTCAGTCGCGTTCGAAAGCGGAGGATTCGAAGTAACCGCGGATGCGGTCCTCGAATGCTCGGGGGCGCTCCCGAAAACTCTTGCTCGCCACCTTGAGGCATCGTCTCCTCAGGGTTCTGAGACGGCGGCGCACCTTCTTCAGAGTTTCTCGACCGCCTGGGTTCTGCACGAAGGCAGGCTGCTCCTCCAAATAGCGCTTGATTCCACCGAGATCGTGGTGACCGCCCAGGGTGTCAGCCAAGCGGGCCAGTCTCGAGCGTTCGGGCTTGATTCGCTGCTCGAAGAATAGCTCCAGGAACTGCAACTGATAACCATGGGACTTACTCGCGCGACGAAGCGCATGTAATCGCTCCCAGGAGGGTGCAGCCCGCGCCTTTTGCATCGTGCGACGCCCCTTCCGATATGCGCGGCGCAGATTCTTCAACAACCGCTCATGGTCGTAGTCCTCGGCCGCGCTGAGCGTCGACGAACGAGTGATGACTCGCTCGCCCAAGCCCGCCAGGACTCTCTCACTGCGTTGCAGCCGGCGCTGGACGACAGCTGCTGGCGCGCGCCGCGCTTGGAGCATTCTCCCCACAGCGGTCGTAGTGCCAGATTCGGCAGATGGCCAAACTTCGAGCCAGGCTTCCGCTTCCGCGGCTGGGGTCCGGGCGCGGCCCAGGCTGCGCGCCACGTTTCTCAGGGCAAAGCGATCCGCATCGGAAAGGCGCTCGCCTTCGAGCGCATCCAGCAGGGGCGCCAAGGCTCGCAGGCGCTTCAGGTGCTTGCGAGTGCCATGCACCCGCGCGTCGTCAGTCTGTGTAAGGTCACGCAACCCGCGTAAAGCTTCAGCGAACAGCGTTTTGACCGTGTCGTCCAACGCCCTCGCAATTCTTTGACCTCGAAGCATCGTTCGTACTCGTTGCGGCGAACGTCGCAGGCTTTCATGGCAGCCTCCGGCTGCTGGAAGGAGGCAACCGCCGCGCCAAACGTGTGGGCTACCACGCCGATGTTCTCATTGCGCTTGGTAGCGAGCCGTTGATACACCACCGGCCTTGTTGATCTGTCACAAACGGCTGAGACCTCACTCCCTGTGACGATGCATTTTGTCACCGTGAGTCACGACTCGCTCACACGCCCGTGCGCGGTCGTTTTGAGCTTGTTGTTGGTGATCATGTTCAGTGTATCGATGACTTGCAACGGTGAGACGTCGAAGCCGGGCCGAGTCGCGGAGCGTTCTCTCGCCACGCGCGCGATGTCCGTGATGGAAAGAATGCCGACCAGCCTCCGCTCGGAATCAAGCACCGGAAGCCGGCGCACTTGGCCGGAGCGCATGGTGCCCTCCGCCGCATCGATACTGTCCGTGGGGCTACATGAGATCAGCCCTTGGGACATGGCTTCTGCAGTGAGGATCGCGCTCGGGGCACGATTGCGCGACCAGGTTGCCATACAGATGTCACGGTCCGTGATCATGCCGACGACGCGCTCGCCTTCGTCTTCGAGCACGGGGATAGCGCCACAGTCGCCGTCCCACAATCGTTTCGCGGCCGTACTCAACGGCTCGCTCGCGCGCACCGAGACGACATTTCTCGTCATCAAGTCGCTGACTTCGAGATCCTTGAACTTGAGCGTCATGAGTGTGCCTCCTGCCTGCGACGCAAGCACGTTGGGTGCCAACGCGCCGCCGGCCGCTTTTGTCGGGCGATCGCGATCCCTCAACGCACCTCGCAAGGTGGCCGAGTTCCTGCGCTAGCAGCTGGCATGGTAGTCATCGAGCATGATGTGGCGGTTGTCTCGGCAGGCGTTCACGCCTATTTCGCTCGCCCTGCTTGCGTGCGGCTCGTCTGAAGACAGCCACGCGAAAGGAGGCAGTCCAGGCTCTGCCGGGAGTTCGGAAAGTGCGGGCTCGGGCGGCAAGGCGAGCAGCGGCGGCAGTGCCAGCAGCGCCGGCAGCGCCGGGACGGGCGGAACACCGCCGACGGTGGACGAATTCTGCGAACGCTGGATCAACGAGTTTTCGACATACATGGAGCGCTGCGCGTGTGATTCGGCGACCGTCCTGCGCTACCGCGAGACCGTCGCGACGGCATGCGAGCCAAGCGGATTCCTCGTGGATCTCCCAGCAGCCGTCGCAGCGGGCGACTTCACGTATGACGGTCACGCGGCACAGGCGCTGTTCCAGCGTCTGCGCGAGCCGGAACCCGAGTGCCTGGAAGAACCATTTCGTGCGTTGAAGCTCGACAGTGTCGAACTCTATTCACTCGGCGGGGTCTTCCTTGGTACTCGCTCCCTCGGTGAACCGTGCGAGCATCCCGTCGGATACAAGGGTGGAATCAGCGACTGCCGCGAGGGCGCGTGCGCTTGGGACGGCAGTGAAGCGGGCGTGTGCATCGCGCTGGTCGGGCTTGGCGAAGAGTGCGACGCCAGCGGCGACGAAAACTTCCGCTCTACGGTGCCGCGCCTGTGCCATCTTCGACGGCCGCCGGATGCCGATGGCGAGTACGAAAGCGCTTTCGATTCCCTAATGTGCGACACTTCTGCCGGCGCTCCCAGGCCGCGCTGCGTGAACGATCTGAGCGACGGGTCGGCCTGCCGCTCGAGCGAAGTGTGCCGAAGCGGACTGTGCCTCAGGACGGGGACGTCGGACGACGCCGTGTGCGCTGCGAAGGTCGTGAACGGTGCGCCTTGCCAGAGCCATCTCGAATGCGCGAGTGGCGCGTGCCAGAACGGCGAGCCCCGTGTGTGTGGCGCGCCATTTGCCGACGGTGAAGCGTGTCAGTACGCGGACTCCGCGTGCCAGAGCGGCTCGTGCTCGAGTAACTCGGCGGGCGTCTGCGTTCCGCCCGCGACGCTCACTCCGGGCGAGTCGTGCACGCTGAGCTCCGAATGCACGACTAACGGCCACGGCAATTCGCGCAATTCCACGTGCCAGGCCGGTCGCTGCGTGGCCGACATCTGCGCCGCCCACGCGGAGTAGTTGCCGGTCCCCCAAGGTTTAGGGCATCGCGCAGCGCAGATCAGTGCGAGCCCCAGGTTCTCGAGTAAGGCTTGCCAGCGGCTCGATGCAGCTGCAAAGGCAATGAAGATGCGTCGGATCGCGCTGAGAGCGGCTACGACGCTGAGGGTCGAAATTCGAGACACAGCGAGGGTCGCTTACTCACGGTTCACGTCCTCGGGGTTCAACGAAGCGTAGTACGCAGCTACATCGCGCATCTGTTGCTCGCTCAATCGGCCGGCGACGTGCTGCATGAGATGGGCATAGGCGGCGCCACCGCGCTGCTGGCGCTTGAACAGCTGCAGTTGCAGCTCGAGATAACTCGCGTACTGGCCCGCCAGGTTTGGATAAGCGGGGTTACGCGCGTGGCGAGTTGGCCCATGGCATTCCTTGCAGGCGGGCACGCCCACGCCGGGCACGCCCTCGTCGGCGATGCACGCTCCTCGCTCAGCCTGGGCTTTGTCGGTATCCGCTTCGGGCCGTGAGGGAGCAAGGCTCGCGTAGTAGTCAGCCAGCCGTAGAATCTCTGGCTCGGTTAGCCCCGCCGCAACCGGCTGCATGATGCCACTGTGACGCTTGTCTTGGGTGTAGGCTCGAAGGGCCCCGACTAGGTAGTTAGCCTGTTGGCCCGCCAGCTTGGGGAACGCGCCAAGTCCGCGGCCCTGACCGTCGTGACCGTGGCAACGGGCGCAGCTGCGCTCTACCGCGCCGGGTACCTTGTCGGTCTCCGGAAGCTCGGCCAGCGGAATGTTCGAGCTCTTCGGCCGCTGCTCGCCGTGTACGAGCCGCTGGTAGCGGGACACGTCCAACTTGGGCATTTCGAGCAAAAACGCGACCACGGCATGAACTTCGTCGTCGCGCTGCTGAGCCGGCCAGGCGGGCATGCCGGTAAACTTGATGCCGTGCTTGACCAGGTAAAAGAGCTCGCTCGCGTCCCAGCGGGAGATGCGCGGCGCCAGGTACGGAGGAAGCGGTGTCATCGCGCGAGCAATGCGCGGCTGATGCAGCTCTGGGCTACCGTGGCACGGACGACAGCCGCCCTCGTAGTGGCCGGCGCCGCGCAAGATCAGCGCCGGATCGGTCAGGTTGGGTAGAGTGGTCGCTGCCAAAGTGTGCGTCGAAACCGAGCGGCGTTTGGCGAAGTCCAATAGGGCAGCCGTGATCCGCCAGTGTCCCGAGCTTGCCTTGATCGGCACGATGCCGGAGCCCATGATCAAGAGTCCGACGAGCCCGAGCAGGGTCGTGACCCCGCCGAGCTGAGCGCCGCGCAGGAGCCACACGCGGCGCTTCACGGCGCCTCCTGCCGGTTGCCTCGGCGGCGTCGCAGCAGGAGCAGCGTCAGCCACAGCCCTCCAGCCAGATAGGAAGTACCCCCTGCCACGAGCATGATCGCACCGCCTAGGTGCTGGTCGTCGAGGCCGCTCGAGCCCGAGGCGTGTTGGTGGGAGGCGTGGTCGTACAGCGGGCGCGGCGGCAGCGCGAGCAAGGCACCGAGCAATGTCATGTGCATGGAGGTGAGAAGGAGTGCGACAACTCCAGCTCCGACGCGGTCTTCACGCGCTCGCACGTCACCGCCGAACGCCGCCAGCCAAACATACAGCGCGCTGAGCAAGAAGCTGCCCTGCTCGAGTAGCAAGCCGGGGGCGGTGTGGCGCGCGGCGTGGTGCAGGGCCGGGGTGTGCCAGGCCCACACGACGAGCAACTCGAGCACGGACGCGGGGACGGGTGGAAACCAGTGCGGCGCTCGCCGCACGGGATCAAAATTGCTTCCGGCCAGCCCGATCGCTAGCAGCGGTGCCGCGACCGCAACCACCGCCATGTGCACACTCATGTGTGCCGCAAACGAGTACCGGAGCATCGACTGCAGCGGGCCGAGCCACACTAGGCTCAGCACCGCCAGCCCCAGGCCGAACGGCAGCAGGCGCATCAGCGACAGCTCCCGATGAGCAAGGCCGGCAGTCCTGAATAAACGACGGCGATCGCACTCAGGCCGGCCAGCAATACGGTGGCCAAGCCGATGAAGGCGTGGCGATCCTCTGGCGTGTCCTCAGCGTGCGAGGTGGTTTTTTCAGCGCGCCGGTGGTGCTTGTAGCCGATCACCCCAAGCCAAGCGATGCCGAGCAGCGCCAGCCCCGTGTACACGAACAATGCGCTGCGCGCCGGGCCCAGCCCGCCGAAACGGGCGCCCAGCTTCGCGCACCAGACTGCCGCGGTGACGTATGAGAGCAAGAAATGGCCGGCCCAGACCAGCAGCGGCGCTGCCAGCAGCCACAGGCTTTCGTGCTTTTCAGGTAGCCGTTCAGACATCGCCACCTCAGCTTGCGACGAGAGGAAACCCCGCTATCACCAGCGCGGTGATCAGGGCCGTGAGAGCTACGAAGTGCCAAAACAGCGTGGCGTTCGCGATGTCGATCTCGTGGTGCGCGGTCATTCGCGACGCCCAGCGTCTGGCCAGGCAATAAACATGCATCACGATGCCCAGCAGCAAGTGAATGCCCGTCCAAATCACCAGCAGCCAGACCATGGCGGCGTAGGAGTGGCGCGTGGGATCCAGGCCGCTCTGCCAGGGTGCATACAGAAACGCGGCGGCGCTGGCGGCGGAAAGTGGCACGGCCGCAGCCAGTGAAAGATAGAATGCGCGCGGCTTTTCAGCCTTGTTCCAGCGCCTAGCGAGCACGGTGCAAAGCCAGGCAAGGCCGCCAGCGCCGGCACCCAGCGCGGGCCACAGGCTGCCCGGCCCCGGCATGTTCTTGGGCGGAAACTGTTCGTGAACCGTCCAAAAGAAGAAGTAGCCAAAGACCAAGCAGACGTACGCGGTCATCACGGCGAGCATCGTGATGAACAGAGCCCACCAACCGACCGAACTCGGACCAGCGATGTAGATGGGCAGTTGGAGGCCCATCCCGACGCCCTTCTCGGCTTTCTCTGGCTGAAGCGCGGTGCCGGTCCAGAGCCAATAGCAGATGACGCCCAGCGCTGCGCCGAGGCTGCCGAGCGAAAGCGTCCACCAGTGAAACGTACCGAAAATGAAAAAGCCGCCCAGCGTAAGCGCCGCCAGCATCGGGATGAAGCTCGGACCGGGCAGGCGTTGGCACTGCTGGGGCCGGGCATCGATCACGGACGTGACGATCGTCTCGCGCAGACCTTCCTCCGCGTCCGGCAGATAGAATCGCCCCTGGTCGATGTCGCGCAGCAGGTTGGGCTGGTCCCAGAGCGGATAGCGGCTGTCGATTTCCGGGATGGAGCGGATCCCCCAGGGCTTGCCCGGCATTTCCTGCACCCACTCGAGCGTGCCGGCGCCCCAGGGATTGCGTTCGGATGTAGGCTGCTTCTTCTTGGTCCTCAGCACGTCCCACGCCACGACGGCGATGCCCGCCGCCAAGATGAATGCGCCGATCGTGGACACCAGGTTCAAACCGTCGAAGCCGAGCCCTGGCGGATACGTGAACACGCGGCGCGGCATGCCGCGCATGCCGGTGAAGTGCATGGGCATGAAAGTGACGTTGAAGCCCACGAACGCGAGCCAGAAGGCCAATCTTCCCAGCCGCTCCGACAGCTGCTTACCGCGGACGATGGGATGGAAGTAGTAGACGCCCGCGATGATCGGAAAAATTGCGCCGCCGATCAGCACGGAGTGCAGGTGTGCGACGACGAAAAACGTGTCATGCGCCTGAAAGTCGAACGACGCCAAGGCCACCATGACCCCAGTCAGGCCGCCCAGGACGAAGATGGCCAGGCCGCCAATGACCCACAGCATGGGCACTGGTCGCTGCACGCGCTTGGCGACTAGCAGCGTGGCGATGAAGCAGAAGAACTGCACGCCGGTTGGGATGGCCACCGCGCTCGACGCCGCCGAGAACAACCCCAAGGAGATCCCCGGCAGTCCGGTCGTGTACATGTGGTGCACCCACAGCCCGAAACTGAGAAATCCAGTGCCCACCGCAGCGAGCACGACCCACACGTAGCCGACCATGGGAGCCTTGGCGAAGGTCGGCACGATCATCGCCACGAGCGCGATCGATGGCAGGAAGATCACGTACACCTCCGGATGCCCGAACAGCCAGAACAAGTGCTGCCACAGTACGGGATCCCCCCCCCGCGCGAAGTCGAAGAAAGGCCAGTCGAACGCGCGCTCCAGCTCGAGCAGCATGCTCCCGGCGATCAGCGGCGGAAAAGAAAACAGAATCATGGCCGCCGCCACCAGCGTGTACCAAACGTACAGCGGCATCAGATTCAGACGCATGCCCGGCGGTCGACATTTCAGCGCGCCGACGATCAGCTCGACCGAAGAAGCGATCGCGGCTACCTCGATGAACGAAAATCCGAGCAGCCAAATGTCTGCGCCAATGCCGGGTTGATACTTGGAGGTGAGCGGCGGATACATGAACCAACCTCCGCTCGGCGCTGCGTCGAAGAAAATGGAGCCGCACAGAAAGATGCCGCCCAGCAGAAAGCACCAGAAACCGAAGGCCGCGAGGCGCGGGAATGGCAGATCACGCGCGCCCAGCATCTGCGGCATGAGCGTAACGGCGATGGCTTCGAAGACCGGTATCGCGAACAAGAACATCATCACGGAGCCGTGTACCGTGAAGGTCTGATTGTAGAGCTCTGCCGACAGAAAGTCGTTGTTCGGGCGCGCCAGCTGGAGCCGCATGAGGAGCGCCAGAGCCCCACCGAATAGGAAGAACAAGAACGAGGTCGCGATATACCAAAGCCCGACCTCCGTATTGTTTACCGCCGACCAGTAGCGAAGCCCGGTGGGCGCTGCCCAGGCCTTCAGCAGGCGGGTGGCCTGTGCCTGCTGCAGCTCTTCGGACGGTTCCTCGAGCGCAGGCTCCGGATCGAGCGGTTCGGATTGCTCAGCGCTCATTTCAAGCTTTCCAAGTACGCGGCGAGCGCTTCGATGTCGCTAGCGGGCAACATGCCGAAGCTCGGCATGTGAACCCCCGGCTTCAGGCGTTCGGTTTCCACGAGCCAGCGCGCGAGCTCGCTGCGGCCGTTCGAGAGCGTGCCGGCGGCGAGCGACAATCTGCCGCCGACATGGCTGAGATCCGGACCAACTCGACCAGCGGCTTCGCTGCCGCGCACGCTGTGGCAAGCGCCGCAACCGTTCTCCAAAAATAGCCGACCGCCGCGCTCGATGTTTGGCGCACTCGGCGTGTGCGCATTCGCCGACTGAGCGCGCAGCCAAGCCGCGAATTCGGAAGGCTCCAGGGCGACGACCGGAAAGGCCATCAGAGCGTGCGAGGTTCCGCAGTACTCGGCGCAAGCGCCACGAAAGACGCCGGCCCGATCGGCCTGCAGCCGTAGTCGGGTTCGCCGCCCAGGTATCATATCCATCTTGCCGCCGAGCGCCGGGATCCAGAAGGAATGGATGACGTCGCGACTTTCCAGCTCGAATTCTACTGGCTGCCCGAGCGGCACGCGCACCTCGTTGGCCAGCACGACCGGCTGCTGACCCGCACGCAAGTAGCGCACTTCCCACCACCATTGGTAGCCGATTACCTCTACCCGCAGGCTGCCCTCGGGTGCCGGTGCGAGCAGCTCCGGCAGTAGCGCGAGGCTGTAGCTCAGGACTCCAGTCAGTACCACGCTCGGAAACACCACACCGCCGCCCACGATCAAACGACGCGCGCGCGTTCGTTGCTTGCCTCGATGTGGAAAATAGGCGGCGTAGAGAGCCAACGCGACTACGAGCAGCCAGATGAAGAGCGCACCAAGCGTCAGTCCCCAGAAGAGCGTCGCCAGACGCGCGGCGGTCGGGCCGGCGGGCGCCAGCGCCGACTGAGCTCCACCGCAGCCGCAAAGCAAAACAGCGAGCAAGCCGCCTACGGCATTTCGAGCAGGTGTTCTTGCCATGTCTAGTCTGCCACGCTGCGCTACCGACCACCTGTTCCGCTACGCGCCCAAGGATCGCCCCGTGTCGAGCTCGCGCACGTGCTTCACGGCGACGAGAGTACCACGCCGTAGTCGGGATCGTTGATCAGCAATCGAGTGCTTGGAGTGAGTGATCTCACTCAGTGCAAGACAAAGCGCCCACTCGCTGCATCGATTGTGACGTCAATTCCGCCCCACTTCGAAAGTGAGCTGGTCAGTGTTTCATCGCTCTTGGTCAGTCAGTCGTCCCGTAGTCCAAGGCGGGCTCTGCTGCCTCTGTAAGCAGTTCAGTGCTAGCGAGGAAGCGCTCGTCGTCTCTAGAAACGTCCCGTCAGCTCGACTTGCGATGAAACGCGGAGTTCGAGCGCGGCGCGTTCCTTCGCGGGCGAGTCCAGCAGCAGCAGCGTGAGCCCGGCGCCGGCGAGCACGACAGCGCTCGTCACGGCGATGGTGGCGACCGTTGCTGCGGTATGATAGCGATCGATTGCGTCTGCTTGGCCGGCAGCGCAGTCACCGTTCGCGCCGCAATGTGCGTCGAGGTCGCGCTTCGTTTGCAGCGCGAGCCAGCCCGCACCGAGGCCAAGCAACGCCGCGCCTCCGCTCGCGACGAACGTGGCGTGCGCGAAGGGTCGGAGCGGGCCAGCGCCCGACGGCGGTCGTCTCTCAGGGGCTGCGCTCGCGGCAGCCGTCGAGGCGGGTCCCGGAACGGGCGGGAGCGCTGGCTTAGCCGGCGCCGCGGGCAGCCCGTTCGTCGCTTCGGGCAAGAGCAATCGCTCGCCGCTTCCGGTGCCGAGCGCAAGCCTTCGCGTGGCGGTGCCCGCGTCGCTGCGCCACTCGAGGACGTGTTCACCGGCGTTCAATCTGAGCAACAAGCTGCCGCTCACGGGGGTGAACGAAGACTGGACCGCGTCGCTCGCGACAAATCCCAGGAATTTGCCGGCCTCGACGAAGGTCTCCAGGGGATGACCGTCCACGCGCAGCGCGAGTCCGTCGCTTCGGACGATGATCTCGAGCGTCGAGACCTTCGACTCGAGCTGCCGCAATGCAACCGTGCCCTGGTGGCGAAGCTCGTCGCTGAGGCCGCGCCCGGGGAAGCGGTCTTGGAAGGTGAGCGCGGCGTGCGTGTCGCGCAGCGCAGCGGCAAAATCGCCGAGTCGCTCGTGGCAGTAGCCGATGTTGTACAGGGTCGTGGCGTGAGGGAAGCGCGCTTGGGAAATCGCATAGCGCGCGAGGGCGCCGGCCCATTCGTCCCGCTGAGCAAGGCGCGACGCTTCGCGGAAGTCGTCGCGTGCCGCGAGCTGTTCCCCCGATTGCGTTTCGGTCGCGGGTGCGGCCGCTTCGGGGGCTGCCAGCGCGCTTGCCGTCCACAACGAGCCAGCCGAGAGCAAGACGACGCAGCGAGCGCGATAGCGGCGGCCGTTCACCTCAACTCCCTCGGAAACAACGAGCTCATGACCAGAGTGTCACCCGGCACGTAGATGGTGTCGACGGCCAACTCTTTGCCGTCTGCGGTCAGTGCGCGGATTTCGTGATATTCGCCGGGGGTCAGCCCCAGCGCCACGGCGGCTCCCTCCAGCGACGCCACGGTCGGCCCCGCCAGGCTCCATTCGCGCACGCCGTGCAGATAGGCGACGGTCCCGGAATCGATCTCGAAGAAGACGCCTCCGGCGCCGACACCCCGGCAATCGAAGAGCTGGAGGAACACGAGATTGAACGACCCGCTCACTCCCAGGCTCGGCAGCACTTCCCGCGTGAGCTTCTCGCTCGCGATTCCGGTTTGCTCGTCGTGACTGACCATCAACGGCCGGCTGGTGTGCAAGCGGTGGGGAAACAGCCTGCCCGCTTGGCCGTGCACTAGGCGGTAGCCGCGAAAGCCGGCTTCCGAGATCGGTGCGGTGCTGATCGGGAACTCGGCGTGGTAGGTGCCGGTTTCGTCGGTGGTGGCGGTGGTGATGGGTTCTTCGCAGCTCATCCCCGGTCGGCAAACCGAGACTTCGAGCCCCTCGACCGACGTACCCGGCGCGAGCAAGAAGCGCAGCGTTTGGGTGACGCGGATGGTGGAGTGGGGAAGCGTGCCCGGGTAGCGGTAGTTGCCCACGCAGTCGAAGTTCCTACCGCCGCCGCATTGACCCACGCACCCGCTGTAGCAACGCGCGATGGTTTGCGCCGTATTCCGAGCTTCGTCGCTCGGGTCGAGCCGCACGACGCACTCGGTGTGCGAGGCTGGACTCGGGTGCTCCAGGGTGCAGCTCGCGAACTCGACACAGCCCGGGATTTCGGCACAACTCGCGAAGGCTTCCCCACAAGGGCTGTCAGCCAGGCAAACATTGCATTCTTCGGATCCCGACGAGAAGCGCAGCAGCAAAGCGTGAGCAGGGGTGTCGGGTTCCACTACGCGGTAATCGGGCCCACCCAGCATGGATTCGCAGGCGAGCGAGCAGCCTGCCACGAGCAGCAGGCCCA
>DATEPG010000371.1:0-4055 GCA_035273265.1 Polyangiaceae bacterium
TTCCAGAAATGTGATGCTGCCCGCCTCGAAGCGCGTGCTTACCGCGCGCAGCGCGGGTGTCGCCCCGAATAGCCGCGTGACCGCGCGCACCTCGATCTGCTGGATCACGCGCGGAGCCCCCTGGACGCCTTCGCCCCTGTCGTTTTCCGCCACCCCCGCCGAAGCCCGAGCGCCCTACGGCCAGTCTCGGCGTATCTTGCGAAAATCACGACCTGTCTCGATAAACCCGGCGAAAGTACGGCCATTTAGGCTTGACGCAGTTTGAGCGCTTCGCATGCTAACATGTCGCGAGAATGAGTTCTTCCGCTCTTGCGATGCCAGCCCAGCGTCTCGAGCATCTGCTCGAATTGCGCCGTGCCGTGGAGGGCGCGCTCGAAGGCAAAGCCGAGGTCGTGGAGCTAGCGCTGACCGCGCTGCTCGCGCGCGGGCACATCCTGATCGAGGACGTGCCAGGGGTCGGTAAGACCACGCTCGCTCGCGCCCTCGCCCGCGCGGTGGGCGGTGAGATGCGCCGCGTGCAGTTCACCAGCGATCTGCTGCCCAGTGACGTACTGGGCGTTTCGATCTTCGACCAACGCACGTCCGAGTTCGTGCTGCGCCACGGCCCGGTGTTTTCGAACGTGCTCTTGGCCGACGAGATCAACCGCGCCAGCCCGCGCACGCAGTCCGCTCTGCTCGAAGCAATGAGCGACGAACAGGTTTCGCTCGACGGAAAGACGCACCCGCTACCGGAACCCTTCTTGGTCGTCGCGACCCAGAATCCGCAAGATTTCGCGGGAACTTTCCCGCTGCCCGAGTCTCAGCTCGATCGTTTCATGATGCGCATCCGCATCGGCTATCCGCCGCCGCAGGTGGAAATGCGGCTGATGATGGAGCCCGATCACGATCGAATTCAGAACGTGCCCGTGGTGCTCGA
This sequence comes from Polyangiaceae bacterium, assembly GCA_035273265.1. Taxonomy (GTDB): domain Bacteria; phylum Myxococcota_A; class Polyangia; order Polyangiales; family Polyangiaceae; genus PMG-095. Next base: position 917 of record DATEPG010000371.1, read on the forward strand.
CCCGAAAACGCTGGTCAGCCTGCAGCGTGAAGTGGAGCGCGTAGTGATGGACAGCGCACTCGGCACGTACCTGCAGGCGCTCGTCACCGCCACCCGCGGAAGTCCCGCGCTCTCGCTAGGTGCCAGCACGCGCGCCGGCATGAATCTATCGCGCGCGGCTCGCGCCCGCGCGCTCCTGAACGGCCGCGACTACTGCATCGCGGACGACATCCACAGCTTAGCTGTGCCGGTGTTCGCCCACCGCGTGCGGCTCGCGGCCCACGCCGAAGGCTACGCGCCCACCCGAGAAGAGACCGAAGCCGCAATTCGCGAGGTCATCGCGCGCGTCCCCGTGCCTCTGTAGCCCCAGGAGATTTCGGTGGCAGATCCTCCTCGGACTCTCGAGCCGACGCCTGCAGCGGACCCGCCTGCATCGGGAACGGTGCGCACGGGCAGCGCCGCGAACCCGCCGCCGCCACTCGTGCAGCCGTGGCGCGAGCGCCTATCGCTATTTTTTTCCCGGCTGCGACCCTGGTTTCGCCCACCGCGGCGCTTGAAGCTCACGCGCGAGGGAAAGTACTTCATCGGCATTACCTTTGGCGTGGGCTTCGCCGCAATCAACACCGGCAACAACCTGCTGTATCTGCTGCTCGGCATGTTGCTGTCGATGATCATCGTCTCCGGCGTGCTGAGTGAACTCAGTTTGCGCGAGCTCACGGTCGTGCGGCGCCTGCCCCCGCGAGCCCAAGTCGCGCGCCCGCACCTGGTCGAAATCGAGGTCTTCAATCACAAGCGCCGGATCCCCTCGTACGCCATTGAAGTCGAGGACTTACGCGCCGGCCAACCCGCGGACAAACGCTGCTTCTTCCTGAAGATCAGCCCGCGTTCGGCGCAAGTCGCGGCTTACCGACGCACGCCCGCTCGCCGCGGTCGCGATCGGCACGTGGGCTTCCGAGTAGCGACGCGCTTCCCATTCGGTCTGTTCGAAAAATCTCGCGAACTCACCGCCGATGGCGACCTGATTATTTATCCGGCAGTGGACCCCGTGCAGCTGCCCAGCAACTTGCCGGGCGACCGCATGGGCGGCAATTCCGCGCTCGGGCGCGGCTCGGGCGACGAGATCCTGTCGTTGCGCGCGATGCGCGAGGGCGATGACCCGCGCGATATTTACTGGCGAAAGAGCGTCGAGCAACTGATCGTGCGCGAGCGCGCGCGCGAAGTCCGGCGTGATGTCTCGTACGCCATCGATTCGATTCATCCGGGTCGTACGCCCGATGAGGACTGGAGCGCGCGTTTCGAGCGCCGCATTCGCGACGTGGCGTCACGCGCCGTCGCCCACATCAAGCGTGGGGACGGCGTCACCGTGCGCGCCCGGAGCGGCGAGCGGGTGCGCGCCACGAGCGCTGTCGGCGCGGACCCCGTGCTGCGCTTTTTGGCACTTCTGGAGGCACAACCGGCCGAGGCAGCGCCGGAATCGGCGCCCGGCAGCGCGCGCGCCACACCAACCAGGAAAATTGCGTGAGATTCGGGCTGATCCACCGAATCATGACCGACAGCTTGGCCGCCCTTGGCCTGCTGGCGTTGATCACGAGCGGCGAGCTGAACCACTGGTTCGCAGTCGCAGTCTTGATCGGCCTCGCGCTGGCGGTGGTCATCCCAGAGACCTTTCAAGATCGGCCGCTGGTACGCCGCATCGGCGTCGCGCTCCCGCTCGCCCTGCTCGGCGCACAAGCGGTGCGTCTATTCACCGGCGCCAGCCTGCTCGAAGCCGCGGTCGAGTTCGCGGCCGGACTGCAGGTGATCCGCTTGGCCACGCGCCGCGGTGCCGCGCACGATCAGCAGGTAATCGTGCTGGCTTTGCTGCACCTGATCGCGGCCACCGTGCTCGGCAGCGGTTTGGCCTATGGCCTGTGTTTTCTGGGCTTCTTGGTGATTGCGCCGGGCGCGCTGGTGCTCAGTCACCTGCGCCGTGAGGTAGAGGGAAACTACCGCCAAGGCGCGCGCGATCGCACCGGCCTGCCCGTGGACGTGCCGCGCATCTTGCGCAGCCGGCGCGTGATCGGCCGCTCTTTTCTGATCTTCACTTGTCTGCTCTCGGTGCCGATCTTCCTGTTCACGCTAGCCCTATTCGTCGCGTTTCCGCGCGTGGGGCTCTCGCTCCTGCTGCTCAGCCACCCCAAAGCCGAACGCATGGTCGGCTTCACGGAGCACGTGGATTTGGGCGGCGTCGGCCGCCTGCGCAGTGACCCCACCATCGTCATGCGCGTGGAGGTGCCCAATTTGCCGAAAGAAGCGCCGCCCCGCGTGGCGCTCTATCTGCGCGGCGCGGCCTTCGATAGCTACCGCGGCAAGAGCTGGTCGCGCAGTGCCGGCGGGACACTGCGCGCCGAGCAGCGTGGCCGGCAGGTTCAAGTGCTGCGCTTTCCCGATCTGCAGCAGGACCGGCTGATGCACATCGACTTGGAACCGATCGAACCGCCGGTGGTATTTCTGCCTCCTGAAGCGGTCGCGCTCACCGTGTCGGTCCAAGGCGCGTCGATGATCAACAATGTGCCGCAGATCACCGGGGGGCCCGAGGGGTCTCTCACCTACAAGACCCAAGACGAGCGCGGGCTGCGATACGACGTCTCGCTGGCGGCCGCAGACGAGCCGACGTCGGCCGCGCTGGGTCCCTCGGAGCGGCCCCGATACTTGACTTTACCGGCGGATCTGCCGCCGCGAGTAGCCGAACTCGCACGCACCTGGGTGGGCAACGCCACGGACCCGCGGCTGGAAGCTCGGCTGATCGAGGCCCGGCTGCGCAAAGACTACCGTTACGACGTCGACTCGAAGTCCGGCGCCGCCAAAAACCCATTGGTCGATTTTCTGTTCGTGTCCAAACGCGGGCATTGTGAATTCTACTCGACGGCCATGGCCGTCATGCTGCGAACGTTGGGCGTGCCCACGCGCAACGTGACCGGCTTCATCGGCGGTACGTATAATCGGTTCGCGCGGTCCTATGCGGTTCGGCAGGGCGACGCGCACTCTTGGGTAGAAGTCTACCTGGACGACACGGGCTGGACCCGGTTCGACCCGACACCCCCGGCAAGTGCCGCTCCGCAGAGCGATATCACGGGCCTTTTGGCCTTCGTGCGAGACTTCGTCGAAGCCACCAGCCAGC
>DATEPG010000372.1:0-39158 GCA_035273265.1 Polyangiaceae bacterium
GCTCGATTCGGAGCATGAAACCAGCGCTGAGACGCAGAAACAGGCCAACGCGCAGCGTCTGAGGGTGCTCATCCCCCGATAAAGGGGGCGGAACGCCGAAAACTGACCAGTTTTTTGAGACAGCGCTTTTCGTCGGCTCAGCGAAAGCTCACGTTCGTCGCGCCCGAAGGCCTGCGCTGCGGCCGCCGACCTTGATGGCGCTCTCCGCGACCCTCCGCTGGCTCGCCTTGGCACTCACGCCTGTGTCCGCGGAGGCGACCATCAGCCTCGTACAATTGCGCCACGTTGGCGATCACTGGTTCTCTCGGTTCTGGTCGCACGGATGCCCTGCGCTGAGTTTCATGGCTATGCTCCGGGCTTGGAGCAGCGAGCATGCAAGATCAGGCGCGGCAATCTCTGAGCGAGTGCCACGATTGCGGACTGATCCAGCGCTTGCCGCGGGCCGAGCAAGAGACTTCCGGCATTGCCTGTCAACGCTGCGGTGCAACGCTGCGTCAGGTCCGAGCGAGCAGTCTGTTACTTTGCACCATCTGTGCCTCGTCGGGGCTAGTGCTTTTCTTGCTAGCGCTCTCCTTGCCCGCCGTCAGTGTGTGGATGCAAGGGGGGCGTTTCGGGCGCAGCGACTTGCTGACTGGGCCCGCGCGTCTGCGTCAAAGCGGTTTCTGGGAGCTAGGCGTGGCGACGTTGGCCACGTTGGTCGTGCTGCCGCTGCTCAAGCTCGTGACCGTGGTCGCGATGGCCGTGGCCGTGCGTTTGGGTCGCGTGCCCCGCTTGCTCAAGGCAAGCTTTGCCGCGCTGCCGACGATCAGTGAATGGGCGATGGTGGATGTGTTTTTGCTGGGCGCGATGATCGCGCTTTTCAGGCTCAAAGTGTGGATGGTGGTGGATTTTGGGCCGGCGCTGTTTGCGCTCGGGGGCTCTGCGCTGTGTTCAATTGCGGTGGACGCCAGCTTGGATCGCTTCGTGTTTTGGCGACGCGTGCCGCTGCGGCCGACAGAGCCGCAGCCGACGAGCAGCGGCAGCGCGAGCACTTGGCTCGGCTGTAGCGGCTGCGGGCGTGTCGCGCGGCTGCCCGATCGGGCCATTTGCCGGCGCTGTGAACGCCCAGTGTTTGCGCGAAAGCCGAGCACGGTGCAGCGCACCTCGGCGTTGATCGCGGCAGCTGCGCTGCTGGCCATTCCCGCGAACGTGCTGCCAGTGATGACCATCAACAAGCTCGGCCGTGGCGGGCCAAGCACGATTTTGGGTGGCACCGTGGAGCTGATCGAAGCGGGCTTGTGGGGACTCGCGACGCTCGTGTTCGTGGCCAGCGTCGTGGTTCCGCTGTTCAAACTCGGCGCGCTGTCTTACCTACTCTTGTCGATCCGGCGCGGTTCGCGCAGCGGTTTGATGTTTCGCACGCGCCTGTTTCGCGTGGTGGCTTTGATCGGACGATGGTCCATGATCGATATTTTTGCAACGATGATGCTGGTGGCCTTGGCGCGCTTCGGCTGGCTCGGCAGCGTTCGCCCGGGTTTGGGCGCGAGCGCATTTTGCGGCGTAGTGGCGCTGACCATGTGGGCGTCGAAGTCGTTCGACCCGCGTGCCATGTGGGACGCAGCCGGCTTGAATCCCCCTCTGGAACCCGCGCAAGAAGGCGCTGACGAGCGTGAGCCCGAGACGGGCTGGATGCCGGCATGACCCCAGAAAAACCGCCCGAAGCTCAAGCGAACGTCCATCGACACGTCGGCTTTTCCTGGATCTGGCTCTTGCCACTCGCCACCGTGCTGCTGGTTGGCTACCTCGTGATCAAGCTGCTCTCCGATCGCGGCCCCATGATCTCGATCAGCTTCGAATCTGCCGATGGGCTGACCGCGCAGCAAACTCAGGTCAAGTACAAGGCGGTGACGCTGGGTACGGTCGAGCAGATCGACTTGGCCGATGACTTGGATCATGTGATCGTGAAGGTGCGCATGAGCGAACAATCGGCGGCGTTGCTCACGGACAAAGCACGTTTCTGGGTAGCGCGGCCGCGGCTCGGTGGCGGGCTGAGCGCGGTAGAAACGGGACTCGAGACGCTCGTCTCCGGAGCCTACGTTGCGGTCGATCCCGGTCCCAAAGGAGGTCAGCGCCAAACCGAGTTCAAAGGCCTGGAAAAGCCGCCCAGCGTGCGCTCAGACGAGCCCGGAAGCGCGTTCTTCTTGCAAGCAGAGACGCTCGGTGGCCTGGGTGAAGGCGCGCCCGTCTTTTATCGAGATGTCGCCGTGGGCGAAGTGCTGAGCGCCGATCTGGATGACAAGAGTCCGACACCCAGCGTGCGCGTGCGCATCTTCGTGCGCGCGCCGTACGACCGCAAGGTCGTGCCAGAAACGCGCTTTTGGAATAGCTCCGGCATCCGCGTCAACACTGGCGCGAGCGGCCTGCGCATCGAGCTGCAATCATTCAAGTCGCTGCTCTCGGGCGGCATTGCGTTCCGCGCGCCGCCGGAAGCCGAGCGACAGCCGCGGAGTCCGTCCGAATCGACCTTTCGACTGTATGCGGACGAGCCACAAGCGGCCGTTGGCTTCTACAGTGAAGGGATCCCCTACGTGAGCTACTTCCAAAGCTCGGTGCGCGGACTGAGCGAAGGCTCACAGGTGCAGATGTTCGGCAGACAACTGGGCTCGGTGATGCAGATCGACGTGGTGAAAGATCCGCGCCCCGGGCACCGGGGTCAGCTCGCCGCGCGCGTCGCGTTCGTGCTGCAGCCGGAGCGCGCGCTGGGCGAGAGCGATCGGCAGACCATGCGGCCCGAGGGGATGCGTGCGCTGGTGCGCGAACAAATGCGCGTGGTGCTGGCTAGCAGCAGCCTATTGACCGGCCAAAAAGAGCTCTCCTTGCAGTTCGTACCCGGCAGCAAAGTGCCGCCCGCGCTGAGCGAAGAAGCCGGGGCGTTGGTACTGCCGAGTGAAGGTCAAGACTTGCAAGATCTGAGCGGCTCGCTCAGCCAAATCCTGAACAAGGTCAATAGCATCCCGTTCGAAGAGATTGGCAGCAACGCGAGCCACGCGCTGGCCTCGCTCGATCGCACGGTGGGCGGGCCCGAGTTGCAACGCGCAATCGCCTCACTCGACGAGACTTTGAAGGAGGTCAGCGGTCTAGCCCGCGAAGCAAAGACCAACCTCGCCCCGGCGCTGGCACGCTTGCCGCGGATCTCGGAAAAGCTGGAGGGTGCGGTGGATCAAGCCCAGGCCGCCTTTGGCCAATCAGGCTATGGGTCCGACTCCAAGACCCAGCGCAGTCTGGAGCGAATGATGACGCAAGTCGGCGACGCCGCGCGCAGCATCCGCCTACTCGCCGACTATCTCAATCGTCACCCCGAGTCGGTCGTGAGTGGCCGTAGAGAAAACGAGCCATGAATTTCGCTTCGCTCGCCAGATTTTCGCTAGTGACCCTGACTCTCGCGCTTTCGCTGGTCGCCTGCGCCGGCTCGCCTGATCCGGTTTTTTACGCGCTTTCTTCGCCAGCTGGTCGCACCTTGGCGAGCCCGGCGCTGCGTATCGAGGTGCGACGAGCGGGCTTGCCCGGCTACCTGGATCGGCCGCACATCGTGCGCCGCGCCAGCGCCGAACGCCTCGAGCTCGCCGCTGACGAGCGCTGGGGCGCGCCGCTCGATCTCATGCTGAGTGCCACGCTGGCCGATGACCTCGCTGCGCGCCTGCCCAATTGCGTCGTGTTCAGCGAGTCCGGCTCGATCTCGACCACCGCGGACGTGCGTGTCGAAGTCGAGGTCACGCGTTTCGAGCTGGCGGCCGACGGGGTCGTCCAGTTGCAAGCAGGCTCGGCCGTGCGCTGGAGCACAGGGACCGACGCGGTGCGCCTGAAGCGCCATGCCTTCAGCGTGCGGCCCTCGAGCAAAAGCACCGCTGATTTGGTGGCCAGCATGAGCCTCGCCCTCGCGCAGCTGGCCGACGCCATCGCCCAAACGGTGCTGCAGGGCGCGCCCGTTCCGAACCAGGATCTAGGAGCGCCGACGACGGTTTTGCCCTAGCCGCAGATATTTCGGCAAACGCCGTCCAAACAGACACCGTTCGCACAGTCGTCCGTGCAGGTCGGCAGGCAGGCATGCTCGACGATCTCACAGCGATCAGTCGGCCCGCACTGTGCGCACTGGGTGGCGCGCTTCGTCCCCGCGGGACAGGGGCGCTCGCAGCCGATGAGTGTGCATGCGAGTTGCCCATCGCCGCAGCTGCAGCTGTTGCAGCTGGTCGGGTCCGGGATCCCTCCCGCGCCGTGCGGGTACACGACGCCTGCCACCTTGCATGCGCTCTCCTGTTCGCGAAACGGCGCTTCCTCGCATAGCCCCGCGGCCGAGCAGGTTGCGGGAGGAGGCGGCACGCAGGGCGCACACAGCGTTTCGGGACAGACAGAGGCGGCCTGTTCGGTCAGCGCCGAAAGCTCTTTCAGAGCTTCGACGTTGTTTGTGTTTACGGGCGTCTGGCAACCGCACGGGAGACTCGCAACGGCGATTGGCTGACAGTTGTTGGTCTGCGCCTTCGGATCACAGGCTTTGGCTCGCTGGAGGGCCCACGGGTAGAGTGCCTGCAGCGCGCCGCACTGGCCCGAACAAGCAGCCTCGGTGCAAGCAATGCTTCCGTGGGCCTCGCAGGTGCAGCTGTTGCAGCCATCACCGGCTGGGAACCGTGCACCCTGCGCGTAGCTCTTTCCCTGGTACACGCAGGAAGCGCCGGCAGAAGCGTTTCCGCTCGCTCCGCCGCCTGCAGGCGCACCGGCTATCGCGGCCCCGCCGCCCGCAGCCGCTCCGGCTGCCGCGCCCGATCCACCGGAACCAGGTGTAAACGCTCCACCACACCCCACCCACAGCGGCGCCGCGAGCACGCACCACCAGACTTGGTTAAGCGACATTACGCGCGTCATGATCCCTCATGAGCAAGAGCAATGCCATCCCGGGCTGTTCTGCATGCCGCCTTTTGCGCGTTTTCCTGGCTCGCGAGGCGTGGCGGCTGGCACAGCTGCGCCAACAACGCGCCGCGCCTGTCGTAGGTTGAAGCCGCAGACGCGTTTTTGCCTAGGTCGAAAAATGACAGCGGTTGCGCACGACTCACCCAGGAGGGTTTCGCATTCTCGAGCACGCGGGAGTGAAAACGTGGACCGAACGCCCGGAGAGGCTATGGTCGTCTAGATCATGCGCAAGCTCGCTACGGCGCTTCTTATCCTGTGTCTGCCTGTTACCTTCAGCTGCTCGTCGGATGCCGGACCGAGCAACCCCGCGACGGGAGGCAACTCGGGCTCAGCTAGTTCTGGTGCAGCCGCGGGCGGCGCCACCTCGGGCGGCAACGGCGCCGGCGGGGCCGCGCCCGGGGGCAGTGGCTCTAGCTCAGCGGGAACGTCGGGTAGCGGCGTGACTGCGGGCGGGGCAAGCGCTGCGGGTTCAGCAGGAAGCTCGGCTGCGGGCAGCTCGGGCGCTGCGGGCGGCGGGACAGCCAAAGGGCTCGGCGCGTGCACCATGCCCGCCGGTGCCAACTTCGCCGACGCCCAGGCCAGCTATCAAAAGTGGAAGACCGATCTGCTCACTGCGGACGGCGCAGGCGGCTTTCTGCGCGTGAGACGGCCGAACTCCGGCACCCAGGTGAACTCGTCCAACTCCGAAGGCATCGCCTACGGCATGGAGATCGCCGTCTACATGGACGACCAGCCGACCTTCGACAAGCTTTGGCAATACGAGCAGATCCACCGCGGCGCCAACGGCCTGATGGAGTGGGAGATCTCTCCCACCGGTAGCGTCCTGGGCTCGGGCGCCGCGTCCGACGGCGACGAGGACATGGCGTTCGCGCTGGCCATGGCAGACAAGAAGTGGGGCGGTCAGGGCTCGCTCTCGGACACCTACCTGAACCACGCCAAGAAGCTGATCGACCTGATCTGGGAGCACGAGATCGATCATGCTCGAAATGACGTGCTCATGCCCGGCGATCAGTTCGAGGACGGGTCGGTCATCAACATTTCCTACTTTGCGCCGGCTTACTATCGGATTTTCGGGCAGGTCACGGGCAAGACCGCAGACTGGGAGCGCAGCGTCAAATCCAGCTACGATGCATTGGAGGCAGCGCTGAATGCAGCCAATAAGAACCTCACGAATGGCCTGGTGCCCGCCTGGTCGACACCCGCGGGTGTGCCAATGGCGCCCCCGAGTAGCGACCACCCGATCCACCATCAGCTCGATTCGTGCCGCACTCCCTTCCGCCTGGCCCAAGACTATTGCTGGTTCGGTGAACCTCGCGCGTTGGCCTACCTAAAGAAGATCAACGCCTTTCACGCCAGCGTTGGCGCGCTCAACTTGGTCGAGGGTTACAACCTCGATGGCTCGCCGTACCCGGGCGCAACGCTGCACCTGGCCGCGTTCGTGGGCGGTGCTGGCGTGGGCGCGATGGCCACGCCCGAGCACGCGAAAGTGCGCGATGAAGCTTACACCGCGCTTGCCGGCTGGCAGAGCTTGCTCGGTGGCAGTCTCTACTACAATCAGTCTTGGTCGATGTTGTCGCTGCTGATGATGAGCGGCAAGTTCGTCGACTTGAGCGCCAAGTAGCTCCACACTTCTCGGCGCGATCCGAGAGTTCCACGCATTCCGGGCGTTGCACATCGCCACACAGCCCGCGGTGTGCCTCCGCCTGGGCCGGCAGCACGAGTAGGCGCCAACTTGGTTGGGCGGCCCGCCGTGTGAGATGCTCTTCAGTCGGGCCCCCAATGCACCTACGTAGGCGCCCGCCGAGTCATCCATGGGATCAAATCGATCGCGGGAACCATCGTCCCTGTCAGGCGCTGCCAGTCAACGCCAGGCTCCGCATCCAGCTACTGTCATTCAGCGCAAAGCACCGCATCCGGCAACGGTCACTCGGGGCCAGCCCCCGCACCCGGCGACAACCACAGCGGCGAATGGGACCGCCCGCAGCCCCGTCGCGCGCGCGCCTCACTCGGCCGCGGTCGTGCAGCAGGCAAGGGCCAGGATCGACATGTCTTGGGTCGGCACTTCTGGCACGATCGAGATCAAAGAAGGGACGAAGACCGCCAAGTACAAGGGGACCTACGTCGCCAAGAACGGCGGAAACCCCGCGTACTTCGATTTCCAGCACGGCGTCACCTGGCCCATCAGCCTGAACATCAACAAGAGCGTCAAGGCGACGGGAAACTATCTGACGATCACGCTGGATAGCGGGAAGGGCCTCTCGATGCGGCCTTATCCCGACAACATCGGAGGGACCTACCAGTTCATCAACCGGAGCGGATCCAACTTCCTGCGCCTAGTCTTTCACCCTGAGGATTGAGCGCTGTGTGACCGGCGCGGCCGTGCCCGGGGACCGGTATCCCCGCCGAGCGCGCCCGTGTACGATGGCGCGCAAAGATGAATCAGCGTCGCGAATCCTTGATCTTCCTGACGGTGGGCGCAGCGCTGTGTGCCCTGACGTTCGGGTCGCAGCTCGGCGGGTCGTTCGTCTGGGACGATGTGCCGACCATTCGCGACAATGCTTCGTTGCACTCCTTCCGCGGGCTGTGGCGGAACTTGAGCATGGACGCCTGGAGCGCCGCAGGAAAAGCGCCCGGCCAGTTCTATCGCCCCCTGCTGCTGCTCACTTTCTGGATCCAAGTGCAGCTGGGCGCCGAGTCGGTCGAAAGCTTCCGAATCGTCAACATTTTGCTGCATCTGGGGGCAAGCCTCGCGTTCTTGCGCTTGTTGCGCCGGTTTGCGATTTCTCCTGGCATCGCGCTTGGGGCAGCTTGGCTGTTCTTAGCGCATCCGGCGGTGACCGAGCCGGTGATGTTTCTCGGTGCGCGCCAGGAGCCCCTCGGTGTGCTTTACACAATCGGCGCCGTGCTGCTCTGGCCCGCGCCGCTCACGCCGCGCCCCCACGCACGCTACCTGTTGGCGTCACTTTTGGTGCTGTTCGCGTTCTTGACCAAGGAGGCGTACCTCGTGGCGCCTCTTTTGATCGCGCTCGCGCACTTCATCTGGCATCGCGATCGGCTCAAAACGCGCGCTCAGATTCAGCAACTGGCGTGGTTGATCTTGCCCGTCGGCGCTGTCGCCGTGGGCTTTGCGCTGCGCGCGCATTTGGGGATCGACAGCCAAAGCCCACAAGCGCGGGAATCACTCGGCTCGTTGCTGATGGCTTTCGCGACCATCATCCAGCACTATGGCGAGCTGTTCGTCACGTTGTCGAATGCGGGCACGTTCGCGCTGTACGAACCGCTCGGCTGGTCGATGAGCGCGCTCGTTCTTCTGCCCTTGTGCGCTGCTTTAGCCTGGTTCTTGCGCCTATTTTGGCGCAGCGAACCGGCGAACATCACGCTCGGCGGCGCCTTTTTGGGCTTGTTTTGGCTGGCAGTCGCGCTCGCCCCACTGGTGATGTTCGTGCCTATCTTGGGCGCGTATCAGAATCGCTATGCTTACTTCCCGCTGCTCGGCGCGCTGCTCGCGGTCGCTTCTCTGGCGCAGCTCGCCAGCCCGCGCATCGCAGTTGCATTCTCCAAGTTACCGGCGGCGCGCGTGTTGGCCTACGTGGCCGCCCTCGGCTTGCTCGCACTGACCACGGCCGCGACCCGGCTCGAGGCCTCGCTGTGGCGCGATGACCTTGCGCTATTCGAAACGGGAGCGGTGCGGGAGCCCGAAAACGGCATCGCGCTCTACCATTACGCGCACGCCGTGTGGAACCACGCCGGGTGTGCGAAAGCGCTGCCGATTTATCAGCAGTCGGTGCGCTACGCGCCGCGCTACCAGCGCGCTTGGGGCAACGTGGCGGGCTGCCTGATCGACCTACGGCGCTACCGCGAAGCGCTGGAACCCGCGCGACGCGCGCTCGAGCTTGCACCTGACAGCCCCGGTGCCCGTTACAATCTGGGGGTGGTCTTGCTCCGGCTGGGGCAGCGCGAGCAAGCAATGGCCGAGCTGCGGCATGCGCTCGCGCTGGACCCAAGCCACACCAAAGTCCGAACCTTGCTCGACTACCTCAGCACGCACGACTCCCCGCCCCCCGACGACGCGGGGCGCAGCCGGGAGTGAAGGCCGCCACTAGAACGTGGCATTGGTCTGCGCGTTGCTCGCGCGAAGGTTGCTTCGGTTCGCGGAGGCAGGCGCGTTCGATTAGCGCAGGCAAACTCCGGAGGTGGCCACGCTCGGCTCGGCCCCCCTGGCGCGTAGATAAAAGTTCCAGGCTCCTTTGGCAGAGGCGACGTAGGCTTCGACGCGGTCGTCACGGCTCGAGAACTTGCCGGCCATGCTCGTCAAAAAGCAGGCTGGGCCCTGGAGAGGTTCGGTCGGCTCGCTGTGATCCGGGCGCAAATTGCTGGCGATGATCAGCGGATCGCCGGTCTGAACGCTGTATTCTCGGCTGGTACGGAAGGGCACCGCCGGATCGTCATCCAAGCACATGGCGCCGCCGTTGATTCCCGAGCCGGACGCAACGACCTGCAAGAACCAATGACCGTTGCTCGCTTGGTAGACTTTGACCTCGTCGCCCCCTTCGAAGTCACCTGACACGCGACTGAGCGCGCACACTCGATGGACGCCCAAATCCAAATCGCCGTCGGCGGCTGATTCCCGAAACTGCGTGGCGACGACCTTGGTCGAATCGTAGGGAAAGCAACGCGCGGTTGCGCCGACGCCGACTTGCTTCGAGATCCCCGTTAAATAATAGTAGCCCCTCACGTTCGAGATCTTGACCATCTCGGAGGTGCCACGAAACTTGCCGTGGACGCCGGTCAAGAAGCACACGTTCCCGTTCGAGCGCAGCATCCTCTTGGATGGCTGCCTTTGCTCCCAACTGTACTCGGCCGTGTACGAGCCCAGGCCTTGGCCACCATCGCTGGCCGCGGCCTCGTCATCCGCCGTACTGAGTGGCACCGCGCCCTGCAGTGCGCAGCCGCCGAGCGCGCTGATGAACCAGAGCCACGCCATACCCGGAAGCCGCGCGCGGATCGGGTTCGATTGCGACATCTTCATGCTGCTGCTACTTCACCAGAAAACCGGCCCGAGCTCCAGTGGACGGCTATTTGTCCGTCAATCCGGGGTCGCCCATGTCCTGGCGGCTCAGCCGAGCGAGCACTCGAGCATGCAATTCATGGAAGCCCCACCGAGGCCGGTCATGCACTCGATGAGCGCGCGCGTGACGGAGGAAGCCGCCGTTTTGCCGCAGACGACTGAGGGCCGTGCGGCCAGGCAAGCATCGACGTCCGCTTGCGACCCGCTGAAGTCGCCAGTCCCTTGGGCGTAGGCATCGAACAGGCACTCGTAAACCTTCGCAAACTCTCCGTCGAAGGTGAACGAACCGGCGTAGCCACACACGCTGTTCGGCTCTGTGGCAAAGCAATTCGCAAATTTGCTCGGACAGCGCTGCTTCAGGCAAGCCCTGCATTCGCTGTCCCTCGTCGCGGAGGCCGTGGTCGCGGGCGTGCCGCTGACGGAGCCGTCTTCGTGACAGTCAGGAGTGGCATCGCTGCCCGTCCCGTTTGATCCACCGCCGGCGTTCGGTGCTCCCGCCGCGGAAGGACCTCCCGCGCGATGCGCGGCCGCGCCCCCACTGCTCGAGGCACCGGAGCTGCTGCCAGGGTCGCTTCCAGAAGCGCCGCCATTGGAGTTGCTGATGCCGCCGCCTCCATCCGTGGGATGCGATGCAGATTTGCCAGCGCAAGCCAGCGAAACGCACGCGGCGAATGTCGCCAGTAGCGCGCGCATCGCTTGCGATCGCATCGTCCAGAATAGGCCCCACCTCTGGGGCGAAGTCTGCCTCAGCTCAGGGCAGAAGCGCAGAGCTAATCACCAGCCAACAGCACGGCCCCGCTATTTGCGTGATTCTGCGCTCAACGTGCAGGGTGCGCGTTGGAGTCGTAGCTCGAGACGCGTCTTCCGGAGCGCTGGCTTCGCTCGCGCAGCAGCGTGGCCAGGGTGCGGATGGCCCCCAGATGGACCGCGTGGAGATCCACGGAGACACCGACCTCCCACGCCAAATTTCTCAAGCGTTGTTCCTCCGCTTGCAGCTGCGGAGCTTTCAAACTGCCCTCGAAGGGCCTGTCGGCCCGCATGCGAAGCAGCACCCGCCGTTCCAGCTCAGGCCACAGTGCGGCCAGCTCCGTGGGGTCGATCGTCGGGGCGCGCTCGGCTAGCTCGTCCAGAGCTCGCACCAGCTCACTAGATTCCGTGTCGTTTGCTACGGATGACTGATTCAAGGTTGCCTCCTGAGGGCGCTCGCTGGATTGTCTTGCATCAGCTATGCCGGGGCGATTTCGCGTGAATTGGCGAGCCATCTCAGGAAGCGAGACGCAAATGCGCGGCGCGGCCGCACGGTTTGCGCCTACTTGCGCTCAGCTCAGCCGCGCGCTCCGCCAGGCGAGCTCCGCGCTGGCGGCAAGAGTGGCGCCGAGCGCGACGCACACGACATCACTCCACAGGAAGAGGTGACCCAGAAGGAGCCCGCCGCCGCGCGTTGCCCTGAACGCATCGAGCCACGGAGAGCGGTAGAGCTGGCTGAATTCGATGAGCTCAGTCGTGATCACGGCGGCGAGCCACGCGCGCGCCGTGGTGAGCGTGGGGCGCACGGCGCAAAAAAGCGCAAAAAAGCAGGTGCCCCAGGCCACGTCTCCGGCGTACAGCGTGACCCAACCCGGCAAGCCGCTCAGGCGCCGCGACCCGAGTCCCAATGCGATCAGCGCAATCAACCAGAAAAAGACGCTCGTTCGGTTTCGACGCGCTGGCACTGGGGGGCTCAGTACGGGCGTGAACCATTGTTGCCGGGGGGCGAATAGTTGCAGACTACGTTATGCCAATTGGGAAATTGCGCTCCGAAGGGTGTGTTGGTCGAACACGCTTTGTATCCGCAACCCACGAGGATTGAGCTTCGCCACACCACTTGCGTGTAGTGACCACAGGTGCCGCTGCAGGCATTGCTCGAATAGTTGTATTCAGCGACCTCAGAGACCCAACTCGTGACCACGGCCGTCGGCGAGGGCGGACCGCCGCCAGCGCTGGCGTAGAGATTCTGCCCATAGCCTGCGGTATAGTGCGAGAAGTTGCACTGGTCTGCCCAGGCTTGCGCCGCAGCCGCTACCTTCGTGTCCCAGCTCATGATGGGAAGCGGAGTGGCTGGAACCGGATTCACATTCGCGCGCGCCTGATTGTGCTGCGCGGTCATGCCACAAAGCTGGCTCGTCTGCTCCGGACAGGCGCCGTTGCCGCCACTCCCGTTGGCGCCGCCTGAGCTCTTTCCACCGCTGCCAGCGCCGCCAGCGCTCGTTCCACCCGAGCTCTTGCCGCCGCTGCCGGAACCGCTGATCGCGGCGCCGCCGATTCCTCCGTTGTTCGGGTCTCCGCCGGTGATCGCGCCTCCGTTCGGGCCGCCCGCGACGGAACCGTCGCCACCACTGGAAGCCCCACCTCCGTTGCCGAGCTGGCTACCGCCGTTTGGATTGCCGCCGCTCAGCGACGAATCACCGCCGATTGCACTCGGCCTGCCTGCGCCGGCGGAGCCGTTGCCGCCGCTGCCGGTCGCGGGCCCTTCATCCGTTCCGGAACAAGCGATCGACAGTGCGAGACCAACGAGTGCGCAAAGGCGAGCGCGGGCTTGCTGCATCCTCCAGTTGTACCCGATCGCTCAACGCGCAGTCGCCTCCAGAGGAACGATCACACGCTTCCTACAATGTCCCACACTGTTTTCCGCAGCTGCCGGCGCTGCTCAGGGTCCGCAATCACCTGAAACAGCGACAGCCGCTAGGCGTGGACCTCGAACGGGTGCTGACTAGGGAAAATCGACGCTGACGGTGGCGGCGGTCGCCGAGACGCTATTCAGCCGAATCGACAGCTGCCGAGCGGGATCGGTAAAAGTTTGCCCCGGGAGGAGCGCGGCGTCGGTATACGTGGACGTGCTGGGTGTCATGTCGATCAAACCGGGCATGGCCAGAGTCGTATAGGCAATCGGCGCCCTGGTGATGAGCACGCCCTTGACCACGCTCGACGTGGTCGAAAAGTTATCGAAACCGTAGGCCTGCCGGAATTCGACGTAGTACGCCGTGCTGGTGTCGATCCGGACGCGCAAACTCTGAATACCAGTGGACTTCTTTTCGAGCGGCGCGATGTCGAACGTGCCATCTGCGCTGACCGTGACCGTATTCTCGGGCTCGAGGAATCCGACGCGACCCTTGTTGAAAGCCGTGAGGTGACGGTACCCGCGGCCCATCACGTCGAACGGATTGCCGTACTCGCTCGTCGTGCAATTGGCGCTGATCGGCACCGCGGCGCCGTTTGCGTCTTTGCAGCGCAGAGAGGCAGCGTGATGCGAGCCAAAATTGTGACCGAGCTCGTGCGCGATCGTCTGCGCCCCGGAAGCATTGATCCAGGTATATCTGCCGGGAACCTGGCCGACGCCCGACCACTGGCAGGCCGAGCTATTCGGGAAGTAATGGATCACGTGGTCGTAGCCGCTGAGGTCGACTCCTGCGGCTTGAGCGGCGGCGCGCGCAGCAGAACCCCACGCCGAGTAGTCGCAGGGAGTGTTGCTCGCGGCGATGGTGTACCACCCATAGACGTCGCCGGTTGCCGCCACCTTGCCAACGAGCGAGCGGATCCCGAAAGACACCTCCTTGAAATACGCATTGGCTGACTGAGCGCCTCCGAAGACCAGATCGCGTGCGGCCGCGACAGTGATGGGCTGCGAGGAATTGTTGGCGAAGTTCGCGAGGATCACGGCAACTTTGCGCGGCGAAGCGGCGATCAGCGGTTCCGCGCCGTGATCGAGGTCCGCGTCTCGACCAGTAAACTCGATGTCGCTGACGGTGAGACCGTTCGCATCGATCAGGCCCGTTGCGCGCAGCTCGATGCGTGCGGTCGCAGAATCGTGGAGATGTCCAGGCAGCACGAGGTGCTGATGATCGCCATCGCCGTGCAAGAGCTCGGGGCGGCCCTCGAAAGACAGCTTGATCCACGCGCCCTCGCGTGTTTCGAGGAAATACTCGAAATGCGAGCGCTCGAGCGTGGCGTTGCCCACGACGACCGTTTCGAGCGTTCCCTCGATCGTTTGCTCGCTCGTGGCGCCCAACGTGGGGCCGGAGCAAGCGTTGAGAAGAGCTAGCGCTGTGAGACCGAAAAGAGAACTCAGACCAAGGTTCCGAGTTTGAATTCCGTCGTGCTTCATGCATTTCTCCCGGGGAGGACTGAGGGCGACGGTTCTCGACGCCCGTACCGCGGGCGGGCGTACCCGTCCATGTGTGGCGATCCGGCAGCTCTCCCTTGGTGTGCCGGAGCGGCGAAGAACGGCGCGTCGGCTCTTTTGTTTAAGAGCCGTTCTGAAGATTCAGTCGCTGAATCGCGGCGTCTCGATTTTGTCCGCTCGCCGAGCGACTCGAGCGCCAGCTTGCCCCACAGCATGTCCAGCCCGCCCACTCGCTGTCGCTCAGGCTCATCTGCAACACCACTCGGCGAGCGGGCCGCGCTCGTACAGCCCCTGGCCTGAAAGCTGCAACCCACGAAGCTATGGACAAATCACGCAAGTACACGGACCCGAGTTGGTGGAACGACAGCCACACCTCTGCCTGGGAACGCACCAAAGAAGCCCTTCACCGTGACTGGGAGCAGACCAAGGCCGACTTGAGCGATGGTGGCAAAGAGCTCAATCAGGACGCGAGTGACACAGTTAAACAAGTAGCCGGCAAGCAGGCCATTCCACCCGGGGATCGCCCCAATCCCGCGAGCTGGACCGATGCCGAACCCGCGGTGCGCTACGGCTACGGCGCGCGTCATCACTACCAGGGCCGCGAGTGGAGCGACGACCTAGAGCGCGATCTCGAGAAGGACTGGGGCGGCAGTGGTGAGAGCAGCTGGCAGCGCGTCAAGGACACGGTGCGCCGCGGCTGGAACAGCGCGAAACGCGCGGTCAGCTGACCGCGTGTGCTGAGGCGCCCGTGAGCGATGGCAGCAAAATTGTCGTCGCTCACGCGCGCTCGATTGGATCGGATCGGTCGAAGCGCTCGCAAGACTCGGCCGATCTCGTCCGCCACGCGCGCTCAGGCACCGGGCCACACGCTAAGGCACCGGAGGGATGGTCAGCACCGGAAGCGCGGTGCTGCCCCACACGGGGGTCAGGTTCGCGAACGAGGTAATGGCGCCAGCGGCCAAGCGATTCTGATTCCAAATGTAGATCGCCGGATAGCTGGTGATGCTGCCGGTCGCGTCGTCGACGACGATCGTCGTCAGGTACAGCTGGGTCGAGCTGTGCAGGGTCTCCGACTCTTCGAAGACGACGTCTATCTGAAACTGCGTCGCGAATTCGTCGCCGTACTTGCGAGCGGAAGTGAAGACCAGAAAATAGTAAGTGCGCCCGCCGTGGTGCACCGCGTTCGGGCTCCAAGCGGGCTCGCCGTTGAGCAAGGCGAGCGGTGTCGGATCACCCGCGCACAGGTTCGGATCATTGGCGAGCAGCCGAGCGCGCTCACCGCCGGTCGCCGGGACCACGCTCACTTCGGCGTAGCGATTGCGGTAAGGTCCGTCCGGGCCGCCCGTCGCGGCTCGGCTGAAAGCGACGAGCTTGCCATCTGGCGAGAACTTCGGATCGTATTCGAAGGCGTTCGCATCCGAGGCGCCCGCCAAGGCCTGCGAAACACCGCCCGCGCGGAAATTGTAAGGGACGACCCGAACGTCTGCCTTCGTTGCGAGCGCGTCCGGATAGCCGTACCGCGAATAATCGGTGGCAACGTAAGCAAGCGTGTCGCCGGTCGGATTGAAGCTGGGCGATACCTGACTCGTGTTCGCATCGCCCGTCGCAATGACGCCCCAAGAGGGAGCTTTGGCGTCCGCGGCGGCGGCGGCGACTGCGGCGTTGCGCGCGTCGAGCGTCGCTCCATAGCCAAGCGAGACTAGATCGACGGCAAAACTCGCTTCGAGATCGAACCAAACGAGCTGATGCCATTTGACATAATCATTGACCGCCACGCCGTCGGCATACGTGGGCAACTGGTGCCAGGGTTTAGTTCGGGGCTTACCCGAGTTGAACGTGCTCCCGTAGCTCGAGACCAGAGTGCGATCGTGCGGAGCCCAATGCGCGAGCGAAAATGCTAAGCCGCCGAGCCACGGCATCCGGAGCATGCCCTGCGCGCCTTTGCCTACGTACGAAGGGATCGATCCGACGGCGCCCGCCGTCAGTTGCGAAATGCCCAGGGCGTACGGCCATTCGTCGCTGAAAGCGAGCCCTTGGCCATCAGGAGTCAGGGCGGGACGATCGATGCGGCGCACCTGCCCGTCGGCGAAGCCGGAGACTGTCTCGGCGTCATGGGGGCCGATGAGCTCGGCGCCATTTTCCATGAGTTGGCCCGACCAGGAGAGTTGCTGCAGCCTCAACGCGGCCTGAGCTCCTTCGTCGCCGACAGAAAACCCGAGCACCTTCAAGTCAGGCGAAGGCGACCAGCTCGTGGTGGCTGGAAAGAGAATGCTCCCCGAGGCAACCGCGGGTGCAATCTGGAAGCTTCCGCTGACGCGCGCGGCAGCCAGGGGTGCGTTGGTGTTGAGCGCGCGAATGGTCACGCTGACCTCGCTACCCGCTGCAGCGGCGCCGAGCCCCCGCTTCGAACCCTGGCCATGCCAAATGTCTTTTGGCAGGTACCAGCTCTTTTCGCGGGTGTAGACCACGAGATCATTGCGCTCCGCGGCTGAGTGCAGGCGGATTTCGTACAGATCGAAGTCAGCCGCGGCCAGCCGAAAACGCGGTCGCAGCCAGTTGCTCGGGAACATCGCCCCCGGCACGCTGCCCGACGAAAGCTGAGGCTCGAGCACGCACAAGGGGCTCGACAAGCTGTCCGTGGCCGCAGCGAACAGCGCGGTTGCGTCCGCAGGGACGCCGGCTTCGAGGATGGGCTGCTCGGGAAAGTCGCGGGCGCTACCGAGCGGCGCGCCCCCCTCTCCGCCCGTGCCGGGATCGCTGTCGCCTCCCTCGCCAGCTGCGCCCCCAGCCGTTTCGCCCGCGGTTGGCTGCCCACCGCCCGTGCCAGACGTTCCTCCGCCCGCGACTGGGTTGCACTCGCACGTGCCGAAGCCGGTCGCGTCCGCCTTGCACGCTTGCGCACCGACAGCGCCGTCCCTGCAAGAACACGCGGACTGCATCCCTGGCACGCACAAGCCTGGGCTGCCGCCGGAGCCTCCGTTCGAATTGACCGCATCGCCGTTGTGACTGCAGCCAAAGCCGGAGAGCAGCAGCGATGCCATGCCCCAAACCACGTTGCCAACTCTCGAACCTGCTCCCCACCGCGTGTACCTGGTCATCATCTATGAGGGTAGAGTAGATGATTTCCACGCCTTCGCGGTAGCGTATCTTGGCAGCGCGCACGCAAACGGCAGCCATTGTTGGCGAAGAAGTCCCCGATTGCGTCAACGGAGATCGCGGACTGGGTCCGCGGGGGCGGCTCAGGACGGGGATCGCGGGCAGGAATACTCCTTGCTCCAGTCGCCCAGCATGCTCCCTAAACGGCAAGATATCGGCCATTGTGTGACTGCTGGGCGCACACTGTGAAACATTCACACAGGGGGGTGTGGTTGGCTCGCTGTCTCCTGCTCGGAATCGGGCTCGGGATTGTGCTCGCAAGTGCCGGATGTGGTGATGAGCCCTGTCCCAAGCAAGCCCGTTGCAACGGCGATGTACTGGAGGGATGCGATTACGGGTCTGATGGCAGCTATCCATTCAACCGCCCGTGCGGACCGGGAAGGTGCATCACCGATGGCGACGACGTGTTTTGCGCGCTGGATCCACGACCCGACGCGCGTTGTCTGGGCAGCAAGGCCTTCTGTGACGCCGCGGTCCTAGTTAGCTGCAATCGGGGGTATGCCACTGCGCACTACAACTGCGCAGTCGGTGAGGCGCCCGTATTTCCGATCGCGCTGACCCCAGGAACACCCGGCGCGTGCGTCGAACTCAGTAGCGGTGGCCGCTGCGTCAGCGACGCTCGGCCCGACCCAATCTGCCAGACCGGTCCCGTTTACTACAGCCAATGTAGCGGCAACGATCGCATCCATTGTGTGGAGCACTACGTCGTCCAGCGAAGCTCCTGTGGCTCCTCCGAGGTTTGCCGACAAGGCTCAAGGGACGCAAATTGCTTGCTCCCCGGATCGCCGGACCCCGACTGCTCCGCGTACGACGCGGTCTCCTCGTTCTGCGTCAGCAACACCTTGGTTCAATGCAGCGGGCGTTACCGGACGAGCGAGGAACCGTGCTTGGGGGGCGAAGAATGCCATGCCACATCACCGTTCAGCGCCGCCTGCGAAATCTTCCCAGATTGACGACGACGCGCGATCTGACCAGGCAAAAGGGGCTGCTCCGCGCCCTCGCAAGGAATCATGGACTTCCCGGACGCGAAACAGAGAGTGAAAGCGCGCGCCTTTGAGCTCGCGAAAGCCCGAGATCAGCACCACGACCGAGCGGCACAGTTCTTCGTAGCCCTCGCCCCCGTGTGCTCTGTGGAAGGTGTGTGTGATTCCCGAGTGAGCCCGTTGAACCCTGACTGACGGGGCGGCAAGGAGCCGCTCGGCGCCTCGCGAGGTGCAGTGCTCGCCCTCGGATCGCCCCCCTCTCGATTCGAGACTCGAATCGCGGCGCTTAGACGTCGCGGCAGATTTGCGGTGCCGTGGTTAACGCCCGGGAGTGGACGAGCCGTTGTTCAAGCGTGCGCTTGGCGAAGGCCGGGGGTCGCTGCCTTCGGCTCTTGCAGCAGATCCGCGAACAGCATGCGGTAGTGAACCATGGCTTGGCGTAGCTCTTCGGTGTTCACCTGGCCGTTGCGGTTCGCGTCGGCCAGTTCCTTGGCCGCTCGGTAGTGCTGAACGACCGATGCGTGCTCCACGGAAAGGTCCGCGACGCGCTGTTCGAAGTGTTCCGTCGGATAGCCGAGTGCGCGCAACACCTCATTGATGAGCTCGTTTGCACCGGTGACCGCGACGCCGGGATCGTCGACGAACTGTGCTTGGATGCTCGACCAGCTGTTCATGAATCGTGCGCGATCGACCGCATTCAGCTCGCGGGACTGGAAGTGACCGACGCGGCGCTCACGCGAAAGGAGCTCGCGATCCGCCCGACCCGGCCCGTACTCCTCGACCGCGCGATCGTATTCGGGTCCGAACTTGCGCTGAAGCTCGGTGCGCCGCACCCGCGCCCGGTGACGAGATGCCACGACCGCGACAATCAGGACCGCCACAATCCCCAAGCCAACCAGTGCCCATAGCAATGTTGTGTCGTTCATGAGCGGTCTCCGAAGGTTTTCGCCCTCAACCTAGCAACCGTCATGCCACCCGTGTCCGTACTCAGTGCCCGGTGCTCGTCACGGGAGTCGTCACGGGAGTCGTCACGGGAGACTGCTCGTCAGGGGGGCACGTGGAGCGGAGCTTTCCCGGACCGTCTTTGCTCCGAAAGAATTAGCCGGTGGTCGAGCTACGTTTCCCGCGTCTGTGGCGTCTAGCGCCCCACACGCGGAAGCCAAAGCCAACGGCGCGAGCAACAGCGCCAGAGCAGCGTTCAGGAGTTGCATGCCCATCTGAGCGGGCAGCGGGCCAACGGTTCCCGAGAATCGACTCATGCCGTCGGTTTAGCGAGCCATGGGTGCAAGCGTGCTCCCGCTCTAGAAATGCCAGGCCACCCCGAGTGAAGGATTATAAAGGGTCACGACACGAGCGAACATTCCGTGGGACACCGCGGTGATGCGCTCGACCCAAATCTCGAGTCCCAGATCGGACATCGGCTGGTACACGAGCCCCACGATCGGTTTGATCGCGCGACCCACTTGATAATCCATGGCTTCGTAGCAGTGCATGGCATCGGGGTAGAAGTCGTCCTTGCAGTAGCTTTCGGTGTTGGCACTGAACGCCCACAGGGAAAATTCGCCTGACACGCCGATGAACGGAAACAGCTTCTCGGAAGCTGGGAACTCCACGCGCAGGCCCAAGGAGACCTGCCACGCAAAGAGCTTCTTCGTCCTGGCTTCAGGGGGAACGAATTCCGGATCGAAACGGGCTTGACGAAACCCGCCGCCAATACTCGGCACGATCCACCAGAATTTGTGCCCGTAGCGCATATCGACGCTCAGATCACCGCTCAAAATCGAGTCGTTGAAATAAGGTATCCCGACCGTGAGCGCCAGTTGATTCGGGGGATGCTTGGTTTGCCGTTCTTCGGGCTCCTCGGGAGCGGGGCTCACGGGACCGAGGCGCAGCGGCAGCGGTAGGCGCTGTTCGATTGGCTCGTCCGTGACGGCAGGCCCGGGCGAAGCGCTTGGCGCAGGCTCGGGCGGAGCGCTTGGCGCAGGGTCGGCCAATGCGGAGGACGCGTAGAGTGACAGAGCGAGTCCGACAAGGCCGAAGGCCCCTGCGTCGCACCCGAGTCCTTTCGCGGCCAGAGGCACGCGCGAGTTCGAGCCTCGGCGCTGCTTACAGCTGGTAGATGGCCTCAAAGGGATCGACGATAACATAGAGAACGTTGTTCAGCGCACCAATTGGCTTGCCGCTGTGCGGATCTTCTAGGGCTTTTTTGGCCTGCCAGCGTAGCTCGCCAATGAAAGCTCCGGACACGGGTGTGATCCAAAGATCTTGCCAACTGGCGCGCTCATAGGCGCTCTCGATGAAAAACTCGAAGGTAGAGCTGACAGCGGCTGCGTACGCGAAGCTCTGCCACCAAGTGAGTTCGCGGTTGCGCGCCATCATGTAGAACTCGGAACCGCCCAATGGATGAAAAGCGTAGTTCCAATAGCCGTGGTCGTTGTCGAAACGTGGACCCTTGGTGAAATTTCCCTCGAGACCCGAGAACTCCGGCTGCGACCAGCCCGTCGTGTTCTTGGGTAACAGGCTGAACCCGCCCACCATCGTGGCGAGAAAGACCATCACGGTCGTGGTGACGCCGGGGAGAGAGGCGTTCCACTGAGCCCAACTGGACCGTTCATCCCGAGCCAGCACGGGATTGGCAAGGCGGCGACGGTCGGCCAAGGGCGGTGACTCAGCACGATAGCTCGGAGCATCGTAGAGGTTAGCGTCAGTTTGCAGACCCACTGCCATCGGGGAGAGTTGCAAAGACAGCGTCCGGGGCAGCGGATTCATCGCCTGGCGAGACAAGAAGCCCGAGCTGGCCAGCAAGGGGCAGTCCAGCTCCAACCTTGGGATAGGAAACCCAAGCACGCTCGGTGCCGGTACTCCGGGACCGGCGTTTGCTGGAGCAAACGGGGCCGCAGCAACGGACGCCTGGTTGCCGCCGTGGGCGACGAGCATGAAACTGCCGAGAGCTAGCCTTCTGCGGCACTTCCCGGAAGCCATCAGTTTCCCCGTCTGGCAAGCATATTGGCTAGCCGCGAAGGTCTAGAGCACTATCCGCTCGATGCAGCGCTTCCCGCATCCGCTTGGGGCCGGGGGCGCGCCGCGGCCAAGGGGCCTCAGCATGGTCCCGGTCTCGTTGCCCACCCTCGTTCGTTACGTCTATGCGTGACCGGCGACAAGCTCTAAACGGATAATCTTCCTTCAAGCCGGACGACCATCGAGCAATTCGCCGGATGTGAAGTCTGCGCGGATATAGTGATGGGCTGGTGCGCCGGACGCTTGGTCGATCGCGGACGCTTGGTCGATCGCCCACCATCCCTCGTCATGATGCAAGATGCCACAGTGCTTCAGGCGGAGCCGCGGGCTTGGACCCGGGTGTCGGGTATCCCTCAACGGCTGATCAAATCGTGGCGTACCGATTTCGATGACAGCAACGTGATTCCTTCGGCTTCGGAGCGACGCAGCATCGTCGATGGATTTGCGTCGCACGACCGTCATCAAGATCTGAAGCAGACGTCACCTCGGTCGACGCGCGCCCGGGCTACCAGGGCACTTCGCGGAGCAAAGAGCCGATCGACGATCGTGTTCGCGCCAGCTTCTGCGAAGCCGAGCAGCAGCTGCGCGAGATCGACACGCCGCGCGAGGTGGCGCTCGAAGCGTAACCGCGGCCGGGAGGCGCTCGACGACGACAGCCGAGGGCGGTCCGAACTCGATCCTGAACTGATCGCTCAGTAGGTCCGCCTGACCCTCCTGATGCGCTCCGGCCAGGCTTCGACGCGACCCTCCATTAATCCCCTCGACAATGAACTCGCCGCAATGAACGCGACGAGCCCTGTTTAGGCGTCTTGTTGATATCAAGTCGATAGGACATCACAGCGGCCACGCATCTCGGCCAGAATGCGCCCTTCGGGGTCGGCGCTCGAGTGCCTCTGTGGCCTGTCGCAAGGCGATTTTCAACGTCGATTCGGGGCAGCGCGCCCCGTTGACGAGTGCGCAAAAACGCCCACCCCTGTCGAACACCGCCATATCCACGGCGCCATTCGCCAATGAGCATCTCGCTGTTCCTGCACTTTTCCGCTTGGCAAAATGAGCGAGTCCCCGTTAGTCCTACGACTCACTCGCTGCTCGTGTGAGGGGACGCGGGGTTCTTGCGCGTGTGGCACCCCCCACGACGATCCGTCAGCAAATCGAACCATCGAACACAGACTCGACGTTTGGGCGTTTGGGCGTTCGGGCGTTCGGGCGTTCGGGATAGAAGCGCAACAAGTGGATAGCCCCCCCTGGCTCAACACTTCATGGCAGCGAAACGCCTTTGCCGGAGTGCGCTTCAGCCACGGCAGCAACGGTTGACTCGCAGCTACCAGCGTGAGAATCTTCGCGCCCGTGAACTCCGGTCCACGCAACGATTCGTCTAGGGAAGGGCATATAAATGAAGAAATTTAGCTCGCTCGTCATGGGCTTGTGCGTCGCCGCAAGCTGTTTGACATCTGGTGTTGCTCAGAGCGGTACGACCGCGATGGGTACTGTCTGCCGTGAACGTTACCCCTACGGAGTAGGGCTGATATTTTCCAACAGCAGCGTGCTTTCTGGGAACTACACTCAGGGCACGACAGTGACTTGTCCAATCTCCGTGGATCACGACCTTGGGAGTACGGCGGATTTCTCAGTTGTCGTCAGCGACAACAGCACCACCTACAATTATGCATGCTACGGCGTCGCGTACGACGCGGCGGGCGTTCTCAGGGGCACCAGCGCGACCAAGTATTCATCGGGAAGCAGCGGTACCGCCCAGACGCTGTCGATGGGCATCAGCGGCGTGGACCCGGGCTCCGATTGGTCGTTCGCCGTCGTCTGTGACATCCCTGAGTACAGCTCTCAGATCCTATCTCTACGCGCGTATTGAACATTCATTGCTGAAATGAGCGCGCGAAACACGATTCAGGGGCGAGCCAATCGGTGGCTCATGTTGGCAGTCGGCGTCCTGCTCGTTGGCTTGGGAGCAATTGGGGGACGCGCCATCGGGTCCCCCACCCCGGCCAGTAGCGCCGGCCGAGACACCGCGCCCCAAGTGGTTCGCGACAGCAGCGCCATCGACCAGCAGCGGCTCGCAGCCTTGGAACAACAGGTTCTAATGCTGCGAGCCGACGGTATTCGTCAGCAAGTCCCCGCGGTGGGCGCTAGCGAACCATCCGCGCGTCAAGCGACGGAGGAGGACGAGGCCCCAGCGCCAAAGCCCGCGGACCGAGAGGAAGCGGCTCGCTTGGCGGAGCTGGCGCGACTCAAGTTTCTGGATGGTTTGGCGCACCAGGTCGACACCGAAGCGCGCGATCCAGCGTGGCGCAATCAAACGGAGCCGGTGATCGCTCAGCTATTGCCCGAGCGTCTCGGTACGGGGGTTACGGTCGACAAGATTAGCTGCGCGACCTCGCTGTGTCGGGCAAGGGTTAGCCATCCCGGCTCCACGCACCTTCCTTCTGAAAAGGTAACGGCGTTCTTAGACAAGCGCGGACCACTGAGCAGTCTGGAGCTTCAGTTCGATACGCGAGAAGATGGGGTCACGACCCTGTATTTCTTACGCCCGCAGGAGCCTCGACAGGAGCATTGAGCGACACAGGGGTGCTTGCAGTTCGCACTGGCTTTCGTGCGCTTTTATGCCCTAGACTCGGTCGCTGTCAGCGTCTCTATATTGATCGCGAATCGCCAAGCACTGCGGCAGCATATCGAGCAGCGCCGAGACTGCGGCTGGCTCGAAGTGCCGACCGCTTTGCGCTTTGAATTCTTCGATCGTCGCCGCGACCGTCCACGGCTTCTTGTAGGGCCGCGCGGAGAGCAAGGCATCGAAGACGTCCGCGACGGCAACGAGTCGAGCGATGGCAGGATTGGCTTCACCGCTGAGGCCGTGCGGATAGCCGCTGCCGTCCCAACGTTCATGGTGCCGTAAGGCCACCATGCGCGCCGTCTGCATCAACTCAGACGGATGATCGCCGACGATTTCTGCGCCGATCACCGTGTGTTGCTTCATGATCTCCCATTCTTCGGGCGTCAGCTTGCCAGGCTTGAGCAGGATCCGATCGGGGATCCCGAGCTTGCCGACGTCATGCATCGGTGCCGCTTGGAGCACTAGGTCGCCTTGGGCTTCGCTCATGCCCAGGCGGAGAGCGAGCACGCGAGCGATGTGACTCATGCGCAGGACGTGCATGCCCGTCTCGTTGTCCCGGTATTCTCCCGCGCGACCGAGCCGACGGATGATCTCGAGACGAGTTTCGGTCAACTCGCGGGTGCGCGCGTGCACTTCTTGTTCGAGCGAGAGGTGTCGGTGGTAAAGCGCAAGGTGAGATCTGACTCGCGACCGAACTAGCGCGGGCACGTACGGTTTGGTCAAGTAGTCCACGGCACCCAGCTCCAAGCCGCGACCTTCACTCCCCGCGTCTCCCAGGGTCGTCACGAAGATCACCGGAATGTGCGCGGTGAGCGGGCTTGCCTTGAGTCGTTCGCAAACCTCGAAGCCGTTCATTTCTGGCATCATCACGTCGAGCAGAATGAGATCGGGAGGCGTGGCTTGCACGAGCTCCAAAGCAATCGCTCCGTGAATCGCCGCCTTGACCTGATACTCGGCGCCGAGCACGCCACGCAGCACGTCGATGCTCTCCGGAGCGTCGTCCACGATCAGAATCACCGGCTTGGCTGGGGATGAGGTCATGATATTTACACTCGGTTCATGCCGTGTTCATACTCATATACGCTCGAGGCGAGCGCTTTGTGCAATACGTCGATTTCGAGTCGTGCGCGCTCGAAATCGTAGCTCTCGATGCTCACCTCGAGTCGCCTCAATGGCTCCCGTACGCTGGGGTGGTCAGCAAGGCTGGCACGGAGCGATTGCACGCATTCGACTGCGGCGGTGTCGTTGTCTTCGATGAGCGCTCTGGCGCGGCCCAGAAGTACCGATGCCGGGGCGTCGGCCTCGACGCTGATGGGGGCGAACGGCGCCGACGCATTCAAAGCAGCCGCGGCAGCAATCAGTGTGATCTCGTGCACGCGCTCCAACTCGTCCAGCCAATCCGTGAGCGCACTCCCATCGCATGAGAGTAATCCTTCGAGCTTGTGCGCGGCCCGCTGAAGTTGGCTTGCGCCAATGTTCGCCGCAGCCGACGCCAAGGTGTGAACGATCCGTATTGCGCGGACTAGGTCGCCGTCGGCCTTCGCCCGACGTATGTCCCGAGCGTCATCGAGGTGAGTATCGAGGAACCGCTGGAGCAAGCGACGATAGGTGGCTTGATCCCCGTTGACTCGGGATAATGCCACGCGCGAATCGAGCAGCGGCCGAGACGGCCCTGGACTTGCTGGGGCAAGCTCCTCGATTTCGAGTCGCTTCGCGTCTTCGTTGACGGCCTCACGACCGGCCGTCGTGCCAATTTCCAGTAGCTTCGCGAGCAGCACAGCCGACTCGAGCGGAGTTCGAATGTACGCATCCATCCCGGCGGCGCTGGCCCGCGCTTGATCTTCGGCTCGAGTACTCGCCGTCAATGCCACGACGATCGACGTGGCGTTGCGCGTATCGGCGCGAATCGCGCGCGCCGCGTGACAACCATCGACCTCGGGCATGTTCAGGTCCAGCAAAATCAGTGAAAAACTCCGCTGCTGCGCCCGCTCCACCGCTTCACGCCCGTTCGCGGCGAGGGTCACGCTGGCGCCCCACTGTTCGAGCAGCGACTTGGTGAGCTCGAGCCCCACCGCGTCGTCCTGAGCGACGAGGACGCTCCAACCCAGGAGGCTCCTCTCCGCAGCCGCACGAACTACGCTCGCGCGCCTAGTACCGAGATCTCGCGAGCGTCCCCGCACGATCGCGCGCCACACGCTCTGGGCGTAGAATGGTTTGGCAATCGTTGCGGAGGCGCCAACCTGGCGGTAGGAGTCGGTGGACGAGAATTCGCAGTCGCTGGGCCCGACGATGAGCGCGGTGAGCTCGGTCGGAGGCAAAGCTCGCCTGAGCCGCGCAATGAGCGCCGTGCCGTCCATGTCCGGAAGGACGCGGGCTACCAGCACGAGGTCGAAGGCCCGCCCGTCGGAGAGGGCTGTTCGGAACGCCGCGAGCCCGGCCGCCCCTGTCGCACACACACGGACTTCGCTCGTGCGGTGCTCGAGAATGCGCTTCAGTGCCACAGCCTGTCGCTGAGAGCCTTCCGCGATTAACACCCGTAGACCCGCCAAGCTGTCCGGAGCGAGGCTCTTGGGTTGTTCGACAGGTGCGAGCGGCAGACGGAACTGGAACAGGCTTCCCAGCCCCGTCGTGCTCGTCACCTCCAACTCGCCACCCATCAGCTCGACCAATCGCTTCGAGATGGACAGGCCGAGGCCCGTGCCGCCATAGCGCCGCGTCATCGAACTGTCTGCCTGGGTAAAGGGGCTGAAGATTCGCGCCAGATCAGGGCTGCTCATGCCGATCCCGGAGTCTCTGACCGAGAACTCGATGGCGCAAGGCTTGCTGTCACGTTCGACCTTCTTCACGCTCACGACGACGTAGCCTCGTTCAGTGAATTTGAGGGCGTTTCCCACCAGATTCAACAGGACCTGCGAGACGCGCAGCGCATCGCCAACCAAGCGAAGCGGCGCCTCCGGATGCACGTCGAACACCAGCTCGATGTTCTTTCGGTTGGCCCCCTCCGCGAAGGTTCCGCTCAGCTGCTCCAGTACCTCCTCCAACGCAAATGGCTCGGATTCGAGTTCGAGTCGTTGCGCTTCGATCTTGGAAAAGTCCAAAATATCATCGACGATTCGCAGGAGCGAGCGGGAGGACGCTTGCGCGCGGGTCAGGTGCGACACTTGCTCTGTCAGAAGCTCGGTTCGGAGGCAGAGCTCGAGATGACCGTGGATTGCGGTGAGCGGCGTCCTCACCTCGTGCGACATCATGGCGACGAACTCACTCTTTGCTGCACTCGCCTTTTCCGCCAATGCCCGCGCCTTACGCAGTTCGTCCGCGCGCGCGAGGCTGTAAACGGCGCTGCTCAGGTGTCCTGCCACGTTCTCGAGCACCCAGGCTCGCTCGATTTGTCTCGGCGTGTCGAACACGACGTAGCCCAAGGCGCGCTCTGCGAAGACGAGGGGATAGATCAATAGATCGAGTGCGCTCGAAGTGGGAGCTTGGGAGACGCCAAACAGCTGACGAGTCGGAAATGTGGACGCCAGATCGCGCCCGCGCTGAGCACTGGGTGGGATAGAACCAGGCAACGAACGCCACAAGTCGTGCGTATCTTGTAGTAGCTCACGTCGAACCGACGAAGCGTCTTCGTAGTGCGCGATGACCTGCGAAAGCGTTCGTTCAGAGTCTTCCGCGAACAGACACACGCAGCAATACTTCACGCCCAGGCCCGGCAACCCGGATTCGATCGCGGGCGCGATTGCCGACAAATTGCGTGCGCAGGCCAGGGCGCTACCGAGGATTCGCAAGGCGTTGGCGCGCTGCACCTCGTATTGTCGCTCGAGTGAATAGACGCGCGCTGCGACCTCGTTGGTCAGCAGCCGAGCGCGGGCGAGCCGACACTCGAGTTCCGAGGACAAACCTGGCTGCCGCGCAGAGAATTGCTGCACGATGCCGGTGACGCGCGCGAGCAGATCATCCCAGCGCAGCGGTTCGAGACCGAGATTGTAGCCATCGAGCACGGCTTGCTCGAACGCGCTCAACGCTTGAGCCACCTCTGGCTCGCGCTCGGACGATACGGCACTTATCACGGCATCGACACCGGCTGCGACGCTGCTCGGGCCGGCCACTTGCTCCAGCAATCTCACCAGCTCGGAACGACTCCCCGCGAGTGCGGCTTCCAGACTTTCGAATTCGAGCGCGCAGCTGGCGGGCACGACTTGCGAACGTGAGCAGCCACAGGAACGGCGAAATACCGGTTCGGCAGGCAGGACGACCCGCGCGGGGCTCACCCGTCGGAACAAGCGGTCGAGCAGCATCGCAATAGCTGCTTCGCCAACCTGTTCGATCGGTTGAGCAACGGTGGTGAGCGGTGGGCTATTGCTCCGTGCGTGCTCATCGTCGTCGAAGCCGATGAGCACCAAATCTTCCGGGACGCGCAGGCCACGTGCCCGAAGTTCGCGCGCTGCCCCGACCGCCATCTGGTCATTGGCAGACACGATTCCGTCCAACGCGCTGGCTTCAATCCCCCGCTGTTCGAACAGGATTCGGACCGCGCTCGCGCCCGAGCTCTCCAAGAACGTACCAGGGACAATCAGGCGTTCGTCGACTGGCACGTCGAGCGCAGCAAGCGCTGCACGGAACGCCTGCTCACGTTGGACACTGTCAGGGTTGCCGGGGTTACCCTGAATAAACGCCAGCTTGCGGCGGGCGTGAACAGTCACCAGGTGCGAGATCGCCGCAGTGAGCCCGCCTCGCGACTCGATGCAAACCTCGGGAAACCCCGGCAGATCCCCAACACTGACGACCGGCACACCAATATCCTCACAGAATGCGCGCAGGGACTCGGTTCCAACCACACTAGCGAGGATATTCGAGACGACGACTAGACCATCAACACTGCTGGGACCGGCGAGCTCGTACAGGAAGGAGCCGTCGAATGAGCGCTGCGCCCCTTCGCGAATGAGAAAGCTGCCCTGAAAGCCGATGACCTGGGCACCCTGGCGCCGCGCAGCCCGAATGGCACCGGCCAGTAGCCTCCCCTGGTAGCGAGACAACAGGCTATCCACCAAGAACCCCAAGCGTATTGGCTGATGCACGCTTGGAGTTGATACGACCTGCCCGGAAGCCAACTTAATTCCGCAGGGCAACTCGGGCTCATCCAGCACGGGGATTCTCAGGCGCAGTACCGCCGCTTTGCAGGGGCTTGCTGATGTCGGTATTCAGCCTACGGGCGAGGTGCAGGTGCGTTCGGGCCGCCCCTGTCGTTGTCGACAAGAGCGTTGGAGTCAATTCAGACTCGAACGACCCAAGGGAGACCGACGGCTCTCCGCCAACGTACGTCAACGGCCAGCTCGGCTACCGGATCAGTTCGAACTCCAGCCTCACGCTGTTCGTGGGCCAGCGCCGCGGGCGCGCTGAGGTGCGTGGGCGGTGCGTGCCGTGTGTTTCCGCCATTCGAGGGTGCTGCGTTGGATTTGACGCTGCGTTTTGAGGTTGTTGGCGAGCGGGAAATATTTCTACAGGCATAATTCACGGTTCACGACCTTGCGGTCGAGTCGAAGGTTCTGCGACTCGAAGTGAGCGAAGGCGGCCTTCCCGTCGTCGTAGTCCCAGCGCTCGACCGTACAGAGCTCGGGCGCGTCAGTGTGGTGGTGGATCAAATTGATCGAGTTCGAAATCCCGCCCCGTACGCGCTCCGACACTGCGGTGCCAGCCTGCACCGCCCAGAGCTCGCGCGGCAGGTCTGGAAAAGCGTCGGATAGGGGTCGAACATAGGGCAGGTGGATGTGTCCACCTAGGACGAGGTCCGCCCCAGCCGCGGACCAGGCCCGTACGGCCGCCTGGTGCCCATGCACCAGATTTTGGACGTCACTCGGCCGGATTACGTGGACCGGCTGATGTGTCACCACCACCCTCAGCTGCTCAGGGGAAGCAGCGCGCAGTCGAGTCGCGACTCTTTCGATCTGAGCCCCCGAGATCTCTCCGTCAGTGTGACGCGATGGGCGGGTAGTGTTCAAGCACAGGATTAGCAGCGAGGGCGACTCGTGTTCAGGCTCGAGATCGCGCCCGAAGACGCGAGTATAGTTCGCGTATGGGGCGAAGCCGCGCGCGACGAGATTGAAGAGCGGGATGTCGTGATTGCCGGGGATCGCCAATAGCGGGAGCGAAAGACCTTGCAGAAAAGCGCACGCAGCGTCGAACTGGTAGCGGCGCGCGCGCTGCGTGATGTCCCCCGAGAGCACGACCAACGACGGACCTCGTTGCCGCACCAGTTCCTGCAGCGCGGCCACCACGTGAGGTCGCTCCGTGCCGAAATGTGTATCGGAAATGTGCAAGAGCAGGCTCAACTGGCCTCCTTCGCAGCCGCCGACGGCGTCATCAACTGCAGCGCCTTCGGCGCGACCGAGAAAACGAGCGGCGGCTTCATCCAACGAATCTCTCCGTCCGTGGCAACTTTCAGCGGCCGAGTTGGATGCCGACGCGGAGTCACGCTCAGACGACGAAATGAAAAATCCCGAACGCGCTCGGCGCCGCCCAGTTGCCCCAGTGCGCCACGCAGTGCCAGCCAGAGCAAAGAGAGCGTGCTGACGGGCCTCACCAAGACTCCAGCCAATCGGTGATGTTCCACCGCGTCGGCTTCCGCCAAGCCAGCGCGTTCGAGTTGCAGATGATTGTTGCCCACGAACAACGCCGGTGTGCGGACCAGCTCGCGTTCCCCATCATGCTCGATTTCCAGCCTGAGCTGGCGGTGCTCGTGCACCAAACTCTTCAGCCCAGACCAGAAGGCCACCGCTCGGTATCGACCGTGGCGTTTCTTGTCCTGTTCGCGATTCTCGAGCAGCTCCGGATAGAGACCGAGGCTTGCGTTGACCAGAAACACGCGGTCGTTCAGCAAGCCGACCTGCATGGGAGAAATCTGCGCGTCCAAAAGAGCCAGCGTGGCCTGCTTCGGGTCGAGCGGAATTCCCTGACTGCGTGTAGTGTAGTTGAACGTCCCCTGCGGCAGAATCCCAAACGGTCGCTCGGTCGGCAACGTGGCCTGCGCCACCGCGTTGATCGTCCCATCCCCCCCCGCAACGATCACCGCTCCCTGCTCGCGAACCGCAGCCTCCACCGCGCGCTCCGCACAACGCTCAATCTGCTTCGCATCTTCCACCACGAAGAACTCATGCCTCCGCTGGTGCGACGCGAGCAGCTCTTGCATCTCGGCCTGAGCGGCGCGTGCGTCCCCCGAGCCGGAGGCTTGGTTGAAAACGATGAAGAAAGGCGTATCGGGCGAGAGTGCAGGCATCGTGGGGGCACGAAAGCAAGAAGTGGGCGCGGCACTGAGCCCCGGGCTCGCGCGCAGTTCAACTCGAAACCCGGGCAAAAGAGGCGCAGTCGGGACGAGCCCGGCGCTGCCCGTAGGTGGGCCATGCATGAGCGCGCGCGGTGGACGGCAATGTGGCGCGATGCCTCGTGGCGCTCGGGGTACAGCGACGGCAGCAAGGGTTCGCCAGAGGACGCCCCGACCCTGCCTTCTAAACTCCATCCTCGCGTACAGGGCTGGTCGCTCGAGCTACTCGAAGCGTACTTCACCGAGCTGCCCGCTTCGGCCGCCTTGGCACTACTGCGCGCGCCGGGCTTGCCCAAGCTGCGGCTGAAAGCGAACGTCGGCGAGGTCGGCCTCATGAAACGGCTCGCGCTGAAGATGTTCGGCAAGCGCTTCACGTTCGGCTCGGCTCCTGACTGCTCACACCACGACGGGTCACCCGAGCCGGTGCACCCCAAATCCGCACCGCCCGTCGGGTCACCCGACACTTTCCTCCGAAAATCCGAATCGCCCGTCGGGCTACCCGTCATCGGACACCCTCAAATCCCCATCGCCGTATACGCGCAGTCATCTGTCCGCGACGGCTCGGGCAACGGCATCCTGACGCGCGAGGCCCCGGCGACATACGACGCCTGAGTGATGTGTGGGTCAGCGAGCGAAAACCCAAGAGAGCCGCTTAGCGGCTTTCACGCGCAGTCATCCGTCCGCGACGGTTCGGGCCTATTTCGGACGGGCTGTGCTGGCAATCTGGTGAAGGTCAGGACGGCCCCTACGCGCAAAAGCCGTCTGCACGCTGAAACGCCGCGCGGAGCGCGGGAGTCGCAATCAGTTTGCGTTTTGATCGACAATCGCCGACGTTGGAGGGATGAAATTAGGGGTCGGCGCGCTTGGGACCATGGGGCTTTTGGTACTATCGAGCGTCGCTTTCGCGCAAACGCCGCCCGCGCGCAAAGGCTTCCAGATGGACATTCGCACGGGTTGGTCCATGCCGATGGGCACCGCGTTTGGAGGCGGGCAGGGCCTCACCCCGTCCGATACCAGGTTATGGGAGATCACCTCAGGGCACGTCCCGTTCATCGTCGACATCGGCGCCAAGGTAATGCCCGAGCTGTTCGTGGGCGGCTATTTCGGGCTCGGGTTCGGCGGCGCCGGCGGCAAGACCTTGGACGCCTGCGAAGCCAGCCACAGCGACTGCTCCACGGTCGACCTGCACTTCGGGGTCGAGGCGCAGTATCACATCTTGCCAGCGGGCTTGGCGAACCCGTGGATCGGCTACGGCCTAGGCTTCGAATCATTCGGCCTGAGGCAGAGCGCAAACGGCATCTCCAGGACCACGACCTTGACCGGCTTCGAGTTCGCGCGCTTCATGGGCGGCGTAGATTTTCGAATCACGCGCGTGTTCGGCGTGGGACCATTCATCGACCTATCCATGGCATCGTTCAGTCGTATCAGCGATGGCGACAACAGTCAGAGCATCGACCAAACTCGCACGCACACGTGGCTGACCTTCGGCGCGCGCTTCGTGCTCTTCCCCTGAGGGCCGCCCCGAGCTCCGCAACTAGCCGCGATCCGCAGTTATGGTCACGAGTCACGACGCGGCCGTCACAGCCTTCGGCGTCGGTGGATTTCTGAACTCGTGTACCAGTGCAGCCAAGGATGCGGCATCAACCAGTGCTGGTCGACGCCACCCCGCCCGCACGGGACCATGAGCGCGGTCGTACCGGCGGACGTTTCCACGCTATTGCCACGCCGCGCGTGTCGACCCGACACGAGTTTCTCCGGAATTTCATCAGCTTTGGCGCGGACTGGCGAGCGGAGTATGCTGCGCCCAGAGACGCCGGGGCTCATGACTGAAACGGTATACATTTCCGGGCTAGGGAGCTTCTTTCCCGGAGCTCGCATTTCGAACGACGAAATGGAAGACGTGCTCGGAAGGGTGCATGGACAGCCGTCGCGTGTGCGGGCTCGGGTGCTCGCTCAAAACGGCATCGTCGGCCGTCACTACGCGCTCGACTACGAGCAGCATAGCACGCACCGTGCGAGCGAGATGGCCGCGCTGGCGTTGAAGGCTGCATTTGCCGCGAGCACTCACTCGCTCTCCGAGCTCGACTTCTTGGCGGCCGCGACGACACAAGGTGACGTCAACGTGCCCGGCTTCGCCAGCATGGTGCACGCCGAGCTCGAGAGCCCTGCCTGTGAGATCGCCTCGCTTCAGGGCGTGTGCGCGAGCGGCATGATGGCGCTGAAGAGCGCGTTCCTGCAGGTAAAGAGCGGGGAGAAAAAGCTCGCCGCTGCTTGTGCCAGCGAGTTCCCGAGTCGGTTCTTCAAAGCCAGCCGCTACGAGTCGCACGTACCGCCCGGCACGTCCCTGCCCTTCGACGTCGAATTTCTGCGCTGGATGTTGTCGGACGGTGCCGGTGCCGCGCTGCTTTCACCCGAGCCCGCGCCGCGCGGCCTCTCGCTGCGGCTCGATTGGCTCGAGCTCACCAGCTTTGCGCACTTGTTCCCGGTGTGCATGTACGCCGGCGCAAAAAAGCGCGAGCACGGCGAGCTCGGCCCCAGCTGGCTCGACTACCCGAGCTTCGAGGCCGCAGCCGCCGAAGGCACCATGTACCTGCGGCAAGACGTGCGCTTGCTCGACCGCATCGTGAAGCTCGGCGTCGACGGCGTGCTCTCGCTTGCGCGGCGCGGCCGCTTCGATCGCACGGCGATCGATCATGTCATCTGCCATTATTCGTCGCACGTCTTCAAACACCAAATCGAGGCGCTGCTCGACAAAGCCGGCCTCAGCGTGCCCGAGTCGAAGTGGTTCACGAACCTGTATACTCGGGGCAACGTCGGCGCGGCGTCCATCTTCGTGCTGCTCGACGAGCTAATGCAGAGCGGGCGGGTCGAGCCGGGCCAACGCATCTTCGCCATGATCCCGGAGAGCGGTCGCTTCGTGGTGAGCTACGCCTCGTTCACTGCGGTGTCCACGGGCGCACCGCTCCGCGTGAGCGTACCCGCGGCGCACACCGCCGAGGCCCCAATGCCCGCGACAAGCAGCCAAAACCCCGTGGCGCAAGGGCTAGTGCGCGATCTCGCCCGCGTCTGGATCGACTTCGAAGCGCGGCTCGGCAAAGTGCCCATCGTCGAGAAGTTGGAATCGCATCGCTTCACAATCGAGGATTACAAACTCCTGCTCGTCAATTTGCGCCAACAGGTGGTCGAAGGAGCCCGCTGGATAGCCCGCGCGGCTTCGCGCTTCGACGCCGAGCGCTTCCAGCTGCGCAGCTCCGCGCTGACGCACGCGCGCGAAGAACACCGCGACTTCGAGCTGCTCGAGCGCGATTTCGTGAGCGTGGGGGGGTCGCTCGCCGAGATCCGCAGCGCGCCCAAAAACATCGGCAGCGAGGCCTTCTCGGCGTTCATGTTCCAGCGCGCGGATCAGGAAAATCCGGTGGACCTCTTGGGCGCCATGTTCATCATCGAGGGCCTCGGCAATCGCCTGGCAGGAGGTTGGGGGCGCGCCATCCAAGAGCACCTCGGGCTCGAACCCAAACAGGTATCGTTCCTGCTCTACCACGCCGAAAACGACGACCGGCATCTGGGAAAGCTCGACGAAGTGCTGGCCGCCGACTGGCTCGACGCGAACATCGCCGCCCGCATCGTGAAGACGGCCAAGGTGACGGCGCGCCTCTATCGCTTACAACTAGAAGAGCTAGGGCAAGTCTAAGGCATGAGCTTGGCAGTACTAGCCGCGTGCTTCGGTTACTATCTGGGAGCCGGTTTCGCCATCAACCTCGGCTATCACCGGAGCTTGTCTCACCGCTCGCTGGTATTGAACAAGCACTTCGAGCGCTTCGTGGTCACGCTCGGGCTCCCCGCCGGCACACCCGTGCAGTGGGCGGGCAATCATCGCTTTCACCACGCCAATGCCGATCGCCCTGCGGATCCACATTCGCCGCTCGATGGCTTTTGGCACGCACACAACGGTTGGTACATCGGGCGCAAGGACGCGCCGACGTGCGTCCTGTACGCGCTCGCTGGGCCACTCAGAGTGCTGTTCGATGGCTGGCACCGCCCGCGCTCGAACCAACAATATTTGCACTTGGCGCCGGACGTGAGCGCCGACCGTTACTTTCGCTTCGTGAGCCGGCCGGGGCCGTACTTGGTGTGCGCGCTGCTGCACGTGGCGTTTTTCTTCGGCGGCATGTGGTGGTGGGCGGGCTGGGGCGGCGTCTTCGCGCTCTGGTTCACGCTGGCGCTCGTATTCAACTTGGGCGACGCGATCGACAGCGTCGCGCACATCATCGGCAAAATGCCCTACGGCGGGCCCGATCTCGCCCGCAATCATTGGGTCATGGGCATGCTCACCTTGGGCGAGGGTTGGCACGCGAACCACCATCGCTTCCCGTGGAGCGCGCGGCACGGGCTATTGCCGCGTGAGCCCGACGTGATCTGGCTCTTCATTCGCGCGCTGTGCTTACTCGGCTTGGCCAAGAACCCGCGCGTGCCGAGCGAGCGCGCCGTGCTCGCCGCCAAGGCAGTCGAAGGAGCGGAACATGCCGTCGGCTGACATCGCCCACGACGACTTCGTGCAAGAGCTCGGCGAAATGCCGCCGCTCGACAAGCGCGACCCCGACCCGTACTGGGCCATGTACCTCGACCGAGGTCTGCCGCTCGACGCACAAGCCAAGGCCGCGCTGGCGCTCGACACGCGCTCGTTTTCGCGTCGTGTCCTCCAGCCCGTGGTGCGGCCGCTGGCACTCACGCTGCTCGTGTTCGTCAGCGCGTTCCGGTTGCTGATACCTCAGGCCTTCACCTCGTCGCGCCTGCTGCACTACCTCATTTACATCGGCCTCAAGTATTTCGTCACACCGCAGGCAAGCTTCCTCATCTTGCGTCATTTTCACTTGGGGTCGAACGTGGTCGGGTTTCTGGCTCGAAACTCGGGCGAGGATCTGGAGGCGGAGCCGCTCAGACCGCTCCGAGTGGAGGACGCACGCGACCACTTGTTCCTGAAGCACGATCTCAACCTCTACAATTTCATGATCGCGCTCAACATGAAGCTCGCCGAGCGAAAGCGCGCGCTACATCCGGCGAACCCCGTCGACTTCTCGGCCATCAACGAGCATCCGATTCCGTTTCAGCCATTTCGCCGCGGTTTTAGTAACGTACTCGACCTGACGACGGCCATCGAGCTGTACACCCCGTTCTACTACTTGCTTCTCGGCGAGCGGGATTTTTCGCGCGCGGTGCTCTCTCTTCAACTCGACGAAACGCTCGCCGTCTACGCCGCGCGCGTGCTCGGCGACGGCACCCACCTCGCACTCGTGAACAACCGCCATCCATTGATTCCGCTCACCGGCTTGCGCGCGGGTTATCGCCTCGTGCTCCATGGGGTCGCGACCGAGCTTTTGCACGCGGTGCTGGTCGAGCACAAGGCGAACCAGGCCGTCGGCGCCAATCCGAACGACTACGGGCTGCGCAGCCTGTTCCAGGAGCGCGGCTAGTGCGCTTGCACTTTCCGAACAGCCTCGACGATTTGAGCTACGGCGGAGTCTACGCCTTCACCACGCTCGGCTTCGCGCTGATCTATTTCGGCATCGGCCAAGCTTCGGAGTTTCTGACGACCCGATACTTCCCAGCGCACGGGCGCGGCCATGCGCTCTCGACACGCGAGCTCGTGCCGGGTCAAAAGGCCGCGGAAGTCCGCAGCTCACTCGTTTCGATTGCGCTCTTTGGCGGCTACGGTGCGCTCACGCTCTACGGCGCGCGGGCGGGGCTGTGGCACGTCGCCGCGCCGCGGCCAGTGCCAGTACTGCTCGAGCTCGCCTTCTTGGTGCTCTGGAACGAGCTGCATTTTTACGCGATTCACCGAGCATTGCACTACCCGCCGCTCTTTCGCTGGGTGCACCGCCATCATCACCGTTCGATTCGCCCGACCTCGTGGTCGACCTTCGCCATGCACCCGGTGGAAGCGACCTTGCTCGGCAGCGTGATGGTGATTGTCATGCCGCTGCACGCCTTCTCCTGGCTCACCCTGCTCTTGTTTCCGGCAGTGAGCCTGACCCTGAACAACATCGGCCACATGAACTACGACATCGCGCCGACCGGCTCGGATTGGAGCCCGCTCGCCGGCAGCCGCCGCCATGAGCTGCATCACCAGCGCGTGCACGGCAACTACGGCTTCATGTTGCCGCTGCTCGATCGGCTGTTCCGAACCGAGCTCACTCGCTGACGGTCACCGACACGCCGAGAGCGTCGACCGTTTCGAGGGTCGACGACCCTGGAAGCAACCCATGACGTTTACGTTGTTCTTCGCGGCAAGCTCAGCCAACACAGCTACGGCGAGGACGGAAGCGTTTCAGCAATCAGGCTTAAGGTCGTGCCTGGATCGTGATCACCTGGGCGCGTTATGACGAACGATGCTGGGGTCGACAGCCGCAGTTGAGCATGGGAGGGGACCTCGGAGCGCAAGAATTCGTGCATGCGCTTCAACTGCAGATCTCCGCGTAGCGCACGGAGCTCGTCGCCATGCGTGCCGGGCGGATCATGGTGGACTTGATCCGCGGGCACGTTGCGCGCGGTGACAGCTTTGCGTTCGAGACCACACTGGCTGATCGTGGCTACGCCCGCTGGATTCGCGACTGGCAATCCGCCGGCTACCGTGTGAGTTTGTGGTTTCTGGCCTTGCCGTCACCAGACGCGGCAGTCGCGCGCGTCGCCGAGAGGGTCGGCCACGGTGGGCATGCGATCCCAGACGCAATCGTACGGCGGCGTTTCGCCGCGGGCCGGGAGAACTTCGAAAACCTGTATAAACCGCTCGTGGACGCTTGGGTCTTGTACGATAACGCTGGTGAAGAGCCACTTCTGCTAGACTGGGGCGAACGACGATGAACCCGAAGCCGATCGAACAAGCCCGCAATCCGCTACTCGCAAGCGCACTGCCCGCCCTTCGTCGGGCGAGACAACGTGCCGAAGAGATCGCCATTGCGCACAACACCGCGCTGGTCACGGTGGTCGACGGCGAGATCGTGCGCGTCCATCCGAAGCAACGCGCTGATGGCGGCAACGGGCGCGGCACAAAATAGCCTGCGCTGCGCGACCTCTGGCAGACTTGCCGTCCGTCACCACCTTACCATCAGCATGACGCATTGCCCTACAGCCCCCGTTGCCCACCCATTGCCCCGGCCCGCGTCCCAGAGCGTCCTATCGCGTCGCGTTTCGTCCTTTCAGCGAGCTCCGCCGTCGTGCCGCAACTGCAACGGATTCGGCCGTTTTGAGTTGTTTATACGAGAGAAACGGTAGCGCCCCCAGCAAGGATCGAACTATCGACCTTGGCTTTAGGAAGACGAATAAGAGGCGGGGCGTGGTTTTCCCGTACGACAGCAGAAACGCTCAGCTTTCTAGGCGCTCTCTACGGTTCTTGACGCCATCGCCAAGAGCCGTTTCCACGCTATTGCCATCAATCAGCTCGATCGCGCTGCGGAGGTCGTTCGCATCGAGATCGGCGTAGAGCTGCGTGGTCGCGAGGTCCGCGTGCCCCGCGAGCTGCTGGATGGCCGCGGCCCCTGCTCCGTTCCGGAAGAGCTCCGTTACGAAGAAGTGGCGTAGGTCGTGGAAGGTCCAACCGGTGCGCCCAGCGCGCTCTTGGGCGCGCTGGAACGCTTGGTTGAGGCCGGACTCGCCCCACGGCTTGCCGAGCGCGGTGAGCGCCACAGGCGCCCATGGGCTCTTCTTGTTCGGCTCCGCCGCTCCCAGTGCTGCGCGGAGCCTAGGGCCGATCGGAATCACCCGCTGGTGGTGAGACTTGGGCGTCACCTCGATGCCCAAGGTGATGCCGCGCCGCACCGTGATGATGCCGATCTTCAGGTCAACGTCTGACCAGCGAAGGCCGCGGAGTTCCGAGGCTCGAAGGCCAGTGAACGCTGCCA
>DATEPG010000373.1:0-2979 GCA_035273265.1 Polyangiaceae bacterium
CTGGTCGCACCGCCTGCATCCTCTACCGTTCGCCGCGTTTCCCGACGAGGCTCATCGACCCCACGAACGACGACTCGACGGCGACCGGTCGCGTCGTGCGGCGCAAGCGACTGGTGGAGTGCTCAGCTACTATCAGCGGGAGGCTCCATGATCCAAGCGTTGGCACACTCCGCGGATAGCGCCGCTGCTGCGTGGTTCGGCCGCTCGGAAACTGACCCTTTTGGCCGCTCGGATTTTGATCCACCCGGCGGGTTATCTCTTAGGCCCTCCGGCTCGGTTTGGGCAAGCCTTCCTCCGACTCTGCTTCGCTCTTTTCCTCGGACCGGGACTTCTTTCGCATCCGAAAGCTGCGGCCCTTGGTCGCGATCACGGTCGCATGGTGGGCGAGTCGGTCGAGCAGCGCCGTGGTGAGCTTCTCGTCTCCTCCGAAGACTTTGATCCATTCACCGAAGGCGAGATTCGTTGTGACAATCACGCTACGTCGCTCGTAACGCTCGGTGAGAAGGTTGAAGAGCAGCTCACCGCCAGCGCGATCGAAGGGTACGAATCCGAGTTCGTCGAGGATGAGCAGCTCGACCTGCTGGAGTCGACGCTGCAATCTCCCGAGTTCACGAGAGTCGCGCGCCTCGAGAAGCTGTCGCACGGCGTCGGCGGCGCGCGTAAAGAGCACACGGTGACGCTGGCGCGCTGCCTCGACGCCGAGAGCGATGGCGAGATGAGTTTTCCCGGTCCCGATCGGCCCTGCGAAGATGATGTTCTCCGCTCGACCGATCCATTCGCCGCGAGCGAGCTCGGCAATTTGTGCGGGA
Source organism: Polyangiaceae bacterium (assembly GCA_035273265.1). Classification (GTDB taxonomy): domain Bacteria; phylum Myxococcota_A; class Polyangia; order Polyangiales; family Polyangiaceae; genus PMG-095. Next base: position 810 of record DATEPG010000373.1, read on the forward strand.
TTCACTGAGCCGTCGGTTGTCTTGAAGTCGAAGGTGTCGAGCGTCTTCAGCTCGGGGAATCGGGCCTCGCGCAGTCGATGTCGAACGGCAGAGTCTTGTCGGGACGTTTGCTCGGCGCTGAGCACCTCATGGAGATATTCTTCGTAACCCCAATGCTCTTCGCGTGCTTGACGGGCAAGCGCTTCGTAAACGCGGCTCAGTCCGGGCATTTTGAGCGATCGCGCTTGGGCGGCGACAAGCTCCTTTGCGACAGCAGCGCGACTCATCGGTCACCTCCGACGAGCAAGTGGTCATAGTCGGCTGCGCGACCAGACTCGATGTCGACGGAACGCAGGCTTCTGGGCAGCACGACTCGCTCGATTGCGGACGAGGCGACTGGTGGCGGAGCGAGCGCAAGCAACAGGGGCTCGTTGTTCTGCAGTGCGGCCTCTAGCGTCTTCGCGACGGGCTCGAGTCCGCGTGACTCGATATGGCCGAGCACTTTGGCGAAGATACGCGCGGCCTGCTTCGGCCCGTGCGCGTCGACGAGGGAGCGCCATACAGCAGCAAACGTAGGCCCCAGGTCGCGAACCAGTTCAGCCGCGACCTGTCGCACAGCCTGCGGTTTTCTCGACAGCTCACGTACGTAGTGCGTGTAGTTGACCGAGCGTTCGCCGAAACGTTTGCGTGGATGTTGGACCGTATGCGTAGGCCCGACGATGTCGACGGTATCCGTGCCCACGCGTGCGGTGACGTCGAGTCCAGCCCACTCACACGGCACGGAGTAAGCGATGCCTTCCACTTTTACCAAAGACCGCGAGGAAACACGGGGCGCGTGTGCTTTGCGCGGGTCGAAACGATGCGCCGGCAGCGGCAGCGAGTGCGCGCGCTCCGCTGCGAACTTCTGTGCATCGTGCGTTGCGTCTAATCGTGCAAGCAGCTCCGCCCGCATCTCGTCCAGCTCGTTCGCACGCGGAATCGGCACGAGGTGCTGCCAACGGATGGCCTTGCCTCGCGACTCAACGCCACCTTTATCGTGCCCGGTGCGCGGTCGGCAGAAGCACGCTTCGAAGAGATAGTGCGAACACAGCGCTTCGAAACGCATCGAAAGCTGTCGCTCCGAGCCCACCAGCAACTTGGTCACCGCTGCTTTCAGATTGTCGTATGCAATGCGCTGTGGGACGCAGCCGAAGTGCTCGAATGCACGCACGTGCCCATCGAGGAAGCTCGTCTGGTCTTGGCGCACGAACAAGCAAGCGAAGTCGCGCCCCGAGTGCATCAAGCGCATGACGAACATCCAGACTCTTTGGCGCTTGCCGGCGAGGTCGACGAGCACTTCGAAGAAGTCGACTTCCGCAAGGTCACCGGCGGGATAGACCAGCGGAACGAATACCTCGCGTCGTCGGCGCTTCCACTCCGCGACTGCTTCTTTCACCGTCGTGATGCCGACGACGTGCCCCTCGCCCCGAAGCATCGCGTGGAGCCGCTTGGCGGTCAGGCGCTGCTTGCCGCCGGTCCATTGGGGCGACTCCTCCAGCAACTGCTGCAGCCGCTCAGAGACCTTCTCCAGGACCGGTCGAGCTCTTGGCTCGCTCTCCACCCGGACGGGAGCCGCCTGCTCCAGGTACTTCTTGACCGTGTTGCGGGACATCCCCATTTCCCGCGCCACAGCCCGCGTCGAGCGTCCCTCCACCAGAACCTTGTGCCGAACCACGTGAACTTGATCCATGCGCAGCATCCTCCGGCGGGCCTAGCCCGCGCTTTCGATGCCAGGTGGATCAATTTCCGAGCGGCTTTTGGATCAGTTTCCGGCCGGCGTGATCAGACATCAGTACGAGCGGCCGATATTCGCGTAAGACCTAGTGCTAGCTCCTCACACATTTTTGTGTCGGCCTGTCGCCACGTGTCGCCGTTCATATTTTCCAAGCCGACAACCGTTAGCTCAATGAAAACAGATTTCTTGAGAGGACGTGTCGTCGTGTCGTCAGTTTCACAGGTGATCTACGAGATCTCGCAAACATGTAGGCAGTTGTAGGTATACACTCAATACGGGCAGAATTGGTTTCGCCGACGACATGACGACATACGGTCCCGATGCTTGCTCTAGAAGCACTGAACAACGGATGCCACGCTCGCGCTGAGCTGGCGCTCGATCTCGATCCTGATCGGACTCGCGCGGCCCGGTCCCCGA
>DATEPG010000374.1:0-8335 GCA_035273265.1 Polyangiaceae bacterium
CCTAGCCTCCAATGAAGAAGCCATTCAGCGCATCATCGTCGCCATCGAAGCCGCGGGCTACAAGCCGGGCGAACAGGTCGGCATCGCGCTCGATGCAGCCGCCAGCGAGTTCTACAAAGACGGCAAATACACCTGGGACAAGAAGCCGCACAGCGCCGCCGAGCTGTGCGAAGTGTACGTCAACCTATGCGCCAAGTATCCGCTGGTCAGCATCGAAGACGGCTTCGCCGAGAACGATTGGGACGGCTGGAAGTTGATGACCGACAAGCTCGGCAACAAAGTTCAACTCGTTGGCGACGACCTGTTCGTGACCAACAAACAGCGCCTGGCCCGCGGCATCGAGCAGAAGATCGCCAACTCGATCTTGATCAAGCTCAACCAGATCGGATCCTTGACCGAGACGCTCGACACGATCCGCCTGGCCAGCACCGCGGGCTACACCTCGATCATCTCGCACCGCTCGGGCGAGACCGAAGACTCCTTCATTGCCGACCTCGCGGTCGCCACCAACGCCGGCCAAATCAAGACCGGCAGCCTGAGCCGCAGCGATCGCATCGCCAAATACAATCAACTCCTGCGCATCGCCGAAGAACTCGGCGAGCAGCAGATCTACTCCGGCAAAACGCCGTTCAATAAGCGCTGATCCTGCACAGCGATCCCGGGGTGCGTAGCCTGACAGCACCCCGGTTTAGCTCGAGAACCTCGTCTACTGAAACGGTCGAGAACTGCTCGAACGGCTCGGCGTAGTTCGTGTCAGCCTTTTTTGGACCAGCTGCGCGGTTTGCGGCCGCGCAGGCCGAGCACGTTGAGGGGTTCGTCAGAAACACCGAAGGAGACGACGTCACCGAGGCGCACGCTCACCGTGCGGTGTGGGCCGTCCAGGTAGAGAGCGGCGTCGTCCATCTTGCTTTGCACGGAGACTTTGCGCGAGGAGTCGACGACCAGCTTCAGCAATTCGAACTTTCCGTACGGCGAGTATGGCTCGCGCACGACCAGTTGTAGTTGATCGGAGCTGAGCGGGAGCACGCGACCGCCGGCAGAGCGCTGGGCGGCAGTCGAGCCGGCGGCAGGCCCGATCCAGATCCCGCTCGAGCGTTGTTCTTCCTTTTTTTTTCCCACATGTAAGATGTAGCGGGAGGTCGCGGCGGGGCCTGAGTGGCAATAGAGGGCCTCGTTCAGGACCCGCTTGGAGCGCATGCGCCCGTTGAGCGATACGGTCATGCGCGTGAGTAACAGGCTCTTCAATTTGCCATCGAGCGCTCGCCGAACGTGATTTTCGAAGTCGCTGCGTTGCGCTGCACAGAAGAAGCCCACGCTGTGCGAGGGCGCGCTGTTCACGCCCAGCACGGGCACGCTACCCACATTGTGCGAAGCAGCCAGCAGCGTGCCGTCCCCGCCGACCGCGATCACCAGCGCTGCATCCGAGGTATCGAACGCAGCGTGGGCGCGCTGGAGAAACAGCGCCTTGGCACCGATCCGGTCGAGCACTCGCTCGACTTCTTCCATCGTGCGCGAGTGCTCCTTGTGCGAAGCCAGCCAGCTCGCCACGCTCGGGTCGCGCTTTTTGATCAGGCTGCGGGCCCGCGGATCGCCTTCGTCTTCGACGAAACGGCGATAGGCGGTGCGCTTGCCGACCACGATCACGTGCGGACGAGTCAACAGAACTTCTCCAGTAGGCGCCTGAGTGCGAGCTCGGTTTTGGCGTCTTCGATTACGCCCTGACGGCACAGCTCGAGCGCCTCACGCACGGGCAGCTCGATCACCGCACCGAAATACTCGAGCGGCGAGCCATCCAGCTCGGGCTCTCGCCGGGCCTGGGGGTCGACCCGGGCCTCGAAGAAGAAGTGGCGCTCGGCGACGAAGCCGGGCGCCGGAAAAGTACTGCGACCGAGGGGCGAAAGCGCGTCCACGCCGACCTCGAAGCCTAGTTCTTCGAGCAGCTCACGCTGGGCGGCCCGTACGACGCCCTCTGGTGACCGCTCCGCGGCTTCCACCAAGCCGGCGGGCAACTCCCACAGGTGACCGTCACACGCCTCTTCGGGCAGAGGCGAATTCGAGCGCTCGCGCAGCGTGAGCGGAGGTCGAAAACAGCTGCGTAGGAACACGTGCAGCGTCCCATCCGGCGCGACGAAGTGCGCGGCGATTACCACCGCGTCGATCGCCTTGCGATCGACGGCGTCGTACAAGAAGGGCTCGCTCTTGGTGCCGTCCGGATAGCTCGCGCGGTAGCGACGGCGCACGAGCCGCAGAAAGCCGGTCTGGTCGGGTGGCGACAGATCCTCGAGTAGCTCGAGCTGGATCTTGGGAAAGGAGAGGTCGGCGCTGGAGGCCATGCGGGCGGGCATTCTACAGTGGTTCGTCCGGGATCTGCTCGCGAGCCCGTGAAAGCGGCGGACAATCTACTTTCTGGCCCAGAAAAACGCGTGCTAAAAGCGGCGTTCCGAAGTTTCGAGGAGGACCCATGTTGCAGAAACTCGCTGTCATCGGTTTGTGCTGGGGCACCCTCGCGCCCACCGTGGCCCATGCCGCGCCGGCCGCCAAACCCAAGGTGCATTCCACACTCAACCTCGAGACCCAAAAAAAGGCGCTAGAGAGCGGGGACGAAGCGCGCGCGCTGGCCGCACTCGACGAGCTCGAGCTGGCCTCGGAGCAACGTGCGGCGCCGCTGGTCGAGGCATTGCTGACTCGGGGCGCGAACAGCAAGCTCTTGCTACGCGCAATTGGCGTTGCTGGTGCGCTCGGCGCATCATCCTCGAGCAGCGCGCTTGCCCCGTACGTGAAGCACCGCGCGCCCGAGGTGCGCCGCGCCGCCGCGCGCAGTCTGGCTCGCACCAAGGGCAGCGTCGCCGTCAGCGCCTTGCGCGAGGCGCTGCGCGGCAACGATCCCGCTCTACGCAGCACCGCTGCGGAGGGCCTCGGTGCACTCGCTGCGAAGGACGCCGTTCCAGACCTGTTCGTCGTGTTGCCCAAAGAAGTCCCCGAGGCCGCCGGCGCGATCGGCGTGCTGTGCCGGGCGGACGAGTGCAAGCGCTTCGTCGGCCTGCTCGGTAAGCTGCCCTTCGAAGTCATGGAAAGTGGCTTTTTGCCGCTTCTTTTGCGCACCGACGCAGAAGCCCCGGATGCCGCCAAGCTGCAGTTGATCGAGCAACTGCGGCGCATGGCCACGCAAAAATCCAGCGCGCTCTTGGCCACCGCGCTGGCTTCCTACCCTGCCAACGGTAGTCCCAAAATCCGAACGGCGATCGACGCCGCACTGCACGGCCACCCGGTCACGAGTACGAGCACCGAACCATGAGCCTTCGCCGATCCATCTCTGTTCTGGCGCCGAGCGCGCTGTGCCTCCTCGGCTGCAGCGCGGCCAGCATCAATGCCAACAGCAAGGGCCTCGATCCCGATTGGCAAAATGATTCCGGCGCCTCGATCGCGCAGGTCGAACAGCGCTTGCGCGCGCTACCGCTGGTCGCCAACGCGCGCGTCGCGGTCGGAGTCAGTGATGCTGGCCTGGTAGGTGGCACGCTGGATGGCAAATCGCGCTGGACACATGCCGGACGCCCAACGTCGGCGCCAATCATTGCCGGACCATTGGTGATCTTTTCCGAAGCCGGGCGGATCGTCGCGCTCCACGCGAACTCGGGGGCCGAGGCTTGGACCATTGCCGACCGCGGACTCAGCCTGCGCGGCGCCGCGAACGACGGCACGAGCAGCGCCCTCGTGCTGGCGGATTCACACAAGAGCCTCTTTCTCGGCGTTTCCGCCAGCGGCGGGACGCTCGGGTCAGTCGAATCCAGCGTCTCGTTCGGCGTGCCCGCCGCGCGCGGTGGTGTTGCTTTCGTGCCCTGGAGCAGCCAATACGTCTCCGCGCTCGAGATTAAAAGCGGCGACGAGAGCGGACGCCTGCTGGCCCGCTCGCCAATGAGCCAAGCGCTCAACTTCGGTGGCCAACTTTACTTCGGCGAGCAAGGGCTCATACGCTTCGACGGCAAGGCACGCTTCGCGAGCACCAATCAGGCCAACCACGTTGGCTTGCCGAAGGTCGAGCTGCCCGGCAAGCCCAGCTGGCTCGGCAGTGGGCTCGTGAACCCGTCCAGTCAAGCCAACGCGCGCACCAAGATCCGCATCTTTGCCGCGCCCGCGTCGACTGCCAGCGGTGAACTGACGCTCGGCGCAGGCACTTTCGCCGCGAGCTATTTCCGCGTCGTGTACGGCCTCGACGCCAAGAGTGGCGCGCTGCGCTGGGTGCGCGCCCTGCCCGCTGACATCGTGGGCGGCGCAGCCGCCAGCTCCGGCTTCGTGCTGTGCGACGCGAACGGCAAAGTCTGGGCCTTGGACAGCGCGGGTGCGGACGCTGGGAGCTTCGAATTGGGCTCGAAAGTGCGGCTGTGCGCGGTGGACACGGGCGCACAGAGCGTGCCTGGCGCGGCCGCGCGCGCGAGCCTCGCTCAGCAAATCGCCGAAGCCCTGGACGGCCTGGAACCAAACATGGCCGAAGCCGAGCGCTACCTCGTGAGCGAGCTCGGCAAACAAGAAGATCCGATCGTTACCAAGATTTTGATCGATCTTTCGAGCAGCCCGCGCATTCCGCCCGACCTCCGGCTGGAAACCCGACGCTTGCTCGCGCTGCGCAAGAACGGCGCGGAGTACATGCTGGCCGCGCTCGCTCGCCACTATGATTTCGTGTCTGGGGTCCTCTTGCCACCACCCGTCGGTCCGCTCGCGGACGCGCTCGCGGCCAGCGGCGAAACACGAGCCGCGCCATTGCTCGCCAAACACTTGAACGACCCGGCAAACTCCGCGGACGACGTCGCACACGCGGCCCGCGCGCTGGCCAAGCTGGCGACCAGCGCCGAGTACGAAGATCTGCGGACCTTCTTCGCGCTGTATCGAGCCACCGCGGACGACGAAGCGCTGGTCGCCGCGGTCGTGTCCTGCGCCCAGGCTCTGCTGCGCATCGGCAGCGCGGAGGGCCGCGCGGTCGTCGAACGCGCGGCCCAAGATCCGTTGACTCAGAGCGATGTTCGCCGCGCGCTACCCGCGGTCCTCGCCGCACCGTCAGCGGGCCCAGCGGCTCAGGCCTCCTCGCACTAAGGCACGAGCCCGACGCGACGCCCGAGGTCCGACACGAACACCGAGTGGGGATCGTACTTGGCCTTCGTCTCCAGCCACTGATCGATGTTCGGGTACATCGCACGAAACGTAGCGGCGTCGAGGAACGAATCCTTGCCGAGATAGACGCGACCGCCCGCGTTCAGCACCAGCGTATCCAGGCGCTTGAGCAGCTCAGCGGTGCGCCTGCGGATCGGGAAATCGATCGCGAACGTGTAACCCTCACGCGGGAAGGAGAGCACGCCCTCGCTCTGCTTGCCGAAGCATTTGAGCACGTTCAAAAACGGCAACTCGCTGGAGGACAGAATGGTCGTCAAAATCTCGCGTAGGCGACGCGGGCCGTCCTCGAACGGGATCACGAATTGGTACTGAGCGAAGCCGGCCGGGCCGTAACCACGATTCCAATGCGCCAGCATGTCGAGCGGGTAAGTGAACTTCTCGTAGTGACTGAACGCCGAGCTGCGCGCTTGCATCTGCTGCACGAGCGCGTTGACCACGCGAATGCTCAAGCGATTGAGCGTCAGCGTCGGCAATTCGAAAGGCACGGCCAGCTTGGGTGGACCGGAAACGCGCAGTGGCTGCGCAGCCAAGTGCGCGGGCAATTCGTCGCGTCGCGCGTGGTCACCGAGCGCCAGCACGCCGCGCCCCAAGCGCGCGCCAGTGCCGAACACGTCCAAAGTAGCCACCGAATAGGGGAATTCTCGATCGTGCTCGGTGAAGGCCGCGAGCATGCCCTCCAAGTCGTTCACGCGAATCGCTCGTTGGCGAAAGTAGGTGGTCTCCACCTTCTTCAGCCGGATGGTCGCGTTCAAGATCACGCCGAGTAAGCCCATGCCGCCGAAGCTGGCCCAAAACAGATCCGAGTTCTCGCTGCGGCTGGCGTTCACGACCTCACCGCTCGCCAGCAAGACCGTGAAGCTATCGACGCAGCTGCTGAAGGAGCCTTGCACGTGATGCGCTTTACCGTGAACGTCATTGGCGATGCAGCCGCCGACGGTCACGAACTTGGTCCCCGGGGTGACCATGGGGAACCAGCCGCGCGGCGCGAAGTCGCGCAGGATGTGCTCGAGACTCACGCCGGCCTCGCAGCAGAGCGTGCCCGTTGCGTCGTCGAATCCGAGGTAGCGGTTGAAGCGCGTCATGCCCAGCACGCGACTGCCGGAGTTGAGCGCCGCATCGCCATAGCTGCGACCGAGGCCACGCGGGGTGGTGCCTCCGGAGTCCAGGGAGCTTTGGACCTGCGCTTCGAGCTCCGGTTCCCGCAAGTCGCAATCGGCACGCTGGTTGGCACCCCAACCGGAGAGCCGAGTCAGGTAGGGCTGGACCGGAGGGACGGGAGGAACGGGCACCAGGCCGCCGCGGTGTTCTTGCTGCAAGCTCAAGCTCTTACCCATGCCGTCCATGCGCACGGTCCTAGCAGGCCGCCCGCCATGCGGCAAAAAGGAGCCGGTTCCCCTCTTTCACGGCCCCCGCCCAAGAGTGATACGCTCCGCTGCCAATGACTTTCGAGCGCATCCGGCATCGGCTGCAGAATGGGCGACCGCTGGTCGTCGACTCGGATACCGCGGCGTCCTTCCGCGCGCGCGGGGTCGAGCTCGATTCGCCCGGGACCCTCGGGCAAATGCTGCGCGAGCGTCCGGGCGAGGTTCTGGCTCATTACCGGACCGAGGTTCACTCCCACGTCGATATCCTATCGGCGCTGACCGCTGATACGACGCCGCGTGCGCTAGCCGAAGTCGGCATGGAGCACCGCTCGGCGCAGCTCACGCGGCGCGCGGTCGAGCTCGCGCTCGAGGCGGCCGCGGAGAGTCAGAAGCCGGTCGCCGTGGCCGGCGTGTTGGGCTCGGACATGGTGAGCCCGGTCGCCGCGGATCGGATCAACGACGAGTTCACGGAGCACGCAGCGCGCCTGGCAGCGGCCGGCTGTGAGTTGATCCTGGCGCGCGGCCAAGGCTCGCACCTCGGCTTGATGGCCGCGGTGGTGGCTGCTGCGCGCACCGAGCTCCCGACCTGGGCCGTGCTCGAATTCGCGTCCGCGGATGAGCTCACCAGCCTGGGCAATGCCGAGGATCTGGTCAATTCATTGGCCGCGGCTGGGGCGAGCGTGATCTTGTTCGAGGTTGCCACGGTGGACTTGGGCTTGGCCTATCTCCAGCGCTTTCGCCCGGCTTTCGAGCAGCACGGCCTCACGCCAGGCGTGCTGCTCGCTGCCAGTGAGGCAAGCGTGCGCGGCTTTCATGACGAAACCTCGAACCCCGAGCGCTGGGTGGAGCGCGCGGTCGATTTGAGCCTGGGCGGGGCGCGCGCCATCGGCGGCGGCGCGGGTACCACCGAAGCCCACACTCACAGCTTAGCCCTGGCGATGGGCGCCCTGCATCCGTCCTCGCTCCCGCCGGCACGAAGCGAGAGCGAGCTCGACCGCGGTCCGCGCGACTGGTAAACGCCCCACCCGACGTTTTTTAGTTCGATCGTCCACGTGCCGGCTTGCACTCCGCCAAGCTTGCTCCAGGACTAGCCTCTCGAGACCAGACCACCGTGGATTCAACCGACGACCTTCGCCCGCTCCGGACGAGCGATGATTTGCTCGAGCTCTTCCACCATGCGGAAAAGCCGCCCTCCGCCTACCGGATCGGCACAGAAGCCGAGAAATTCGCGGTCGATAGCCAAACCGGTGCGCCCCTCGAATACGACGGCCCGCGCGGCGTGACGCGCATCTTCGCCGATTTCGTCAAGCGCGGTTGGCGTGAGGTGCGCGAGACGCCCGACGGCCCGGTGGTCTCGCTGCTGCGTGAGCAGCACTCGATCACGCTCGAACCCGGCTCGCAGTTCGAACTCAGCGGCGCCGCCGTAACCAGCATCCACGAAACGCGCGCCGAGCTGGACGAGCACTTCGCGGAGCTCGCTGGCATCTCGAAAGAAATGAACCTGACTTGGTTGGGGGTGGGCTTTCATCCCCTAGCCAAGCAAGCAGAGCTCGGTTGGGTGCCCAAGCTGCGCTACCCGATCATGCGCGAGTACCTGCCCACGCGCGGCACTGGCGCCTGGGACATGATGCGCCGCACGGCCACCGTGCAGGGCAACTACGACTTTTCGGACGAAGCGGACGCGCTGAAAAAACTCGTCATCTGCCTCAAGCTCGCGCCGCTGGTGAACGCGCTGGGCGCCAATTCGCCGTTCAGCGAAGGCAAGCTCTCGGGCTACAAGAGCCGGCGCGGCTTCACCTGGCTGCACA
>DATEPG010000375.1:0-17601 GCA_035273265.1 Polyangiaceae bacterium
CCGAGGCCGCAGGTTCTCCGGTCGAGCTGCCCGGAAAAACTTACTACGGCGTGGGTGCGCGCTACCGCGCGATCATCGTGCCCACGTTCATGATGAACCTGTTCGGCAGCGGCGGTCGCACCATGGTCGCTCACGGCATCGGTCCGGAGTTCACCGTCCGCAAGGATGCCTTCGAGTATCAGTTTTCGGCCATGTTCACTTCGTACGCCATGGATCCGACGCCGTTCAAAGCCAAGTCGGACGGCCCGGACGCGTGGGAAATCGTCGAGAGCAAGATCAAGGTTTTGTACCTGACCGCGGACTTCATGTGGAGCCAGGACTTCACGCCGGAGTTCGCGTTGAACTACGGCTTCGGTTCCGGCGTCGGTATCGTGTGGGGCGATCTCTACCGCACCCAGGCGTACAAGGGCCCAGGCGGAAACGACAACACGGGCGAAGGCTTCCTGCCCTGCTCGGGCAACATGGATCCCAACGATCCCGGCAATTACTGCGGCGAAGACAACAACCACTACAATGGCTACACCGAGCCCAACTGGGCCAACGGCGGTTCCAAGCCGGTGATCTTCCCCTGGCTCGCGCTGCAAACCGGCGTGCGCTACAAGCCGCATCGCAACTTCATCGCGCGTTTCGACGCCGGCTTTGGTACGAGTGGCTTCTTCCTCGGTGTCGGCGCCGACTACGGGCTCTGAGCAGTGGGGGGAACGGTGTCCGAGCTCGAGTTACCGAACCGGTATGAGCCGCTCGCTCAACTCGGCAAGGGCGGCGGGGGCGAGGTTTGGGCGGTTCGTGATCGCCATTCGGGGCGCAAATATGCCTTGAAAGTTCTGGCCCAGGGCGCGAGCGAGCGCGAGATGTCCGCGCTCGTGCGCGAGGCCGTGGCGCTCTCCGGCCTCGAGGGTTTGGGCGTGCCGCGCGTGGTTCGCTTCGGGCGCTTGCCGAAGAGCGGGCGCGCGTTCCTAGTGCGTGAATTGGTCGAGGGCCAAAGCTTAGAAGAGGTGATGGACGCGGGCGAGAGCGTCCGAGCGCTGTCTGCGCTGGCGCGCGCCGCGGATCAGCTGACCGTGCTGCACCGCGCGGGGCTGTTCCACGGGGACGTGAAGCCGGCCAATATCGTGGTCGAGCCGAGCGGTCGCACGACGTTCGTGGATCTCGGTCTGGCCGCGCCGTTTCGCGACGGCGGTAGTCAGGCCGAGGGTCTGACCCCGCGTTACGCCGCTCCCGAGTTGCTGCGCGGTGCGCCGCTCACCGTGCGCGCCGAAGTGTATGCCCTGGGCGTCGCGCTCACCGAGATCGTGTCCGAGAGCGCTCAATCGAGCCTGACCGGCGACTCACTGCGCGAGCTGATGGGCGTGGCCAAGCGGGCCACATTGCCGCAGCCGGCCGAGCGTTTTCCTTCGGTCGATGAGTTTGCCAGCGCGCTCAGGCGCGCCGCCGGCCTGAGCGCGACCGCGGACGCGGGCGCTGAACAAGTCGCGCCGTGGCCAGTGGTCGGCGTCGAAACGACGTCTGCGCAGTTGCTCGATCGCGTGCGCGCGCTCGAAGCGGGCGAGCATTTGCGGATCGTGGGCCTTTCGGGCTCGGGGCGCACGGCGCTGCTGCGACGTGTGGCTTGGTCCTTGGGCGTGCTCGGCAGCAGCCTGGCGTGGATCGAAGACGTGTCATCGGCTTCGAGTTTGAGCGCGGAGCTCGCTGCGCACGCTTCTCTGCAGGGTGTGTTGGTCTTGGTCGACGATGCCGACGCGCTCAGCGATTCGAGCCTGTCTGCTTTGGTCGAGGCGCGTGAACAAGGCGCGCGTTTGGTCACGGTCGGCGGGGCGACCTGGTCTGGCCGCGTGCTCGATTTTTCGGTTCCACCGCTCGACGAGCAGGCGGCGATCGAGCTCTTGCGTGGCGCGGTGCCGTCCTTGACGCAAAGCTTGCTGAAGCGGGTGTTCGAGGTCTCCCAGGGACGTCCGGGCGAGCTGCGCCGGCTGGTGCGGATCATCGCCAGCGACGCGGTGGCTTCGGCTGACGATCTAGAGCGCGTCTTGGGCTCGGCCGACGCGCGCTCCGTGCCGCCTCCTGATCCGCTGACACGCGCTCGATTTTTCCTGGAGCGGGGCCGTTACAACGACGTAAAGACTGCGCTCGAAGCTCTGGTCGGGGACGATCGCATCGAAACCGTGATCGCCCGCGCTCGGCTGCGACTCGGTTTGGGCGATGCTGCCGGCGCGGCCAAGCTGCTGCAAGATCTGAGCGTGCGTGACGACGCCACGCAGCAAGAGCGCTGCTCGATTGCGCTCTATCTGGCGCGCACCGAGATCGGCTTGAACAACTACGAGCGTGCGCTTTCGTTGCTCGAGCCGCTGCTCGGCGAAGCTCCACCGCTGTGCACCGAAGCGCACGCCTACCGCGGTCTTGCGCTGTCGATGGCCGGCAAGCAGGACGAAGCTCGTGAGGCGCTCGAACTCGCGCTGGCACAGGCCACGGAAAGCGGCGCGGCGCGGCTCGAGGCGATCGCGCTCGCTTCGCTCGGGTTGGTGGCGCAGCGTTGCGATCGCAACGACGAAGCGGGCGATGCTTATCGCCGCGCGATCAGCGCCGCCGAGCGCGCCAGCGACGCCGGCGTGCTGGCCACGATTCAGCTGAATTTGGCGGGACTACTCAAGATCCGCGGCGACATCGCGGGCGCCATCGAGCACTTCGAGGCGGCGGTCGACATGGGGCGTCGCTCGGGGCGTCGCTCGAGCGCGCTGCAGGCCTTGTTGAATCTGGCCAATACCGATCTATTTCTGGGGCGCTTGGCTCGCGCGCGGGGCAACATCGAGACGCTGGAGGAGCAACGCGCGGAGCTCAGCTCGGTGATGTGCGCGCAGCTGCTCGGGCTTTCCGCGGAGCTCGAGCTCCGCGAGGGCAACGTCGAAGCCGCGGTCGAGAAGTTCGATGCCTGCGCTCGAGCGTTCGAGGCGCTGCAGCGAGCTGTCGATGCCGCCGAGGCACGGCTCGAGGGCGTGCTGGCGGCGGTGCGTGCCCCGCGTCCCGACTTGCTGATGTTGCGCGAGTGGCTGAGCCGCTCCGAGGCCGGCCTGGCCGGCGCGACGGTTCATCGCTCACTCTTGCTGTTGGCCTCGGCACGCTTGAAGAGCGTGCTCGGCGACGAACTGGGGGCGCGCGGCAACTTGGACGATTCGCTGGCTGCCGCCCGAGCCTGCGCGCAAAAAGACTGGATTTGGCGTGCACTCGAGGCTCGGGCCGAGTTGGAGGAGGCCGGCGGGCAACCGCTCTTGGCTCGTCGCGATCGCGAGGAGGCGCTGGCCGTTCTGGAAGAAATTGGCGCCCGTCTGCCACGCGATCTGCGTGAGGTGTATTGGAACGATCCCCGGCGGCGTACGTTGCGCGCTTCGGTGCCCGCCGCGATCGGCGTGGCTGCGACCGAATTCTTGCCTTTCAGCAGCCTGAAGAACGGTGCGCCGTTGCCCCCACGCTCGAACTCGAGCTTGCACGCGGGTACCAGCGCGTCGATCTCTCAGCTCAGCTCGACGCCGCTCGAGCAACGCTTGGCGCGTATCCTGGAGGTCAACAGCCGGCTGGTGGGCGAGCTCGATCTGGTGCGGTTGACCGAGCGAGTCACCGACTACGCGGTGGAATTGGCGCGCGCCGAACACGGCTTCGTGCTGCTCAAGCAGGCCTCCGGTGCGCTCACCGTGTACACCCAGCGTTCGCGCGGCGGAGACGCGGCTCATGCCGAATTCTCGCGTTCCATCGCGGAAACGGTGGTCAAAACCGGTGAACCCGTGCTGACCATGAACGCGCAGAGCGACGCGCGCATGAGGGGCTTCGCCTCCGTGCATCAAATGATGCTCGAATCGGTGGTGTGCGTGCCGATCCTCGCCCCGGACGGCGAAGCGATCGGCGCGCTCTATCTCGAGACGCGCGTGCGTCCGGGCGCTCACTTCGAACGCGAACTGCCGACTTTGCGAGCCTTTGCCGATCAAGTCGCGATTGCGCTCGAGAACGCGCGCTTGATCAACGAAAATAAGCAGCGCGCCGATGCGCTGGCCAGCGCCAACGAAGCCCTCGAGGAGGCTCAGGAGCGTTTGCGCGAGCTGCTCGAGGGTCGCACCGAGCAACTCAAGCGCGCACGTCAAAAGCTGCGTGACGCACGCGAGACGCTGTACGGCCACTTTGGCTATCAGGGCCTGGTCGGCACGAGTGAAGCCATGCGCCGCGTGTACGCGGTCATCGATCGCGTGCGGGACACGGACGTGCCTGTGCTGATCACCGGCGAAAGTGGCACCGGCAAGGAGATGGTCGCGCGCGCGATCCACAGTGCTTCGGGGCGTGCCAAGGCCCGCACGCTGGGCGTCAATTGCGGAGCGATCCCAGAGAATTTACTGGAGAGCGAGCTGTTCGGGCACGTGCGGGGCGCCTTTACGGGCGCGGATCGCGATCGCAAGGGTCTGTTTCGTGACTGCCAAGGCGGCACCATCTTGCTCGACGAGATCGGCGAGACGCCGCTCAAGATGCAGGCGGGACTGCTACGCGTCTTGCAAGAACGGCGCGTGCGCCCGGTCGGCGGCAACCGCGAAGAAGAGATCGACGTGCGCATGTTGTTCGCGACCAACCGCGACTTGTCGCAGATGGTGGCGGCCGGAAAGTTCCGCGAAGATCTGTACTATCGCATTCACGTGGTCGAGATACGCGTGCCAGCGTTGCGCGAACGACCGGAAGATATCCCGCAGCTGGTCGATCATTTCTTGGGTCTATTTGCGGCCCGCTACAAGCGCGAGAAGAACGGCCTGACCAAGGAGGCGCTGCAGCGGCTCGCTCAATACGGTTGGCCTGGCAACGTGCGACAACTGGAGAACGTGCTGCTCAACGCCTGGGTGCTGAGTGAAGAGCTCGAGCTCGATGCGGGGGACTTCGACCTGCCTGACGGATGGGTGGTTGGCCCACCGGCCTTGACGCGTCCCGCGCGCGAGGTGACGCCCCGCGGCGCGACCATCAAGCTACGCAAGGGTGGCGTGTCGGAGCACCGACGGGAGGAGCGCGATCGGATCTTGGAGGCGCTGCGAGAGAGCAATTGGAACCGCGTGAAGGCGGCTGAAATCAGCGGGATCCCGCGGCGCACGTTCTATCGCCGACTGCGCGAATACGGCATCCAATAGGCGCGCTGCGGGTCGCCAGCAGACCGCGGCTGCAACGACCCAGCCTGCAAAAATCCGTCGATTGTGTCGACTGACGGCTGTGTGAAAATGTAGGTGTCGGGCCTTTCGTTGACAGAGGAAAGGCGCTCGGCGTACCGTCCGCATCCACCGGGAACCAGGGAATTTTGGCTGTTTATTGCCACCCGGGCTTGCCGTGATTCGGACCCCTCATCTGCCTCGGGAGGCATCTCCATGCTGCGCTCTTCGCGTACGATCGCGTCGCTCATCCGCTCACTAGTCCTGGGAACCGCAACCACGACCACGATGGTCTTGGTCGCCGCCACGGTCATCGGCTGCAAAGACGAGAGTCAGCCCGACTATTGGGTGGAGAAGCTCGACGACCCAGCCTGGCGCGCACGCGCCGTCAAGCGCTTGGAGCAATTCTTCGAAGACTCGGTGACCAAGAACGGCGATCTGAAGTCGGAGGGTGTCCAAACGTTGATCAGCAAGACGGTTGATCCGCTGACCAAGACCTACGTCGAAGGTTACGATTCACTCGACGGCAAGACGCGTGTTTCGCTGATCAAGCTACTTGCGGCCTACAAGGACAAGCGCATCGAGCCTGCCGTGAAGAAGGCGTTCGACGAGTTCGCCAAGCACCCGGCCACGGCCAAGGAGGATCAAGACCTCAAATGGGCGGCGATCGCCATGGAGGATCTCAAACTCAGCTCGTTGTCCGACTCGCTCTTGCAGGCGTTCTTGAAGCTGAAATCGAGCACGATGCTGGGTGGCGTGGCCTACCGCGACGTGAACGACGCCATGCGCGTTTCGGCCACCAAGGCTTGGGTCGGCCCACTTTCGAAGATGCTCGATGCCGAGATGGTTCAGCCCAAAACCGCCAAGGACAAAGATCTGATCGACCCGTATCGCGATCAGCAGTTCTGGCAGGTGGCCTCGGCGGAGGTGCTCGGCCGCATCGGCGATCCGGCAGCGGTCGAGCCGCTGCTCAAGGTCTTGCTCGACCCGTCGAAGGGTGACGTGCAGTCCACCGCAGTGCTCGCTCTGGTCAAGATCGGCAAGCCCGCTGCAGACGCGGCCGTCGCCTTGCTCCAGGGCAAGAACGAAGCCTTGATCACCTTCAACGCGCGCCGCATCAAGGAAGTGACGGGCACGGCCGCCAAGGGCAAGCCGTACGTGGCAACCGCCGCGCTGATCCTGGGCACCATCGGGCGCCCCGATACGATCGGCCCGCTCGTGGAAGCGCTCAAGACCGAGACCGACGACAGCACCAAGGCCGTCATCGCCCGAGAGCTAGCCAAGATCCCGGCCACCGACGAGTCCAAGCAGGCGTTCAAGAAGGCGTATGAGTCGATTTCGCTCGAAGCCGAAATCCCGAACGGCGGCGGCGCGCTCGAGTCGCTGACCGAATCGTCGGGGCAGTTCTTCGATTCTTCGATGGTGGATTGGCTGCTCGTGCGCGCGGCGAAGACCAAGGGCAGCGACGAAGACAAGAAATCCCTTCAGCTGGCCGTGACCGTGACCGTGTTGAAGCTGGCCAAACCGGACCAGATGCCCCAGGTCAAATTGGCCGTGGACAAGTACGGGACCAAGTTGGAAAAGGATGCCTTCGTGCAGGTCGACAACCTGCTCAAAGCTTGCGGCGATCGCGTGCCCTGCTACGTCACCGCCCTGCAAAAGGGCGAGAATCAAGACCGCGCCAAGCAGTTCGTGGGCATCAAGGCCGGTTACATGATCGGCATCTTGGGCGATGAACAAAGCCGAGACGAGGTAGTGAAGGGCATCGATTCGGTGACCAACGCCGCTCTGCGTGCGGTCTCCGCGACCGTCATCGATCGCCTGTCTCCCAAGGGCTCGAAGGACGTGGCCGCCAAGCTGAACACCGTGATCGAGAGGAACGCAAAGTCCCCCGATCGCGAAAAGTCCGCCGGTGATTCGCCGCTCAAGCAGGTGATGTACCGCTTGGAATCGCGAGCGAGCTGAGTTCAGCACTCGAATGTCGAGCCTCCGCCTCGAGGTCGCTTCCGGCGCCAGCGCCGGCCGCGTATTCGACGCGGAGCTCGACACCGTTCGCATTGGACGCGCGCCGTCCAACGATTTGATTCTGAGCGACGCGCTGATCTCGAGCGAGCACGCGCGGATCGTCAACAGCGTCGATGGCTTCGTGTTCGAAGACCTGGCCAGCACGAATGGCAGCTGGCTGCTGCGCGCGGGCGAACAGCAGGCGCTCGGCGAGGGCCGCCGCGCGGTAGCGCTAGCGCCCGGTGACCGGCTGCGGCTGGGCGGGCCAGATGGCGAAGGCATCGAGCTCTTCGTCGATTTCACGCACGACACCGAGACGCTGGAAATCGCGCTGGTGCGACCGCTGAGCGAACTCGGCAAGGGCGCGCCCTTGGCGGGCGATGACCGCTTGCAGCTCTTGGTGCAAGCGCTGCGCGAAGTCGTGAGCCACGAGGGTGTCTCCGAGGTCGTGAGCGGCATTGCCGACGCGGCCCTGCTGCTCGTTCCCCGCGCCACGCACGCCACGGTGGTGCTGCGAAAAGACGCGGAGACGGGCAGCAATGCCGGAGCGACCGGTAAATCGGTCGGTTTCGTGCCGGTGGTGACGCGTGTCCGCGGGCCTTCGGGTCCGCGCGCCCCGGAAGCTCCCGTGCGCGTCACACGCAGCGTGGTGCGCAAGGTGATCGCGGAACGGGCTGCAGTGCTCGCGGCGGATGCGCCCAGTGAAGCCTTCAGCTCCGAATCGCTGCTCGGAGCCAGCATCCGCAGCACGATCGGCGTCCCGCTCTGGAAAGACGAAGCGATCCTGGGCGTGCTCCAGCTGGACAACCGCGACGCACCGGCCATGTTCGAGGCGCGCGACGTGGATGCCCTGGGGATTTTGGCAGTCAGTGCGTCGCTGGCGATCGCCAACGCCGAGCTGATTCAACGCTTGAGCCTGGCGCGGGCCGAGCTCAAGAAAGAAAACCAATACCTGCGCGGCCGCGAACGTGCCCGCCGCGGTGAGGTGCAAATCATCGGCGACAGCCGCGCCATGAGCGAGCTTTTGCGCCAGCTCGACAAAGTGGTCGATACACGAGTCAGCGTGCTGATCGAAGGCGAGACCGGCACTGGCAAGGAGCTGATCGCCGCCAGCGTGCACTATCGCTCGAAGCGCAAAGACAAACTGTTCGTCGCCCAAAATTGCGCAGCATTCCCAGAGAATTTGCTGGAAAGTGAGCTGTTTGGTCACAAGCGCGGCGCCTTCACCGGCGCGACCGACGAGAAGAAGGGTTTGTTCGAGATCGCCGATGGCGGCACCTTGTTCTTGGACGAGCTCGGCGAATTGCCGCTGTCGCTGCAGGCCAAGCTGCTGCGCGCCCTGCAAGAAGGCGAAATCAGACCCCTGGGCGCCACGCAGTCGAAGCAAGTCAACGTGCGCATCGTGGCTGCCACCAACAAGAACCTGGAGCTCGAAGTCAAAGCCGGCCGCTTTCGCGAAGACCTGTACTACCGACTGAAAGTGTTCCCGATCCGCGTGCCACCGCTGCGTGAGCGAAAGAGTGACATCGCTCCGCTCTCGGTCTTCTTTCTGGGGCGCTATACGCGCGAAATGGGCAAATCGATCCCCGGTTTTGCCCAAGAAACGCTGGAGATCCTGAGCGCCTACGACTTCCCCGGCAACGTGCGCGAGCTCGAGAACGAAGTTCAGCGCTTGGTCATCCAAGCGGACGACGGCGCGTTTCTCACGCCAGAGCTGCTCAGCCCACGCGTGCGTCAGATCGAAACCGTGCTGCTCAGCGCAGGCGCCGCCAAAGGTTCGCTCAAAGAAATGGTCGACCAAGTCGAGCGTCACATTCTGATCGAGGCGCTCCGCGAACACGGCAACAACAAGACCGCCGCCGCCAAAACCCTAGGCATCACCCGCGAAGGGCTGCATAAGAAGCTCAAGCAGCTCGGCGTGGGCTGAGCGAAACGTCAGCCTCGCGTGAGCGCGAGCTTTTCGATGATCGCGTCGTGGAACAGGCCGTTCGAGGCGACGATGCCGCGATCGTTGTCCAGCTTTTCGCTGCGATAGTCGAAGCGGTCGCCGCGCGAATCGGTGAGCTTGCCGCCCGCGGCGCTGATCAGTGCGTCCGACGCGCAGGCGTCCCAGCGTTTGCCGGCATAGTGCGGCGCGACATAAGCGTCGGCGGCGCCGTTGGCGACGACCGAAGCTTTCAGGCCCGCGCTGCCGAGCGCGACCAACTCGCGCGCGCCGAGCGCGGCCAGCGCTTGCTCCAGCGCAGGATTTCTGTGTGAACGCGAACCGACGATGCGCGCTCGGGCGAGCGTAGTCACTGAACTCACCGAGATCGGTTTGCGTGAACCGTCGGATTCGGTCTGGTAAGCGCCGGTGCCCAGTTCGCCCAGCCAGGAAACGCCGCTCTCCGGCGCGTGGATCACGCTGGCGGTGGCGCGTTCGCCCTCGACGTAGCCGATCATCACCACGAACTCGCCGTTGCGCGCGACGAACTCGCGCGTGCCGTCCAGCGGATCGACGAAGAAGATGCGCTCGGCCGTGCGATAGCCGGCAAATGTTTCGGGTTCGCTCTCTTCCGCGACGATCGGCACGTCGGGAAACAGCTCGCGCAGGCGGTCGCAGATCAGTTCATTGGCTTGCCGGTCCGCTTCCGTGACCGGGTCGCGCGGGGCCTTGAAGTCGACGCTGAACTTGGTGGCATACACCTGACGAATCAGTACGGCAGCTTCGCGAGCGATGGCGTCGAGCGTCTCCAGCAGGGGACTGGAGCCACTCCTTCCAAAACCGGCGCCAGCGCCAGCCCCAGGCATCAGGCGGAAGCCTTCAGGTTGTCTAGGCGAATGTGTAGCGCGTCGAGCGCTTCCGGTGACAGCTGGCCGGCTTCGCGGATGAGTTGATCGAGCTGGATGGCGTTGCGCGGGCCGAGCACCGCGCAGCTCACCACGTCATTGGCGAGCACGTAACGCAGTGCAGCCGCTCGCAGGTTGGTCACGGTCGTGCCGTTGACGCACGGTCGGATGGCGTTGAGTTGCATGATCCGGCGCTTCAACTCGTCACTCGTCCAGCGTTCGGAGCGGTGATCGCTACTGGCGAACTGTTTGTCGTGCGGCCACTGCCCGCACAAGAGTCCATGAGCAAGCACCGAACGCGCCAAAATCGCCACCCCTCGATTGCGAATCTCGCCGTCCAGGTAGCGCATGGTGCGGTTGTGGAAAGCGTTGTACGCGAGCTCTAGGACGTTTGCGCCTTGGTGGATGGCAATCTGTGCCACATCCTGGCTTTCCACACTGGCGCCCCAAGCGCGAATGCTGCCCGCGCTCTTCAGTTCTTGCAGCACGGCAGCAGCTTCACCGCGGCCGAGCGTGCTCATCGACGGATTGTGCAAGAGCACGATGTCGATTACCCCTCGCTTCAGGCGATCGCGGGAACGCTCGAAGCTCTCACGGATGAACTGCGGCTTGAATGATTTGCGCGGCGGCGACGCTTCGCGATCGGTTCCGAGCTTGGTCACGATCACGGCTTCCGGATGCGCGGCCAGGCGTTCACCCAGGCGGGTCTCCATCGCGCCCTTGCCGTAGCTGTCGGCGGTGTCGAACAAGGTGACGCCGAGCGCGAGCGCGCGCTCGATCACCGCGTCTTGCTCGGACTCGGCTAGCGGCGAGTAGCCGTCACCGGACAGGCCCCAGGTGCCGAGCCCGAGCTCGGAAACCGAGATGCCCGTGCTGCCGAGGACGCGTTTCTCCATGCTGCGGGTATAGCAAAGCTCCGCCGAGCCGGCCCGCAACTTATTGGGGTGCGTCGTAGGACCAGTAGTGCAGCGCGCTAAAGGTTCCGCTTGCAGCGCTGATCTCCACCAGCGTCGGGCCTCTGGCCAGGTCAGCGGGCAAGTTCAGGACGTGGTCCTCGAAGTCCGGTCTTCCGACCGTCCAGCTGTCCATCGGGCGACCCCCGACGCTGAGGCTGACGGTCAGCGGCTGTTCGGCACCCAGTCGCGTGACGAGCCGACCATTGGGCGCCAAATCCAGCTGGAACGATTCGCGGCTCCGGTGCAGGCGCGCACCGTCGAGGACTACGCCATTGCTCAGCAAGACGTTGTCCGCCTGTGTCGCCGGTAGCAGTGCGTAGTGGTGTACGGCTTCGCTGTCCAGGTCCGCGACGTCGAGCGTATCGCGCGCCGTCAGCGGCCAGAACTGGATCAACGAGGGACGCTCGCCGGAGCCGAGCCGGGAGTAGTCGGCCTGGCACGCGACCATCGTCGCTCCGCCGAGGATGGTCGCGTGCACGGTGCGCTCGGTCAGGCACGGCCCGAACAGATCGGGGAGCGCGAACCACGGCGGGTAGACGATGAACACCGTGGGCAACACGCTGCGCGGCAGGCGCTCGTAATGCTCGAAGCGCGAGCCTGCACCTGCCGACCAGTAGCGCGCTTCGCCGGTCGTGGTCAGCCCGACGATGTCGAACACCTGGTGGCCGGAAAAATAAGCGATCGCACCGGTATCGTTCACGCCGATGCGCGCTTCCGCCGGTAAGGCGCGCTTGGCCCACTCACCGAGCTCGACATGCTGGGCGGAAATGGCGTGCGCGCTGAGCGCCAGATCGCTCAGGGCGAACGGAAATTTTTGGGCCATGCACAGCCCGATCGCCGCGCTCGACAGGTAGCGCAGCGCGCTCAGACGCGCCCACAAAGCCCCAGTAAAGTCCGCAATTTGGTCGGCGAGGGCCACCAGCCCGACCAGCCATGGCCCGGCGAACGGCCACAGGTAGCGCAGCCGATTCCAAAGAAAGCTGTCGTACGTGGTTGGCAGCAAGATGCCGAGACCGAGCGCGACCAAAAGCCAGCTCCGCGCGCCTCGACCGCGAGCTTGTCCGGCAAACACCAAGGCGGGCAGCGCTAGCCAAGTGACGAACTTGGCATGCTCGGGTACGAACGCGGCGCTCCACAATTGGCCATCGAGCAGCGTGGACCAGAACAGCTGCACGTTGTAAAAAATGCTCGCTAGTAGCGCGCTGACGTCCAGATACGGATTGAACGGCAACCATTTCACGAGCGTGGTGGTCTGCGTCGCGTGGCCCGTGAACCAGACGTAGACCAGAGACGGCACGAATGGAAAAGCCAAACACAGCGCCGCGTACGCGCGCCGCTGTCCTCCGCCGAAGCACAGAGCGCCGGCGATCAAGGCGCTGCCGAGCGCCCCCTCGGGACGCATGGCAGGAGCCAGCAGTGCGAGCAGCGGCAGCTCCCAGAAGCGTGCTCGTTCGCCCTCGAGCCACTCGGCTGCGCGCCGGCAGCAGCGCATCAGCAGCCAGCCGAGCGGCACGACCTCCATTCCGCTCGCGGCAAACCAAGTGTTGGCGCTGAACACCAGCGCGAGCACGCCGGCCAGCCAAGCCACGCGCGGACTGGTAATGCCCTCGGCGGCACGTGCGGTCTCGTAGCCCAGCAGGCCCAAGCCCAAGAAACCCAAGCCCCAGGCCCAAGGGATGAGCGCCGTGCCTTGCACGCCGAAGCATTGCGGGAGCGCGAGCAGCAGCGGCCAGAGCAAGCTGGTTGCTCCGGCCACCGGCACCGCCCCGGGCGAATAAACGAACGGCTGGCCCTGGGCGAACGAGCGTGCGAACTGAAAATGGATGTAGCTATCGTCGAGCGGCACCGCGGGTACCCCTCCATTGCCGTCCAAAATGCCCAGAATGGCCAACGCGGCGGGCAACGCCGCGGCCAGCAAGAAGCTCCACCGTGATCCTGCGATCCGAAGCCAGCGAGGGCTATCCGGCTGTGCTAACACCGGCCGAGTCTTAGCATCGACCCTCGCATGAAAACGAATCCGTACGAGCACGCGCCACGACTGCCAGAAGGCGAACAGATCGATCCCCGGCTACTAGTGGGCGCAGGAGCCTCGCCGATCGAGATCGAAATCGGTCCCGGCCGCGGCGGTTTCGTGTTCGAACGCCTCGCCGCCGATCCCGAGGTTTTCATGCTCGGCCTGGAAATTCGCCGCAAATGGGCGACGATCGTCGACGATCGCGTGCGCGAACGCGGCCTCTCGAGCCGCGCCCGCGTGCTCGCCGAAGACGCCCGCAGCGCCTTTCCCCGCTTCCCCGCCGCCTGTGCGCGCGCGGTTTTCGTGCACTTTCCCGACCCTTGGTGGAAAAAGCGCCACGCCAAACGCCTGGTCGTGACCAGCGAACTCCTGCCGCAACTCTGCCGAGTACTCGTTCCTGGCGGCGCTCTCTTCATCCAGACCGACGTGGAAGACCGCGCCAACGAGTACGCCGCCCTGGTCGCTAGCGAGCCCCGCCTTGTCCCGCAACACCCAGGCTTCGAAGCCGAAAACCCGTACAACGCTCGCAGCCCGCGCGAACACCGAGCGATCGCCGACGGTCTCCCCATCTACCGCCTCCACTACCGCCTCGCATCATCACGCTAGCGCCCTGTCCGGGAACCTGGCGGCAGCGCGAGTTGCGATGCTGGCTCGCGATCGCCCACTCGACCCCGTTTGAACCGCGAAGGGTGGCTGCGGGGCGCGGAGTCCGGCGAGGGTGCCGTCGCTACGCAGAAAACCGTGTTCGTGCACGAACATGATTTCTCCCCGGAAGGACCCTTCCTCGAGCTCCCGCCCGAGCGCCGCGGGATTGCTGCCCCCCGCGATCCGCAAAATCTGAGAGCCGACCGCGCTCGGTTGGATTAGGTTCGAAACAGATGCGAACTGCCCTCGTTCTGCTGCTGGCGATCGCGCTGTGTCCGGTTGCTTGTGCGACCTATCGCGAGGATCTGAACCGCGGTCAACGCATGTACGAAGCGAATCAGTACGAGCACGCGCTCGCGCTCTGGCGGCTCCTGGAAGACGATCTCGACTCGCTCAGCCCGACTGATCGAGCGCGCTACGCCTACTTGCGTGGCATGACCGACTATCGTTTGGGCTTCCGCGCGGACTCTCGGCATTGGTTGGCGCTGGCCAAAGCAACCGACCAAGCTCACGCGGGCAGCTTGGGCAGCGCCTGGCACGAACGCCTGGAAGCGTCTCTGGCGGACCTGAACCAAGACGTATACGGCGCCGCGGAGCGTGCGGATGCCAATGACTTGCACGCGGTCGAATACGGCAAAGCCACGCCAGGTGACGACGCTGCGGGCGCGGGCGCGGGCGGCGGGACGGGGACGGAGTTGCCTAGGCCGCCGTCACAACGAGCGCGCTGCAACTCCAATGCTGATTGCAAGACGGGCGAGATCTGCGACGGGAAGAGCTGCACTCCGCTCTGAGTTCGAGTCGCTCTGAGGTCCGAGTCGCTCTGAGCCCGCGCGGCCCACAAAATGAAACGAGAGCGACGCCAAGCCAAAGTGCTGGGTGGGTACGCTCTCGTTGTCAGTTGCAGTTGATGTCCGGTTTCTTCAGCCCCTCCGCATTTGGCTGAGGAGGTCGCGGGTGAGGAGCTTTTCTTTCTTCATCGCAGCGTAGACCAGCTGTTCCTGTGGGGTGAGATAAGCGCGTCGCGCGAAGCGATCTACCTGCTCATTCAATGTTCGATGCTTCAGTTCGAGATCGCTCACGAGCCCGTTCGTCATCGGATCCATTTCCTTCCTCCTCTTGCAGTCACTGCTTGCGGAGCCGCCACCAGTTGGCGACATGGCCTGAGACTAAAGATCTGGCGTCTAGCGTCAATGCTTAAAGTCCGCGTTGCAAATGTGTATCCTCAGTCGAAATGATCGAGAAACAGTGCTCGGTTTCGGCTTGGTGTTGGCCACGCTTCAAGTTTCCGGCGAGCTTCGGGCTGCTCGGTCCGAGCACTCAGCGTCGGCAACACGAGCCAGACAGCAAACATTCCGAGCGCTTGTCGGTTTTCTGCGGCGGTGTTTTTGGGTTGTCGGTGGCTGGTCTGGTGTTCACCGGCGCCTGCGCAGGGAATTCGGGGGTTACTGGGTCGCCGCACAGTGCGGCGAAAATCAACGCCGTTCCGTCCGTCGCGCCGGCGACCTCGGCTGAGCTGGCACGGACCGTCATTACCCCACACGGGGCGACAGACATCTCGGAGCTGTTCGCGCAGGCCACGGCGGACGGGCAGGCCAAGCGCTACGAGGCCTCGGCGAGCGCATTCGAACGCGCATTTCAGCTCGATCCCGACGGTCCACTCGCGGATCGCTCTCTGTTCGAATCGGCTGAGATGTACGATCTTGGCGGCAAACACGAACAAGCTTTGGCGCGCTACGAGCAGGTTGCGCGGCGCTTTCCCAAGTCGGAGCTCGATCGCGTTGCTCGCGTGCGCGCCTTGCGCTTGCTGACCTATCTCGAGCAATACCCGCGCGCCGGTGAGCTCGCCGAGAGCACCGCGGCGAAGTACAAAGATCTGCTCAGTTTCGACCAGCTCGCGGTGCTCTCTGCGCGCGCGCTGTCTCGGCTCGCTGCCGGAGATGACGTGCAAGCCGAGAGCGCGATCAGCAAGGCGCGTGACATCATCGAGCGCGGGAGCTTGGACGCGGCGGGGCGCATCCCCGCAGAACTTGCGCCCATCTATTTTGCGCTCGGTGAGCTACGCCGGATGCGCGCGGAGCGAATTCACTTCGTGCCCATGCCCGCCAACTTTGGCGCGGCCTTGGAGCAACGCTGCCAGCTGCTGCTCGACGCGCAGAGCGCGTATTCCGATGCGATGCGAGCCTACGACGCGCATTGGTCCGCCATGGCCGGCTACCGCGTGGGGGAGCTGTATCAAAAGCTGCACCAAGAAATGATGCAGGTGCCCCCGCCCAAGACCGCCGATACCGAGCGCCGACGCCAGCTGTTCGAGGGCGCCATGCGCCTCCGCTATTCGATCCTGCTCGAGAAGGCGAAGTCGATGCTCGACCACACCGTGGCCATGGCCGACCGCACGGGCGAGCAATCGGCGTGGGTGCTCAAGTCTCGCCAAGCCCGGGACACCATCGTCCAAGCCACCGAGGAGGAGCGCCAAGCGCTTGCCCGCCTGCCGTATACGAAGCAGCAGTTGCAGGCCGCCTTGGACTCCTTTGCGGCGGGGCGCGCGCCCCCATAATCGCCGATTCGAGGCCAGATCTGGCTCGCTTCTGCGGCCTCCGGGGCTGCTCGGAACCACCTCCAGTTCGTCATACAACCGTCTGAAATGACTGACTGAATTTTCAGTTACTCCGGGGTCGGGAGGCGATGTAGGTACGATTGCCGGAGGGGGGGCATGAAATATGCTTGACACCCCCGGAACCTGGCGCTACCAGAGCGCGGTTCTCCTCGGTCCCTACCCGAATTTCCCCGACCAGCCAAACAGCGGGCCGGAGGAAGGGTGGGGTGCCCCATTTGTGCGGCGGTCTCCTGGATCGGTGCTACACGGGGCTCCGCCGCGGAAAACATCGACTCGACTTTCTCCCCCGAGTTCAGAGCCCCGGAAATCTCAAGCTCGCTCTAGCTCGTCACAGTTGCTCTCATGCAGGCCTCTCAACACGTGTCGCTACTCACTCCCCGCGCTACCCCTGGTTTGAATCCGGGTGCGGCGGGAGGCGTGCGTGCGTTCGCTGGCGTAGCTCAACTGGTAGAGCACCTGTTTTGTAAACAGGTGGTTAGCGGTTCGATTCCGCTCGCTAGCTCCAGCGGGGAACTGGCGACATCGTCGCAAGCGTTACTGAAAACTTCGGAAGGTTGCCCGAGCGGCCAAAGGGAGCAGGCTGTAAACCTGCCGGCGCAAGCCTACGTTGGTTCAAATCCAACACCTTCCACCCTCTCCAACGAGGCGCGCACTTCTGGCGAGCCTTGGTCGGGAATGCGTAGCCCTGTTCGCGGGTTACGCACGCCTCGGAGGTCTGCGGGAGTAACTCAGTTGGTAGAGTCTCAGTTTTCCAAACTGAAGGTCGACGGTTCGAGCCCGTTCTCCCGCTCAAAATTTCTCGGTGCGTCTTGCACCAAGTTAGACACTGTCCGCGTCACTAGTACCAACCAGGCCCACCTAGCTCAGTTGGTAGAGCACGTCCTTGGTAAGGACGAGGTCATCAGTTCAAACCTGATGGTGGGCTCAACCGAAGTCCAACCGTAGTCACCATCCCAGTAAGAAGAGAGACGGAAAGCAATGGCTAAGGAAAAGTTCGTACGAACGAAACCGCACGTAAACGTCGGCACGATTGGTCACATCGACCACGGCAAGACTACGTTGACGGCCGCGCTGGTGAAGGTGCAGTCGAAGAAGGGTCTCGCCAAGGAGATCAAGTACGCCGACATCGCCAAGGGCGGCATCGTTCGTGACGAGACGAAGACCGTGACGATCGCGGTCAGCCACGTGGAGTACGAGACGGTCAACCGTCACTACGCGCACGTCGATTGCCCCGGTCACGCGGACTACATCAAGAACATGATCACCGGCGCCGCGCAGATGGACGGCGCGATCCTGGTGGTGTCGGCGTTGGACAGCGTGATGCCGCAAACGCGCGAGCACGTGCTCTTGGCTCGCCAGGTCGGCTTGACCAAGATC
>DATEPG010000376.1:0-9060 GCA_035273265.1 Polyangiaceae bacterium
TACGTACGAGAGTGGAGGCCTGTGCGTCGCACTCACCAGCTGCATGGTCGGCTCTTTCATCTCGATGGCGCCGGACATGCAGCACGACCGGGTGTGCGAAGAATGCCCGAGCGGAACCTTCAGTGACGCAGAAAATCAAGCCTCGTGCCGAGCCTGGCAAACCTGTCCGGTTGGAAAGGAAGAAAGCGTTCCTCCCAGCAGCAGGAGCGATCGTGTGTGCTCGGCTTGCGGGCTTGCCTACTACGAAGGCGGTGCCAGCTGCGTCGAGCTCAGCGAGTGCCATCTGGGTTCCTACGTGAGCGTGCCGCCGACGAGCTCGAGCGATCGGAAGTGCGCGCCATGTGCCGCCAACAGCTTCAGTTCCACGACGAACGCGAGCTTCTGCAGCCCGTTTACTGTCTGCGGCAATAACGAAAAAGTCACCGCGGAGCCGAGCAAAGTGTCTGACCGTGTGTGCACGGCTTGTCCCCTGGCGATGAAGAGCCAGGGACCGAACGCAGTCGCGTGTGAGGCTGGCGTTCTGATTGGCCTGGGGAGCGAGCGAGGGTGTGGCCTGCGTATCTCCGATGGCAGGGTGAAGTGCTGGGGTTCGAACAACCATGGCTTCGAGGCGTTTGCCGAGGTGCCATTCCTGGTCATGAGCTCCAGCACCCAGCACAGTTGTGCGATTACCGCGGCAGATCATCACGCCGTCTGTTGGGGCAGCGATGACTTTGGTAGCGTGAATAAAGCTCCCAAAGACGCTACCTTCGCTCTAGTTGCGACCGGGGGGCACAGCTGCGGAATCTTGCTGAATGGGCAGCTTCGCTGCTGGGGAATCGATAACGGTGCTCCGTATGACTTCGGCCAGGTACGCCACGCACCGGCGGGACAGTTCGCAGCCGTCACGGCAGGAGGTGCCCACAGCTGCGCCTTGCGAGCCGGCACGGGTGAGGCAATCTGCTGGGGACTCGATCATAAAAAGCAAAGCTCGGGCGCGCCACTCGGCATGTCGTTCGAAAGCATCAGCGCTGGCAGTGACATCACGTGCGCAGTCCGCAGCCTCGATGGCTTCGTGCGCTGTTGGGGCACTGATCTCGACCGACTGGTGACGGACGCTCCGAAAAACATCGCGTTGAGCAAGGTGAGCGTGAGCATGGAGCACGCCTGTGGCCTGCGCCGAACCGATGGTAAGGTCATCTGTTGGGGAAACGACAGGGATGGCAAGGTGAGCGAAGCGCCCCAAGATGTCGTGTTCAGTGACGTAGCCGTCGGAACCTGGGAGAGCTGCGCCGTGCGCGCCAGCGATGGGCAAGTCCTTTGCTGGGGTTTGGCCTCGACTCCAGAGACCTTCTAAGTCGAGCCCTGCTGCCAAGGGCGGGTGGTGCGCGGGGAGCACGAGCCCCAAACAACCGGCGTGGAACGGTCGCGTCGGTGGCAGCGAGATCGAGCTTCGGCGCGCCGGTGTGGCGAGGCACCCGCGCAGCATTGCGTATAAAAAACCTACTTTATCCGATGTTAGCGCCACCGGACGATCCCGAGATGCTCTCATCGCCGCGTGCGCGGCCGGACATTCCTCGGAAACCATGGCGTGAAGCGAACCGCGTAGCTTGCTGGTGAGCAGCTCGGCGTATGGGCTGAGCTGCTCTGCCTCACGTCGGAGAAGAAGGAGCGTGCACGATGGCATGGCGTCAGCGCGTGGTCGTGGTCGGGGCCGGTTTCGGCGGAATCGCCGTAGTCCGGGCGTTGCGCAGAGAGCGATTCGATGTGCTGCTGATCGATCGCAACAACCACCATGTCTTTCAGCCCCTGCTCTACCAGGTGGCGACCTGCGCCCTCTCCCCCTCGGAGATCGCGTTTCCGATCCGCTCCATCTTCGCCTCTCAAAAGAACGCGGAAGTGCTGTTTTCAGAGGTGCAGAGCATCAACCTCAAGGGGCGGCGCATCGAGACATCGACCGGCCCTGTCGACTATCACTTCTTGGTTTTGGCGGCCGGAGCTAGGAACAACCATTTTGGCCACGACGACTGGGTGGACATCGCCGTCGGTCTAAAGACCTTGGATGATGCGTTGGAGATCCGCCGCCGGGTATTGGTCGCGCTCGAAGTCGCCGAGCAAGAGACCGCCGACCTACGCCGACGCGAGTTACTCACCTTCTGTGTGATCGGCGGCGGGCCCACCGGCGTCGAGATGGCCGGCGCGCTGAGTGAGCTCTCACGCACCTTGGTCGGCCGCGATTTTCGCCACATTCGCCCCGCTGAAATCAGCGTGATCTTATTGGAGGGCGGGCCCTCGATCTTGAGCACGTTCAGCGAGCTGTCGCGTGCACGCGCGGTCAAGCAGCTGAAAAAGCTGGGCGTCGAGGTACAGACCGGCGCCAAGGTCACCGCCATCGACCACAATTCGGTGACCATCCTGGGCGCGGACGGCAGCACACGAACCATTCCCGCGGCAAACGTGACTTGGGGTGCGGGCGTTCGCGCCTCGGCCCTGACCGCCACCCTTGGCGTTCCGCTCGACCGCGGTGGCCGAGTGCTCGTCGATCGCTCCCTCAACGTGCCGGGCTACGACGAGGTGTTCGCGATTGGCGATCTCGCTGCGTGCACCAACCCTGATGGCAGCCCCGTCCCCGGGGTCGCCCCCGCCGCTGCGCAGGCCGGCCGTTTCGTGGCCGACCAAATCGTGCGTCGCGTTCGCGGTCTGCCGACGATCGCTTTCCGCTACGTCAACAAAGGCAATCTGGCGACCATCGGCCGCAGCGCTGCGGTGGCCGAGCTCGGCCGTGCCAAGCTTTCCGGGTTCGTCGCCTGGGTACTCTGGCTGGCCGTTCACGTCTGCTTTCTGATCGGCTTTCGCAACCGATACATCGTGCTCTTCCAATGGGTCTGGCACTATTTCACCAACCAAGGCGGAGCCCGCCTGATCACCGGGACGCGCAATCCCCACTCGGGCTGGCCCTCTCAGCCCCGTCGCTTGGCCAAGACGATGCCTAGTCGCGCGCCCGTACTCGATACCTGATGGAGGTCGGGGCGCTCGACCACGTCGTGACCCCCGTGCCGGTGATCAGCGTCTGGTACCCGCCAGGAGACGCAGTATCGGCAGCACGCTGCTTCCGTCATGAAAATCGACGTACCGCCGCCGCCATGTTGGAAGCGTTGGCAAGCAAGTGAGCGTCGTCTTCATCTTGACCAATGGCTCCCGCTTCGCGCGCGAGATCTCTGACTCGAACGTGTTGGGTGCCTACCGCCTTTGAATCCAAGAGTCGCCGATCCAGAGCACCTCGTTTGCCACCGCCGCATGCGCATGTCTGGTTAGCGCCCGCGACGCCTGCATCACTGCCCGGCCCGACGACCATTTCGCCTCCGGCCCCGCCCCCGCCCGTCATGCCCCGGCTGAACCAGTGTGCCGGCTGTTCCGCTGCTGCCGCCGAGGCTTTCTGCGGCTGTTTGGTCACCGAGACGGATGAGTTTGCTGCTACAGCTCGGCACGACGCACCAGGCGATTGCCATGCAGCCGAACCTCAGCACAGATGTCGCTAGATTCATTCTGCGATGCTCCCATTCGCATTGATTAGGACCAAAGCTCGACGCCTCTCGCTCCTGCTTGCGGCATCGGCGTTTGCGGCGGAGCTTCCCATCGCCGCAGCCGAACCGAGCGTTGCTGTCGCGTCGGCGAACCTCCAGGTTGACGCAGAGCCGAATTGCACGAACCGAGCAGACCTGATCGCGCGCGTGCGCGCTCGCTCACCACGGGTCCGTTTCGTCGCCGACGGCAGCGGGTTATCGATTCGGGTCCAGGTTTCTATCGCAGCGTCGGGCACGGTTACGGCTGATGTCACACTTGCAAGCTCTGAGACGAAACCATCGATCCGGCATGTACCCGCCCGCACCTGCACCGAAGCTGCGGACGCAGTGGCATTGATCATTGCAGTCACTCTCGACCCCACCGCGATGGACAATCCTACCACCCCTAGCACAGCGCGGGCGAGGGGAGCGCCCGCCGCTGGTGCGGCCAGCCCCGACAACAAGGACGCAAGCCGATCAGCCGCAAGCGCATCGTCGCCCGAGCCACACACTAGTCCACCCGCGCCAGGACCGACCGGGGAAACGCACGGAGTCAATGCAGCCAACGCCGGTACAGGGTCCGGAAGTCGAGTCGGTTTCGGTGCGCAGTTGGCAGCTGAAGCGCTGCTCGGAGTTGCTCCCGGGGTCATGCCGGGCGTTGCACTGTTCGCAAGCGCGAGTCTCGAGAGCCAGTCACTTTGGTCGCCCGCGCTGGTGCTGGCTGGACACCATGCGTGGCGCACGGACGTCCAAGAACCAGGCGGAATGGCATCGTTCACGCTAGACGCCGCGACTCTCGATGTCTGCCCAATGCGACTTCGGTTGGCTCCACTCGAAGCTCGACCGTGCGTTTCGGCGCTGTTCGGCCGTTTTGCTGCGCGAGGGACCAACACCTTCGACCCCGCGGCTGAAAGCGTGCGGCCATTTGCGGTCGTTGGGGCCGCCGCGGTCATGACCGCGCACTTGGGGTGGCTGCTCGAGGCATCCGGACGTCTCGCCGTCGGCGCAAATCTCGTGCGTGACTCGTTTGAGTTCAGCCCGGCCATTTTCCACACCGTGCCACCGATCAGTGCGGCAGCCAGCCTTGGCATCGGGCTGCGTTGGCGGTGAAGGGGCCGTTCGGCGCTTGGCACGCGCGCAAGTATCGGCTGCCTTTACGGTTCTGTGATCTGAGCGAGGCGAGCCACGCGAGCGGCGAGCGGGCTCCTGCCGTAAGCGACAACGAACTTCTCAGCTAGAGTGCGTGCCTCCGTCGTGCGCCCCAGCTTGACCAGCGCCTCGATTTTCACTGCAGACACCTCGGGGCGAAACGTACCGGTCGGATACTCGCTCTGATACTCTCTCACGATCGCGAGCGCGCGCTGCCCGTCGCCACCTGCGAGCGCACTCCGGGCGGCGTCCACGAGCGCAATTTGATTGGCGAGTTCGCCCGCGGCCGGTCCACGATGCCCACGTGTGAAAGTCGAGCTAGCTGCCTTCGCTGGCGGCCCCTCACTGCCATCACTGGCCGGAGCAGGGTCGGTGGGTTGCGTGCCAACGAGCGGAGCCGGCACTGCGCTGGCAAGCACCGATGATGCTGCAGGTGCTGAAAGAGTGGGCGCCATCACCGCCGACGGCAGGGCAGGCTTGGCATCGGGAAGCGTCGCGACCAGAGCCCCAGCGACGACTCCGGTAACGACCAGGGCGCCCGAGAGCCATGGGACGAGCGACCGCGAGGCGTCCGCCGCTTTGACAGCTTGGGTGCCTGTGCTTGCGCGCCCAGACGCGCCGCTTGCGGGTGCGAGCGTGAGCGAGACACCGATGCCCCGCGCCATTCGCTCGGACAAATCACGCGTCGGTTGTTCGTCGCTGGCGGCCTCAAGCAACCGCCTTTCTAGGTGGGTCGCTCCCGCCGCCCGTAGTCGCTCCGGGGGGTCTGTCTCGTGGTCGCTCATGACCGGCCCTTCAGACTTAGCAGTCCTCGCTCGATCCGGGTGACGACTTCGCGAAATTGCTCTCGCGCCCGCCGAAGTCGCGAGGCCACGCTGCCTAGCGGGACCTCCAACAAGGCCGCGATCTCTGGTGACGATAGCCCTTCAATCTCGTACAGAACGAACGTCTCTGCCAGCTCGGGACTCAGTTTCGAGAGGGCGACATCGCAAAGCTGAAGATCGGCATGCTTTTCCCCTGCGTCGCGAGCGCTTGAAATCCGTTGGTCCATGTCGTCGTCCAGTTGGAACCGAACCGTTTTGCGACCCAGAGCCAGCGCCACGCGGCGGGCGGTACCCATCAGGAAGGCTCGCTCGCTGTCTTCCGGAATGTCGGCGAGTCTTCCTAGTGCGATCATGAACGTCTCCTGGGTGGCATCCGCGGCCAGATCCGCACTCAAGCCGCGCCGGCGCAGAGAACGCCACACCATCACGTGATGAGTCGCGAACATCCGCGTCAGCCGGAGCCGGTCAGCATCCGAAGCTACTACCGGCTGTTCGCGGCTCACCTCGGTTTCGCTCATTCGGGCCAGCAAGTTCCAATTCAAGATGCGCCGCGCCGGTTGTTTCGATCAAAGAATCTGCCGCCGGCATCGAAATACTCGCGCCGCGCTGGCGGTACGGCCATTGGCGCCGATGTCTGCGAGTTTTCCTCGTCGAGGGCTGTGATTTCGCCATCAATGCGCGAAATTTTTTTGACGACGCCGCTGAGGGCATTCGTGACTCCCGATGACTACAAAAACTTACCCCTGTGCTCGAACTCACGAGCTAACGGCGAATCTTCACGTCCGACGTGTATCCAAGAGAGGCATACGCGATCGTCGTTGCGAACGTGGACCCTTCCATGACCAAAATCTTGATTGTTGTGGTTCATGAACGGATCAAGGCCTACCGAGGCAATCTGTTCGTCCGCGTGCAAGGGCTTGCGCAACGCTGCGCGCTGCGCTCGGTACTTCCGGGCCAAGGTACTGAACGCGTTGGAAGCATCATGGATGCGTCGGGAGCTCTTGCCAGGTCATCGAGTTACCTGGACAGCGCTGAACGCTCAGCGCGCTTACCGGATGGCTCAGGGGAGGCGCGTCGGCGCGAACCCTCGTCCTTTTGAAAGCGCAAAGCTTACACAGCATCCGGTGATACCGCTCATGAGGCGTGACGGCCAATAGCGGTGGTTGCTGGGGGAGTGACACAACGGGCGGCGAGAGCGGACGCTGAAATAGCCGAAGTTCGCTTGCGCCCGTGCGTTGGCTCCTAGTCGTCGGTTGCCGTTTTTTTCGGGGCCAAGGAGGACAATTATGAGCGTAGGGAAGTGGCTGGGCACGCAAGTGATGTTGGGCTTGGTGTGTGTCGGCGCCATTGGGTGCAGCCAAGGCGACCTCACCGTGAGCGATGGCGCGGCGAGTGAAATGCAACTGTTGTTCAAGGATCCGAGTACCTCGGGACCACGCATGGATGTCTACTCTGTCAACGGACACCTGGCGGTCTCCGTCAGTGGATCGATCGGAACAGAGGCACAGGCTGCGTCATTCACCGAAATGGAATCGCTCGAGAAATTGTATCTGGCGGTTCATCCGGATGCGACTGCGGCGCCTGCAGAGCTCGCACCGCTCAGCAAGCGTGTTCGAACAGACCTCGGC
Organism: Polyangiaceae bacterium; assembly: GCA_035273265.1. Taxonomy (GTDB): domain Bacteria; phylum Myxococcota_A; class Polyangia; order Polyangiales; family Polyangiaceae; genus PMG-095. The sequence continues at coordinate 7,144 of DATEPG010000376.1, forward strand.
GCGCTGTCGGCACTGCCTAGGTCCACTGACGTCCTACCGCCGGCCATCGAAAAGAGCCAGAGCTCCTACTTGGCAAATGCGTGTAGAACTTTCACCGAGGGGAGTTACCAGTACGTTCCATTGACGTGCAATTGGTCAGGCTCCATTTCAGGCCTGCTTGCCGATTGGACCCGAGGCTTCCTGCGCGGTGGTGACCGCACGTATGCATGGAACGCCACGCCGTACTCGTCGCACGTGCGATGGGATAGCGCGGATGGTGTCTTACCGCAGCTACACTACCAATTTGCAATGACTCCTTACACATGGCAATGGCTGCAGGTCTGGGATACGAGCCGCTCCGGTTGGGTGGCCTCGATCCAGACGGACCCGATCTTGCCTGGCGAACTCGGGATCACACAACATCGGCTCACTTTCATCGTCAAGTGACGGATTCGACCGCGCGCTGACGCAACGGAGGCGACGTGGCGCCTGCCACGTGCGGTGGCGCGGTGACAAGGCGCAAGCGCGACGTTGATCTACACCCATCGCGTGTTGGAAACAGCGCCGCGCGCCGTGCTTGTGTCGCCGAAAGTACGCACCGCTTGCCGAATTCCGCGCGTTTACTGGGCGATGCAGTTCTTTTGCATGGTCTCCCAAATCAAGTCCGCGATCACGATTGCGCCCGCGGCGGAGGCCTGGAACCCGTCAGCCGCCGTGTACTCCGGGTGACCGATCCAAGACGGCTGGAGGTCGATGAAATAGCACGGGACCGTGCTCTCGGCGCACGCCTGCCGCAGCCGTGGCCGCATCGTAGCGACGCCCGGGACGTTTGCGAGCTCTGGGACGAGAAAATAGACGATCTTTTCGACCGTGCCATCGCTTGCGACCTTGGCCAAAAACTGCTGGAACGTGCTGATCGAGCTATCGATCGCCGCGCTGACCGAGGCGCCTGACATTTGGGCGGCGATCGGATCCCAAGTGCCGCCGTCCATGAGCAGGACTTTGACCTTCGTGGCCCCACTCTCACGGGTCTCGTACTGCTTGGCGACCGCCGCCATGTTGGAAGCTGCGGCGGCCGAGTTGATATAGTCTTCACCGTCGTCGATCGTCTGGGCCGCAACCGCGAGATCCCTGACTCGAGCCCGCAGCATTCCATCGGGAATGGTGACCCAGGAATCGCCGATCCAAAGTACCTCTCTTGCAAGCACCTGCCGATGGGCACACGCATCGCTGCTGCCCCCGCTGTCACCACCCGTCCCAAGCACCATGTCGCTCCCAGCAGCGGCGGTCGTGCTGCCGCCCGCTCCGCTGCTGCCGCCCGCTCCGCTGCCACCCCCCGTGCTGTCTGCGGCTGCTTGGTCACCGAGACGGACGAGTTTGCCGCCACACCCTGGCAAGACGCAGAAGGTGATTGCCAGGCAGCAGAACTTCAGCACAGATCTTGCGAGACTCATTCTGCGATGCTCCTCTTCGCGTTGACCCGGCACGATCCGATCACGCGCGTGCGTACGCGCGAAGCGCGCGTCCAATTCGTCGATGACGGCAGTGCGTTGGCGATTCGTGGGCAAATTTTCATGAGTCGTCGGGTAGCGTCGCAGGTGACGTCACTCTCGCAAAGCTTGGCATGAAGCCCTCGGTTCGCCACGTGCCAGCGCTGCCGTGCGAAACAGGCCCCAAGTGGCGAACGGACGATTGTGCGTAGAAATCTTACCTTGACCAATAGTTAGAGCGTTCAAGGTAGGCCAGCGAGGCTCTTACGACCGGCGGCGATGGGCAAGTTCTCGAGCTCGACTCCGCGCTAAGGGCCCTCGAATGGACAAGTCGAGCGATCATCGTAGCTTCGATCGCGGCCTGACGACGTAGTTCCAATCGCCGTGGAAGCCGTCGGGCTCGATGTTCAAGGCCTTAAGCTCTGCGGCGGAGACCTTCTTGCCGATC
>DATEPG010000377.1:0-18618 GCA_035273265.1 Polyangiaceae bacterium
GCATGAATCGGTTGCTCGAGGTATTTCCTCTGCCACCCGCTCGTGTCGTGCACTCGGTCTATCTCTCAGTGAAACCATGAACTGACGAACCGGATGCGGGAAATCCGCACGTCCGGGTCCGTGGGAGCCCTGGGGGAGCAAATCCCCCGGGGCCACCTAGCCCCATCACGTCCCGACCGGCTCAGCCTTCGGCGTCCGAGGGCGGAACGCAGCGCAACGCGAGGTGCGATGCGGGAGCGCGATCGCCCGCTCCCGGAAGGCACGCGCACGGCTGATGATTGATCTCGTTGGCGCGCTGGACGATGCTCTTAGAGTTCGAGTTCGCCGCGGAAGCGCACTCCCGACACGGCCTCCCCGAGTACTTTTCGGCGTTCGCTCGAAGGGGTAATTTGGCGCAGAGCCGCTAGTTTGTCGACGAACTCCGACATCTTTGCGGCGACCAGCAGACGCTCGATTTCTTCACGCAGGCGGCGGGCCAGGGCGGGGGCTTGACCGGCGGTGCTGATGGCGATCGTCAGCAGGCCCGCGCGGGCTTGGGCCATGTGCGAGTAGCTATTGTGCTCGGGCTGATCCACCGCGCAGAAGAAGACGCGTTCGCTTTCCGCCAAGCTTGCCATGCGCGCTGCGAGCGCGGCGTTTGCATCGACGAGCACGGCGAGCCACTTGCCATTCATGTCGCTGTCGATGAAGTCACGCTCGTGGAGTGTGATGCTGCCGGCCAGCGCGAGCCCGCGAATGATCTCGTTGGGCGCGCTGTTGACGACGGTAGGAAGTGCATGCGCTTCCAGCAGTGCTTGGGTGCGGCTCGTCACTTCGGGGCCGGAGCCAACGACCAAGCAGGCGCGACCCTTCAGCAAGAGTGCGATCGGAAATACGGGTTCTGTCATTGGTTGGCCTTGGAGTGAATGGTCGCCGGAAGCTGAGCTTGCGTCGAGAACTTCTGCTGGCGTTCGGCGTCGCCGATCCGCTGCAGGAACAGGCCTGTGAAGGTGCTGAACAGTGCGTCACCCGGCGCGGCCGTGCCGGTCGCGCTCGGGCGCATGACCCAACGCTTGATCTTCAGCAGCACCTCGGTGCTGACTGGGTTGACCTGAATCCTGCCCGCGGCCAAGAGCGGTACGCCGACCGGGATTTGCCCCGCGTCACCGGCGAGCAGGTGGCGCACCTCGGTGCAGCGGCGGATCACGCCCTCGGTGGTCGTGGTCCAACTCTGGCGAGTCGAGCCCGGGCGCATGATCTCGACGAGGTACGCCTCTTCCCACACGTGCCAAGTCACTTTGCAGGTTTGTGCGGTAGTCGAGAGCGGCTTTGCCGCGCCTGGGCGGTACACAGCGGCGGTCAGCACGATCGTGGTCGGTAGACCGCGGCTGAGCTTGCCTTGCAGGTTGGCGTCCATGATGTCGCGAAACAGCAAATCCAAGTACAAGCGCCCGGTATCGGCGTCCCAGTCGAAGTGCGCCTCACGATTGACGACGTCTTCAGTCGCGTCTTGTGCGTACGCCGGGCGGATCGAGAACGTGCAGCTCAACGCGATGGCCAAGCTGAGCAGCGCTGCCAGCCCCCAACGAGCCCCCGAGCCTTGCTCGAGCCCCCTATTGACCACCAGCGGGCCCCTTGCCACGAACTGGTACGAAACCCAGCACGTTGGAGAAGGCGAACACGAAGCCGCCCGCGCTGGTGTCCATGCGGAAGCCAAAATTCCCGGTCAGATCTACCGGAATTTGCGAGAGGCCCGAGTAGCCGACGGGGGGGCTCGTGATGTCCCGGGAGCTGGCTACGCCGTAGATCCCCATACTGGCGAAGAAATCGATGCCGTAGATCGAGCGCTGCCCGCGAAACAGCGGGACGCGGTATTCGCCAGCGATCTTGAACGCGTAGGTTCCGTAGCGAACCTCGACGATGTCCGTGCCCAAGAAATTGGGCGCAGGCCTGCGGTCGAAATTCACACCCAGCACGCGTGACGGCAGAAAATCGCTGAAGTCACCGACGTAGTATTGCTCGAAGAACGGCGCGTTGCCCGAGATCGCCCCGGCGAACAACTCCAGCCGCAGCACGTGGTCGTTCCACGGCAGGTGCCACCAACGGGACGCCGACACCTCGGCGCGTTGATAGTCGTAGTCCGAGCCTGCGGGCAGCAGACCGACTTCCGCGGTGATCGAAGCGTGCCAGCCGCGTGTCGGCAAGAAGGGATGATCGCGCGTGTCGTGGTCCAGCGTGGCGCGCAGCGTGGACAGCACACTTCGACCGCGGATGATGTCGAAGTCGATCGGCTCCCTGCGGTAGCCGCGCATGTGCGAAGCCTCCAATGGATAGCTCGCATCCAGCGTTTCCAGCCGATAATACGCCCAAAGTTGCGTGGAAATGGACAGGTCTCGGCCCACGCCGAGCGAGCCGCCAAAGCGCTTGTAGTTGACCACCGCCGATTGCGAGCTGCTGGTCCCGCTGGGGTCGTCCTTCAGTACGAAAGCGTTGCCGAAGAAGTCACGCGCGTCGTTGTATAGCAGCGTGCCGCTGGTCATCCAGGAACTGCCGAGGAAAGCAGGATCCAAGAAACGAACGCGCAGCGCGAGTTGCTCCTCCGCCACGGCCATGGCCGAACCCAGGGTGATGCCCGTGCCGAGCAAGTTGGTCTCGGCCACGTCGATCCCGGCGTAGGCGGTCAATGGCCGCTTGTTGCCGTGCGTGTCGGCGTCCGCGGAAATTCCCATGCGCACGTCGGTGATCACGATCGTGTTTCGCTCGACCACGTCGATCACGAGCACGACGAAGCCGCGCGTGGAGCCTTTGCGCAGTGAAAATTGCACGTCGCGAAAGAAGCCCGTCCCGAGCAAACGATAACGCGAGAGCTCGACTTCGGGATCGTCGACGTCGAAGACATCACCTCGTTTGAACGGCACGTAACGAAGCACCACTTGCGTGCGCGTGCGCGTGTTGCCGCGCACCTCGAGGCCTTCGAGCGTGTAGCGCACGGCCTGGTCGACCGGGCCCGGGCGTGGACTCGGCTCTTGGCTGGGGCAAGGGCAGTTGCCCTCCGGCACGGTCAGTGCCGGAGCCGCCGGTGGTTCGGCGGCGAGCGGCGGCTGGCTGGCGGTGCCCCCGGAGCCCCAGGTGTCGGTCGCGGTTCCGGCCGGGGGCTGGGGTTGGGGGGCTTGTGCTTGGGGTTGGGCGTGCGCGGGCAGCGGTGCGCAGAGCGCGAAAATGAGCGCTAGCACCAGCAAAGTGACACGAGCGAGCGCACGCCTCACTACGAATGAGACGTAACGAGGCGCGCTTCGATTCAGTGGAGAACGCCGCGCGCGCTGCATTCCCGACGCTCCCTCAGCTCCGCCGGATATCTGCTGGAATGCGCTCGTAGGTCTCACACAGACTTGCCATGCGGTCGGCCACGGCCAGGTCGATTTCGTTGGGCAATGCGCGGTATTGCCAATTGCCGGAGGCCGTCCCAGGGACATTCATGCGGGCCTCCGTACCCTGGCCGAGTAAGTCTTGCAGGGGGAAAATGGCGGTGTCGGCGGTGGACATCAGCGCCACGCGGATCAGGTCCCAATGGGCATCGTGGCCGTCGCTCCCGGCGTAGTCGAGGGCGCGCGCGCGCTCTGCGCGCAGCGCGCCTTGCTCGTGTTCATCGCGTGCGCGTTCATGACCGGAGAGCCAGCCCACGATGGTGTCGTTGTCGTGCGTACCGGTGTACACGACCGTTCGTTTTGGGAAGCGGTGCGGCTGATAGTCTCGCGCGTTGGGATCGGCGAACGCGAACTCCAACACGCGCATGCCCGGCATCTCGAAGCGATCGCGAAGCTGAGCCACCTCGGGCGTGATCAGTCCGAGATCTTCGGCGATGAACGGCAGCTGACCAAGCGTGCTTCGCACCTTGTCGAAGAAGTCCTCGCCCGGGACGCCGACAAAGCGCCCTTCACGCGCGCTCGGCGAGTGCGCCGGGATTTCCCAGTAGCGATGGAAGGCGATGAAGTGATCCAAGCGCAGCGCGTCGAAGCGTTCGAGCGTGGACTTGAAGCGGGCCAGCCACCAAGCGTAGCCAGTCTCGCGTAGCACGTTCCAATCGTAGAGCGGGTTTCCCCAGCGTTGTCCGTCCGCGCTGAAGTAGTCCGGGGGAACGCCGGCTACCACGCGCTGCTCGCCGTGTTCGTCGAGCTGGAAGATGGCCTGGTGCGCCCAAACGTCCGAGCCGTCGTGAGCGACGAACATGGGCACGTCACCCAGCAGCTTCACGCCGCGCGAGTTCGCGTAGTCACGCAGCTTGGACCATTGACGCGCGAACTCGAACTGCAGAAAATCGTGATACTGCACTTCGTTATCGAGCTCACGCCGCGCGCGTTCCATGGCGCTCGGCTCGCGTCGCTTGAGTTCGCTCGGCCAGGTCGTCCAAGATTGCCCGCCGCGTGCGGACTTGAGCGCGCGAAACAACGAGTAGTCTGCCAACCAATGGCGCTGCTGCTCGACGAAGCGTGCGAGCTCAGCGCGTTCGCTGTCGGCCAAGCGCGCCTGAAAACGGCCGAAGGCGCGGCGCAGGCGGCGTTCGCGGTAGCGCACGGCAGCGGGAAAGCGCGCCTGGCGAGCGCTGGCGAAGGCTCGCGGGTCGCAGACCTCGTTCGGCTCGAGCAGCCCACGCTCGACCAAGACCTCGAGGCTGATCAAAAGAGAACTGCCGGCAAAGGCGGAGGGGCTGTCGTACGGCGAGGCGCCACCACCGAGGGGACCGACCGGCAGCATCTGCCAGTAGCGTTGGCCAGCGCGGGCCAGAAAGTTCACGAATTGATAGGCTGAAGGACCAAGGTCACCGACGCCGTGTGGACCAGGCAAAGAAGTGGGGTGAAGCAAGATCCCGCTGCAACGTTCCGAGAAAGCGTTCATTGAAATACTTTCGGGGGCTAGGCGGCTCCGGCATCGCCGTCCGGCGGGCGGAGCAAGGACAGCACGATCGAGCCGGCGAGCACGGTCACGATGACCGCTAGCGAGACCAGGCTCGGGATTGCTAGAAAATGCACGATCGCCATTTTGACGCCGATGAAGATGAGGATCAGGGCCAACCCCGTGCCTAGGTGGTGGAAGCGGTTCATCATGCCAGCGAGTACGAAGTACAACGCTCGCAGCCCCAGGATAGCCATGATGTTCGACGTGTACACGACGAACACGTCTTTCGAGACAGCCAGCACTGCCGGCACTGAGTCCACGGCGAACAAAAGATCGGTGACCTCGATTACGACCAACACCAGAAACAGTGGCGTCGCGTAGCGCACTCCGTCTTTGACGACGGTGAAGTGATCGCCATTGTACTCCTCGGTCGTGCGCAAGAAGCGTCGCGCCAGCTTGAGCGCCACGTTGTCTTCCGGGTTGACCGCTGATTCCTCTTTGCGGATGGCAAGCTTCACGCCGGTGTAGATCAGGAACGCGCCGAACAAGTAGGTCAGCCAGTGGAAGCGATCGAGCAAAGCCGCGCCAGCGAAGATGAAGACGGCGCGCATGACCATCGCGCCCGCAACACCCCAAGCCAGCACCCGATGCTGCCGCGAGTCCGACAGCTTGAAGTAGTTGAAGATGATCAGGAAGACGAACAGGTTGTCGACCGACAACGACTCTTCGACGAGGTACGCCACCAGGTAGCTTGCAGCCAGCTCGCGTCCGAGGCTGAACCAGACGAACCCGCCGAAGAGCAGCCCCGCGGAGATGTTGAACAGGCTTCGCACCACCGCTTCGCGAAACGACATGTGCCGCCCGCGTTTGCCCAGCAGCAGCAGATCGATCGCCATCACGCCGAATACGACGGCGGCAAACACGGCCCATTCGAATGGGCGTGCGCTCGTGTTCATCTTCGCTTTGCTATCATGATGGGCCTCCGCATGCTACAAGCAGGAACGCGCATGGCAGGCTGTTTTAATCGAGAAATTCGCGCTATTTGTCTGCTCTCGGGCTTGGCCTTGGGGCTCGCTTGTCGGAAGACGCCCGAACCGACCGGCGCGGACTCGGGCCACGGCTCGCAAGCGTCCGAAGGCAAGCGCCCGGCCCCCAACGCGCCGCCCGTTGGCTCGGCGTCGCCGGCCGTTGAGATCACTTGGGTGGATCCCCCTGGCCTACGCCGCGTCCCGCCCAAGAGCGCCCTGCGCAAGGCCAGCTACGAAGTTCCGCGCGCTGACGGCGATAGCGAGGATGGCGAACTCGCCGTGTTCTATTTCGGGCCCGGTCAGGGTGGATCGATCGACGCCAACGTCGATCGCTGGGTCAAGCAGTTCTCCGGCATATCCGCGGACGACGTGAAGCGAGCCGACCGCGAAGCCAACGGGCTTCGTCAGCATACGGTCGAAATCCAGCGTGGTACCTTCGACGCCGGGCAAATGGCCATGGGCGGTAGCAAGGGTCCGAGGAAAGATTACGCGCTCGAAGGCGCGATCGTCGAAACGCCGAGCGGCGCCTATTTCTTCAAAATGACCGGTCCGTCTCGCACCGTGTTGGCTGCGCGCGCGTCCTTTCTGCAGCTGCTCGATAGCGTCCGCGTCGGAAAATAGGCGCGGTTATCGCACCCGAGCGCTCCGCCTCGGCGCGAAAATAGGCTCGCGAGCGTTGCAAGGAACCGGCTTCGGCAACGCCGGCCGCCCCACCGGCTTGACCCGAGCCGGCGGCTCGGACCAGTGTTCCGGCCCATGCGTATCTCTGAGCTGACTTCGATTGCCCTGTTCGCGACTGCTTTCTTGGCTGCTTGCACCACTCAGCCCGCTCCCACGTTTGCTTCTGCCGCGAACGAGTCTGGCTATGCCGAGCGTTACCCCGCGGCCTTACTCGAAGCGCGCACCGAATTTGCCGATGACGAGCGCCGTGCGCGCGAGATCATCGCTGATTTCCCCAAGTATCCCGAGGCTCTGACGACTCCGGATGGCGAACGAGTGTCGGCGGTGGTGAGCCGCGCAGACGCCGCCGGGAAGAGCGGGGCGTACGCGCAGCAAATGCAGGAGCAGCAACACGTTTCGCGCTTCTTCAGCGAAGAAAAAGAGGGCTTGAACCAGAAGGTCGGCGGCGCTGCGCAATACGCCGCCAAGCAAAAGGAGTGCACGGTCGACGTCGCCAGCCCCGCGATTGGCGCGCTGGACCGCGGCGTCGACAAGGCCCAGGAGGATCGCCTGCGCGATCACGACGAGGCCCATCGCTACATCGAGGATCATCAGGACGCGCTGGGCAAGGCGAACATCGAGAAGCTGCAAAAGCAAGCGGACGACATCACGCTCGCCAGCTACCTCGTTCACGTGCGCGTGAAGCAACTCAAGCTCGAGCTATCCCAGTTGATCGCCGAATCGTCCGACGTCAAAAAGACGCTTGCGCGGAGCGACCAGGAGGCCCAGGCAGTGCTCGCGGATCCCGCCGCATCCAAGCCGGCCAAGGCTACTGCCCAGAAACGGGTGGACGCCGTCAACAAGGCCAACACGGGCCTGGATATCGAGATCGAGCAGGCCAAACGCGCGGTGCAAGAAATGGACGCCCGCAGCGAGAAACTCGACAAGGACTACACTGCCGCGCTCGACGCTCTGCAGAAGGCGCTCAAGGAGCTACCCAAGAAAGCTCCCTGAGTGGCGGTTTGCCACGCCGGGGACCGTTTTCTCCCCTGCCAAATTTGGCCTAATTGGTGCTAACAAAGCGGCTACTCAGATGTCACAAGCATTCGCTCTGATTTTGGCAGGTGGTAGCGGGACTCGATTTTGGCCGGCATCGCGCACGAGTCGGCCCAAGCAAGTGCTGGCGATCGGCCCGGGCGCAAAAGACCCGCTGATCGCCCGCACCGCCCGGCGCATCGAGGCGCTGATCCCGGCGGAACGCGCGATCATCGCTACGGGCAGCTCGCTCGTCGCCGTCACGCGTGAAGCCTTGCCTTGGTTTCCGGAGAGCTCGTTCTTGGCTGAGCCGGTCGCGCGGAACACCGCCGCGTGCATCGGCTGGGCCAGCGCAATCATCGCGCGCCGCGATCCAGAAGCCTTGATCGCGGCACTGCCGAGTGATCAGCTGATGGACGACGAAGCGGGTTTTCGCGCGGCCGTGGCTCAGGCTTTCGAGATCGCCAAAGACGGCACGATCGTCACCATGGGCATCAAGCCGAACCGTCCCGAGACGGGTTACGGCTACATCGAGCTCGGCAGCGAGCAGAGTCCTGGCGTGCGCCGCGTTCAGCGTTTCGTCGAGAAGCCCACGCGTGAGGTGGCCGAGGGCTACCTGGCCAGCGGCAACTACTTGTGGAACGCGGGCATGTTCTTCTTTCGCGCGCAAAGCATGCTCGACGCGATCGCCGAGCACATGCCGAAGCTCGCGGAGGGCATCGAGCGTATCGAGCGAGCCGCCAAGCGCGGCGCGGAAGCCGAGCGCGCGGAGACAATCGCCGTCTTCGAGGCCTTGGAGTCGATCAGCATCGACTACGGGATCATGGAAAAAGTGCGTGAGCTTGCCGTGATTCCGGCGGATGTCGGCTGGAGCGATCTGGGCAGTTGGCACACGGTCTGGGAGCTCGGCAACAAGGACGCGTCGGGCAACGTGGCGAGCGATGCCGCCGTGCTGGTCGACGCACAAAACAACTTGATTGAGAATTTGCGCACGGTCCCCGGTGGCAAGCGCGTGATCGCCTTGGTCGGCGTTCACGATCTGTGCGTGGTGGACACCGACGACGCGCTCTTGATTATCCCGCGCGAACGTTGTCAGGACGTTCGGGAAATCGTGGCTGCCTTGAAGGGCCGAGGCGACCCCGTTTGATCCGTTTCGCCGGCCATCGTCGCACGCTGGTTTGTGCGTTCGCGCTGTTGTCCGGCGGTTGCGGCAAGTTCCAAGAAGCGCGTGAGTGCGCCACCTTCGTAAAAACGGTCAACGCCTGGCTGACCAGCTCCGATACTCGAAATTCAGCGGACGCGGGTGCCTCGAGCGACCCGAAGCAAATCGCAGAACAGGCTCGGGGAACCGCTCGGCACTACACCGAGCTGTCCCAACGCTTGGCCGCGCTGCACGTGCAAGGTGAGGAGCTAGCGCCGCGAGTCCAACGCTACGAGCAAATCGCCGACAGCGCAGCGCAAACTTTGCGTGAAGTGGCGGAGGCACTCGACCGTGGAGATCTGGAAAAGGCCCGCCAAAAGCGCGTGGAGTTCGATACCGTGGCCCAACGCGAAGCGCCGCTGGTCAAAGAGATCAACGGCGTTTGTCGCTGATTCACGCGGGCTGACTCGGCTATTTGCGTTTGCGTGGTGTGGCCGCGCGCGCCTTGGGCCGCGCAGACGGCCGCTCGCTGCGCGCGCCGCGCGTCGATGACGGAACGCGTGTGGAAGCTGGGATGGCGTCACCCGCCAGCCCCTGCAGGCGCTTCAATTCGTCGCGCAGGCGGGCCGCGGTCTCGAACTGCAGGTTCTCGGCAGCGGCGAACATCTCTTGGCGCACGGCCTCGATCTTCTCCAGCACCTCGAACTCGCTCGGCTCTTTGCTGCTGCCGTCGGCGCGTTCGCGTCCGCCGCTCTTCGGTACCGCGTAGTAGTCGGTCTGCCCGCTAGCGGGATTCATGTCGAAGATCGCGCGCTTGATGGTCGCGGGAGTGATGCCGTGTTCGGTGTTGTAGGCGATTTGAATCGCTCGCCGGCGATAGGTCTCGCTGATCGCGAACTTCATCGCATCGGTCTCGCGATCCGCGTACATCATGACCTGGCCGCGGGCGTTGCGTGCGGCGCGGCCGATGGTCTGGATCAACGAGCGCGTGCTGCGCAAGAAGCCCTCTTTGTCCGCGTCCAAGATGGCGACCAGGCTCACTTCCGGCAGATCCAAACCTTCGCGAAGGAGATTGATGCCGACCAGCACGTCGAACTCGCCCGCACGCAAATCTCGAAGGATTTCGATGCGTTCCATCGTGTCGATGTCCGAATGCAGGTAGCGCACGCGGACCCCGAGTTCGGCGTAGTACTCGGTCAGATCTTCGGCCATGCGCTTGGTCAGCGTGGTCACCAGCACGCGCTCGCCGAGCCCGACGCGGATCCGGATCTCGCCCAACAGATCGTCGACTTGGCCGGTAACCGGGCGCACCACGATTTCGGGATCGAGCAGACCCGTCGGACGGATCACCTGCTGGACGACCACGCCTTGCGAGCGTTCGATTTCGAAGTCACCGGGAGTCGCCGAGACGAAGATCGTTTGGCGCATGTGCTTCTCGAACTCTTCGAATTTCAGCGGGCGGTTGTCGAGCGCGCTCGGCAAGCGAAAGCCGTACTCGACGAGCGTCTCCTTGCGCGAGCGATCGCCGCGATACATCGCGCCGATTTGCGGCACCGTCTGATGCGACTCGTCGATGACGAGCAGAAAGTCTTCCGGAAAATAGTCGATCAGGGTGGGGGCGGGGTCGCCCGCTTTGCGCTGCGAGAGGTGGCGCGAGTAGTTCTCGATGCCCTGCACGAAGCCCATCTGCTCCATCATCTCGAGATCGTAGGAGGTGCGCTGGCCCACGCGCTGCTTCTCCAAAAAGCGTCCAGCTTTGTCGAAATAGTCCAGGCGCTCGCGCAGTTCCTCACGGATCCCCTCGATCGCGCGATTGAGCTGCTGACGCGGAGTCACGTAATGCGAACTCGGGAACAGTGAGTAGCGGTCGAGGGCGTTCAGCACCTTGCCGCGCAGCGGATCGACCTCGCTGATGCCGTCGATCTCGTCGCCGAAAAACTCGACACGAATCGCCGTGGCCTCTTCGTAGGCCGGGAAAATCTCGACCACATCGCCGCGTACGCGGAAGGTGCCGCGGTGAAAGTCGACGTCGTTGCGCTCGTACTGAATGTCGACCAAGCGACGCAGCAGCTCGTCGCGCCGCATTTCCTCGCCCTTGACGATCTCGATCAACAGACCGGAGTACGTCTCGGCCGAGCCGATACCGTAGATGCAGCTCACGCTGGCCACGATGATCACGTCCGAACGCGACAGCAGCGCGTGCGTCGCCGAGTGACGCATGCGATCGATCGTGTCGTTGATGATCGCGTCCTTCTCGATGAAGGTGTCGGTGGTCGGGATGTACGCTTCGGGTTGGTAGTAGTCGTAGTAGCTGACGAAGAAGGCGACCGCGTTCTCTGGGAACAGGTCTCGCATCTCTGCGTACAGCTGCGCAGCCAGCGTCTTGTTCGGCGCGATGATCAGCGTCGGCTTTTGCAGCTTCTGGATGACGTTCGCGATCGTGAACGTCTTGCCGCTGCCAGTAATGCCGAGCAGCGTCTGTTGCTTGATGCCCGCCGCAAAGGACCCGAGCAGTGATTCGATCGCCGCAGGCTGATCTCCCTTTGGCTCGAACTCACTGCGCAGCTTGAAATCGGGCATGCTTGGAAACTCTCAGCTTGTCACGATCAGCGCGCGTTTCAAGCATGCGCGACTCTGGCTCGGTGTCCGCCACCGGCCTCGCAGAACGAGCAATGGCCGCCAAGGTAATCCAACCATGGCGGCCATAGTTTCGGGGCTAGGGGCCCCAAAGGCTCAGCGCTTGCTGTACTGGAAGCGCTTGCGGGCGCCGGCCTGGCCGTACTTCTTACGCTCGACCTTGCGGTCGTCGCGCGTCAGGAAGCCGGCCTTCTTCAGCGGGCGGCGGCGTTCCGGATCTTCCGTGGTCAGCGCGCGGGCGATGCCGTGACGCATGGCATCCGCTTGCGCGCTGTGTCCGCCGCCGGCGACGGTCGCCTTGACGTCGTACTTGTCCACGATTTCGAGCAGCTCGAGTGCCTGGCGGGCGATCATGCGACCGGTCTCGCGCTCGAAGTACTCGTCGATGGTCTTACCGTTGACCGTAATTAGGCCGGAACCGGCGCTGATCCACACACGAGCAACGGCGGTCTTGCGCTTACCAGTAGCGTACGTCTGAGCTTCGGACATTATCTAAGTGTTCCTCGAAAAATCACTGCGTATCAGAGCGGCAAAACGGCGGGCTGCTGCGCCTTGTGGGGGTGCTCGGCCGAGCCGTACACCTTCAGCTTGCCGAGCATCTCGCGCCCGAGCACGTTCTTCGGCAGCATGCCTTTGACGGCCTCGGTCACCGGCAAGTCCGGATGGCGCACGATGGCTTTCTCGAAGCTCTCCGAACGGATGGCGCCCGGGTAACCGCTGTGCGTGTGGTAAAACTTGTTCTTGGCCTTCGTGCCGGTGACCTTCACCTTGTCGGCGTTGATCACGACCACGAAGTCGCCCGTGTCGACATGCGGCGTGTACGTCGGCTTGTGCTTGCCGCGGAGGACGGAAGCCACCTTGGACGCCAAGCGCCCGAGCGGTTGATTGGTCGCATCGACCACCCACCACTTGCGGGTAGCGATCGCTTCAGCGGGTTTTGCCACGTAACTGCGCATCTTAACGGACCTCAAAAGCGGCACTGCCGCGGGGAAAGGGGTCGGTCTACTAGCGTTCGTCGCGCCCTGCGTCAAGCACCGCAAAAATCCCAGCTGAAGTTTCGTTCCGCCCCAGGCCGGCGCGCTCGCTTGGCCCGTGGGCCGGCCTGAGTTCTTGCTGGATATCTTTGGGCTTTCGCGGGTTTTTGCCGCTTGGCGGGTGCGCTGAAAACTGCTGCCGAGCGAATCGGTATACTCCTGGGCTTCACGATGTCCAACGTTGGCAGTCCGCGGCTTCTCGAACGCCTGGTAGCCGATGGGCTGCTGGCCCCCGAACAACAGGAGGCCGCTCTCAGCTATATGCAGCGCAGCGGCGAGCGGGTGGAAGAAGCGCTGCTCGATCTCAACTTCTTGGAGGAGGTCGCGCTGCTCAAGTACTTGGCGGCGCTGCACAAGACCCGTTTCGTCTCCACGGAGAAGTTGGCCAAGGCGGACATCGACCGGCTGACGCTGGACAAGGTGCCCAAGAAGCTGGCCGAGCGCGATCTGATCTTCCCGGTGCTGTACGACACCGCCAGCAACGTGCTCAGCGTCGTCACACCCAATCCGGACAATGCGCTCGCCCTGCACGACATTCAACTCGCCTCCAAATTGAAGGAGGTGCGCGCCTTCGTGGGTCGCCCGCGCTCGGTGCGAGCTGCGATCAACAAGGCGTTCAACGGCGACATTCACGCCTTCGCCACGCTCGATCGCAGCGCGCACGAGCAGTTCACGACCATGCTCAACGTGTACGAGCGCAATCTGGTCAGTGAAGAGAGCCTGACCTTGTCCGTCGCGCGTGAAGCCAGCTCCGGCGAGCGCATGCTCGACAGTGCGGACTTTGCCAAGCCCCGGACCTCGACCTCCGGCAAAGGCATCAACGACGAGTCTTACCTCGAGACGCTGAACGTGCTGGTTTCGTTGATCGAGAACACACGCCCTGACTTGCGCGGCCATTCGGCGCAGGTGGCCCGGCTGGTCAAGAAGATCTGCGAACGCATCGGGTTACCCGAGGTCACGCGCAACTCGCTGGTGGTCGCCGGGCACATCCACGACCTCGGCAAAATGGGCGCGTATCACCTGACCACGCTCAATGTCGCGGAGTACGAGGGGCACCGCTCGCAAGCCCAAAAGCAATACAAAGCGCCGCTGCGCCTGCTGGAGGCGGTTCAGCTCCCGCGTGAGGTGGAGCAAGCCGTCGAGCAGATGTACGAGCGCTATGACGGCAAGGGTCTACCGGATGGATCTGCGGGTAAAGAGATCGCGCTCGGCGCGCGCCTGCTGGCGATCGCCGACACCTACGCGGATCTGACTCAAAATCCCCGGAACCCGTTTCGGAAGACGCTGCGCCCGGTGCAAGCGTGCGAGGTGCTCGATCGCTACAAGGGCACGATCTTCGACCCGAACATGGTCGACCTGTTCAAGCACACCGTGACCGGTGAAGACTTGAAGGCGCGCCTACTCGCCAACCGCTACCGCGCGCTGATCGTCGATCCCGATCCGGAAGAAACCACGGTGCTCGAGCTTCGCTTGGTCGAACAGGGCTTCGAAGTTTCTCAGGCTCGCCAGTCCGACCAGGCGCTCAAGCTCCTGGAAAAGGGCGACATCGAAATCGTGGTCAGCGAGCTCGACCTGCAACCCAACGACGGCTTTGCGCTGTTGAGCGAAGCGCGCAAGCAATCCTGGGGTCAGAAGGTTCCTTGGGTGATCGTGACCGGTCGCAGCGGAGGCGGGCGCACCGACGCGCAACGCGCGTTCGAACTCGGCGCGACCGACTACATGACGAAGCCGGTCTCTTCCGACCTGCTGGTGGCCAAGCTGAAGCAAATCATCGAACGTGAATCGACCCGCGGAGGGCCGGCGCGCGGCGTGGCGGGCTCACTTCAAGAGATGGGCCTGCCCGAGATGGTCCAGGTTCTCTGGTACGGTCGAAAAAACGGCTCCCTCAAAATCCGCTCGGGCGCGAATTCCGGTGAAATCCATTTCGTCGGCGGCCTGATCTTCAACGCCCTCTGGGCGACCCTGCGCGGTGAGGAGGCGTTTTTCGCCATGCTGGCCCTCGCCGAAGGCGAATTTTCGCTGGATCCGAACTTCAGCGCGCCCCAGCAGGTCATCCAAGACAGCCCAGAAGCCTTACTTTTGGAGGGAATGCGCCGTTTGGATGAGGCTGCACCGCGACGCTAAGGCGACGCCGCGCGGCGAAGGGCTGTGCCGCCTAGGGCCTGTGCCGCCTGTAGCCGGCCGGTGCCAGAAGCGAGACAGTAACAAGAGTGAGAAGCAAACCCCCCAGCAAAGTCCACGCCGCCGTTCAGGCGTGGTATCCTACGGAATTGCCGTGAAGGGTTTGGTTGTGTCCAACGTGCCACCCCCACTACTTGGGTTCAACAATAACGTCCGACATCGGGGGCGCATCTTCCACATTCAAACGGAAGACTCCGGCGTCAAAAACCCACGCATCGTGACACATTTGTTCGCGGACGGCGGACGCATCATCAAGACGACGCGAACGCAGTACGCCGAGCACGTGGCTCGTCCGGACATGCAACCCTTCGTGCGCTCGCTGATGAAAGAGCAGCACAAGGGCATGTTCACCGCTCTGCGCATGGGTGACCTCGACAAACTGCTCGAGGACGTCTGTGGCCCGTTCGAGCAACCGTCACCCGCTAGCAAAGCGCAGCCGGTCGCGGCAGTCGTGAGCGCGCCGCCGCCTGCCGAGCCAGTCGTCGAACTCGCGGCGCCCGCGCGCGCTCCCTCCCAGTCCCAGCCGGAGTTCGAGACTCCGCCCATATCCTCTGCTTTCGGCGAGGACGAACGCTCTGCCGATCGCACTGACCGGCACCATGCGCTTTCCAACCCCAACCTGCGCAAGGTCGTGCCGTCGGGCCCCCCGCCGACCGCCGTGCCGCTGGACGTAGACGCGGCCTCGCTCGATCGCCTCTCATCTCTACCGTCGCTGGATCGAAATTCCGAACCAGGCGGACTCCTCGCGCAAGGCACCGCGGCGCTCCGAAAGCGCCCGAATCCTGCTGCTGCTGCTGCTGCTGCTGCTGCTGCTGCTGCTGCGACTGCCGCCGCTGCGACTGCCGCTGCGACGACCGTAGCGCGCCCTGCCTCGCGTTTCGCGGCCGTGCCAGCCAAGAGTGCGTCGTCCATCTTCGGCGACGGCGTGATCAGCGAACAGTCGCTCGACGAAGTGATCTTGAGCTACTTGGCCGAGGATCTGGACGGATCCTCGGAGTAGCCGCGCCGCGGCTGGCGGCCCCAACGTTACTTCTCTGCCGGTTTCGTCGCTTCGGGGCCGGTCACTTCCTGGCGGTGGTCCACGGCCGCGTCCACGACTTCGGTCGCCCGATGAGCGACTTTCTGTGCGGCCTCTTGCGCCGAATGGCTCAGTCGAGCCGCGAGCTCCTGAGCCGTGTGCCCCGCTTTCAGCACGGTCTCTTGCAGTCGGTGCTCGCCTTCCTTGGCGATCTTCCCGACCTTGGTTTGCGCGGCCGCGGCCGCGCTGCGGGCCTTGGCGGCCGCGCCGCTGAGCTGCTCGCTCGCGTTGGTAACCAGGTTCTTGCCCTTGTTCGCGACGGCGTCGATCTTCGAATTGATATTCTTGGTGTCCATTGTCGTGTCTCCTTTTTCAAAACGTTCACTCTGCGGCTGCCGAGGCCTGTCGTGCAGACGGCGGTGTGCTCTCGCTTACGGAAGAGCTCTTCTTTCGTCCTGCGCCCAAGACGAATGCGACGAATGCCACGACACCCAGTCCGAACAGGCTGTCACCCGGCACTCGTAGCCAACGTAGAATGGCCATGACCGGCGTCTGCATCAGCTCCGCGCTGCGCGCGTATGCATAGCCGTGTTCCACGGACGCCCAAGTTTGAATCAGGCCAATCGGCAAGACGCTGAACAAGACCATGGCCAAGAGCCCGGCGTTCAACGACCAGAAGCTGACGGAGAGGATCCGTTCGTTCCAGAGCTCACGCGGGCGCAGCGCCCGCATGCAGAACAAGATCAATCCGATCCCGAGCATGCCGTACACACCAAACAGCGCCGTATGGCCGTGCGTTGGGGTCGTGTTCAGCCCCTGCATGTAATAGAGCGCAATTGGCGGGTTGATCATGAAGCCGAACAGGCCCGCGCCGACCAGATTCCAGAACGAAACCGCGACGAAGAAGTAAATTGGCCAGCGATACTGGCGAATCCAGCTGTTGCCGCGGGCAATCTTGAGATTTTCCCAGGCATCATAACCAACGAAGCACAGGGGCACGACCTCGAGCGCGCTGAACACCGAGCCCAGCGCGAGGACGAAGGTGGGCGTGCCCGAGAAGTACAGGTGATGCAGTGTGCCCACGATCCCCCCCGAGAGGAAGATCGTGGCGGAAAGAATCGAGGCGCGAGAGGCCGTGCGCATTTGGATCAGGCCGAGCCTCGCGAACAGAAACGCGATCACCACCGTCGCGAACACCTCGAAGAAGCCTTCCACCCACAAGTGAACCACCCACCAACGCCAGTATTCGGCGATGGCTAGGTTCGTGTGACGACCGTAGCCCAGCGCGGCAAAATAGAAGCTTGCGATGGCCGCGGCCGAGATCACAAATAGGGTGAGGATCGGTTGCTGCTCGTCCTTTCGTTGCAACGCTGGCCAGACCGCGCGCGCCACCAGGGTCAGCCACAGAAAGAGGCCAATCAGCAGCAAGACTTGCCAGAGGCGGCCGAGGTCGATGTATTCGTAGCCGCTGTGACCGAGCCAAAACCAGCTGCCGCCGGTGCCGAGTTTTCCCATCACGCTGAACCACTGGCCCGCCATCGAGCCCAAAACGACGATCAACAACGCGCCGAATAGCACGTTGACTCCTAGGCGCTGAAAACGAGGTTCACGGCCGACCGCAGGCCCGACGTACAGCCCCGTCGCTAGCCAGGCAGTGGCGATCCAAAAGATGCCGAGCTGGAGGTGCCAAGTGCGAGCGACCGTATAGGGTAGGAACTGCTCGAGCGGGATGCCGTAAAAGCCCGAGCCCTCCACACCGTAGTGGGCGGTCACCATGCCGAGCAAGACTTGAACCAGCATCAGGCCGGCGACCACCCAGAAATACTTTCGGAGAGCCAACTGCGACGGGCTAGGCTGACTCGCGAGTAGCGGATCCGATGCGGGAGGGGTGGCTGGTTCGTCGTGCTTTCGGGACGCGAACCAACTGGCCATCGCGCCGATACCAGCCAAAAGAAAGATGATGCTGACGCCCGTCCAAACTACGGTGTCGCCCGAAGGCGTATTGCCGATCAACGGTTCGTGAGGCCAGTTGTTGGTGTACGAAACCGCATCGCCGGGTCGGTTGGCGGCGGCCGCCCACGCGCTCCAGAAGAAGAACGCCGAGATCTGACGGGCCGCCACGGCGTCGGCCAAAGTTCCGCGGCGGATCGCATACTCGGCCCGCCCTTCGCTGAAGACATTCGCGTAGTGGGCTGCCAAGCTATCGAACGCGGCGCCTCGCTCGTCGTCGATCGTCAGCGTGCGGCTGTTCTCGTCGTAGCGGTTGGCCTTCGCGTGCTCACGCAGCCGCGCCAAGAGCCCCGCTTGCTGCTCGGTAGATAGCCGTACGTGGGGTTGGCCGTGCTCGGCTCTTGCCCAGGCATCCAGAATGAAGAGCGATTCACGATGCAGCCAGTCCGCGGTCCAGTCTGGAGCCAGGTAGCTGCCGTGTCCCCAGACCGATCCCATCTCCATGCCGCCCGCGGCCTGCCAGACGTTTTGGCCAGCCGATACCTCGCCAGAAGCCACGATTTCACGGCCGCTGCTGGTGACGACGCGATCGGGGATCGGAGGCGCAGTCTGATAGATTCTCACACCGGTGAAGCCGAGGATGGCGAAGGACACCACCACCACCAGCACGAACCCAACCCAATAATTACGCATTGCTCGATCCTCGGGTGCACGCTTCGTGCCGTCACCGCGTTCCGCAAAGCAGCTGAGTCACGCATACAGTTCCAGAATCACGCTCGTTTGCAAGCTCACAATTTTTGCGCGAGCGATCCCTGCAACGCGCAAATGGTGCGCGTGGTGCGCGGCTCGAGTGAACGCAGCGCTGATTTCACGCGCCGCGGAGCCCGTCGACGCGGGCATGACCATTGCAGTCTCCATTTGTGCAACGGTCGCAGCGGACAAAAAGTGATGAGCGTGAGCAACCATCCAGTCAAAGGACTCGCCCGGCTTCCGAGTGAGCACGGATTCTGGGTCATGCTGGGCGCCGCCCAAGCCAGCGCTCTGGTTCGCACCGGTGCGGAC
>DATEPG010000378.1:0-2985 GCA_035273265.1 Polyangiaceae bacterium
GATCGGCAAGAAGGTCTCCGCCGCAGAGCTTAAGGCCTTGAACATCGAGCCCGACGGCTTCCACGGCGATTGGAACTACGTCGTCAGGCCGCGATCGAAGCTACGATGATCGCTCGACTTGTCCATTCGAGGGCCCTTAGCATGCCGGATTCGAGTCTACGCGCGTGAATTCCTGATCACAGGCCTCGGCACTCGGCGAACTTGGCGAACTTGGCGACAGTGGGGTTTGACAGAGTTGGACGCTGCGCTCGTGATGCGAGACGTCGAGGCGGCTACCTCGCGCATGCGCGAGGCGCTCGCAGCATAGCGTGAACCCAAAAACGAAAAAATCCCGGCGTTCGGGCGCCGGGGATTACTTTTTCGTATCACTCTGTCGCCGACGTCCGGCAACGCTCGAATCGCAAGGTTCCTGATTTGCCGTGAAGTACGTCCTCGACACCAACATCGTAACTCGCCTGCTGAAGGGCGACGAACGCGTGCTCAGCCACCTCGCCGACGTCGAACCCAGCGACGTCGGCATCCCGGTGCTTGTGCTTGCCGAGTTGCTTTTCGGCGCCGAGAAGCCGGTTCGCAAGGAGCAAAACGGCGCACGCATCTCTTTCGCTTCTCTGACCGCGCGCTCGACGTTACGGAGAGCGCGGTCCGTGATGCCCTGAAAGGCATCGAGCTTGTTCATGTTCCAGCTGAACGTGACGGGCCGTAACTTCGAGATCAAGGCGAGGCCGGGAACGTTCTCGCGCACGTTCGTTTTGAAGCGTCCGTCCGATAGATTGGACCAACCCACGCATGGCTCTCGCTCAAAAGGCTGGCTCGATTGGGGCCTCCACCGACCAGTGCTCGGCCTTCGAGCGTCAGCCAGCCCCTTTGGATCGAGGCCGATCATAGCCGAGCGGCTCACTGAGCCAGCGCAGCCCATCCGAAGCAATCACCGCCGAGCGATCGCGGGCCTCGCTCGAACGCGTCGTGACTCCCAGTCCATGCGGTAGTAACTTGAATTTGATTCCGGTTGAAGCAACCTCCAACCCGACCAACGCGTCTTACCCTTACTACTATGCAGTGACGCTCCCGAACCAGACGGGATGGGTCACTGTCGAGTATAGAAAACTGGCTCGCATCGGCCCGGGTTTCGGCAACAGGCCCGGTGTGTAAGCGTCGTTCTTGAACAACGGCAGCATACCTCAGTTGCACGTGCTGAACCTCCAGACCGACCCCGCAAATTGGAAAAGCACCGCGCCACTCAGCATTGGCGTCGCCTATCAAGTCGGGGACAGTTGGATCAGAGTGAACTCGCTGGGTATCGACGCCAACGGTATCGAACGCGCCGCCACCACGGTCTGGGCAAACTCGAGTTTGTGTGTGCACTAGCTGGCCTTTCGCCTCACCTTTCTGCTGTTCGAGCGTCTGAGGTTCAGCTGTTGCCGAAGACCTGGCGTGCTGAGTCGTTCATCGTCGCTGGAACTGCATTTCGCTCGGGCCTGCAGAGCGAAGGAAGCGTGACGCGCGCGCTGCGGGATCAGTTTCGTCTTTCACCTGTCTGTCCGTTGTGGTAACTGGCGTCTATGAAAACAGGGTGGCTGACGTTGGGGATAACGTTCGTTGCGGCCGCTGGCCTGACCGTGGCGCTCCTGCAGTGCACACCGGCGCGCGCTGCTAGTGTATTTACTGTATCGGCACGCAATTGCCTCGCCTCTGGCGGTGGCATCAGTTGCGGCGTGCCCGGTGGGTCCGCAGTGTACTATGCTGGCGGCTTCGACCACGCTTGGTACAACTACAAGACCACGGGCGCTTCGACCTTGGTCACTACCTCACTTTACAAACAAGATGCCTATACGGGCGCCATCCGTACGGACTACGTCG
This sequence comes from Polyangiaceae bacterium, assembly GCA_035273265.1. Taxonomy (GTDB): domain Bacteria; phylum Myxococcota_A; class Polyangia; order Polyangiales; family Polyangiaceae; genus PMG-095. The sequence continues at coordinate 1,858 of DATEPG010000378.1, forward strand.
CTGAGTATGATGGTCCCGGCTTCCACGACCGCAAGGTCGTTGCGTCCCAAGTGAACCTCGCCCTCGACGTGTGGGACTACTACTTCGCGGACATCGTCGGTCCGGGCACGTATTTAGGTACGCGGGGCAACACCTTCGGCATTGCAGCGGTCACCAAAAACTAACGTGCGCGCGGTCTTCTTTGCAGGGACCGCGGGGGTCATCGCGGGAGCGGTGCTGGTGACGTTCCTCAGTTCACGGGATTTGCCTGTTCCTGCTCCCGCTCCTGCTCCGCAACGCCTGACAGCAGAGATGCGCCCCGTGGATCCCATTGGCATTGCCGTGCCTCCGGGCTGGGATCCGCGCTTCTTGGCCCGCATCTCGACTCTGGAAACTCGCGTGGCGGAGCTGGCGGTATCAGGGAATAGTCGTCCAGCGGAAGAGCCACCACTCGCGCAAGAGCCAGCGCCCAGGCCCGAGCCGGAGGCCCGGTATGCACGGGATATCGCGCTCGAGCAGCAAGCGCTTCAAGAACACCGACGCGAAGCGCTCGACGAGAATTGGGCACGTGCTCAATCGGGATCCATGCGCGATCAGTTCGCGGCGCTCACCTCTATCAATCAGCATTTTCAGGTCGCGGATGTCGATTGTCGGAGCAAGACCTGCATCGTGCAATTGGTCTATCCGACGCCCGACGAAGCGCTCGAACGGCGAGATGATCTGCGTCAGATGCTCGTGATGGGGTGTCACGGCATGTCGTCCGCGCTCGCCCCACCCACCGCGCCCGGCCCCTACAAATCGACCTTAGTCTATACCTGCCGCTAGGGGTATTGACTCGTCACCGAGCCGCCCCGGGGATAGGAAAGACCAGACGGTGTGGCGGTTGGAGCCGAGCTGGTGAACTTGCCCGCCGCCGCCGGTGCAACTCCTTTGTCGGACTGCGGTTCCCGGTGAGAAATGGCTACGTCTTCTTGATGAAGGGCGGCAGCTCGCTGCAGCCATCGTGGAAAGGCAGCGGCGTATTGGTCGAGGGCGCGGCGTTGATCTATACGGACTGGTCGCAGGGTTCGCCGACGAGCTCTGGTTCGCGCCAAACAACGCCAAGACCTGACATGAACGTCGCCACCCTCTTAAAGAGGTTGTTTCGCG
>DATEPG010000379.1:0-19347 GCA_035273265.1 Polyangiaceae bacterium
ATCCGCACCGATTAAGTCGGCGAGCGTCATCGCGACGAGTCTGCCGGCTGCGTCGTACCACGGTCCTTTGCCGACTCGATCCTTGGCGTGCACGGGACCGCCATCGGGGCCGCCGCTCGTAGTGCTGAGAAACGCGCGCCATTGTTTGGTCCCTGCGCCGGGCATACCCAACTCCGCTATCGCTTTACAAATCTTGTCGGCGCCCCGCAGGCCAGCGCCATCGCCGACCTCTCCAAAACGGAGATCGCCACCGAAGCCTTCTGGGTTACTCGATACGACCTTGATGGAGGCGAGACTCGTGACGAAGAAGCTGAACTTGTCGAGTAAGGGATTGGCCGCGCCGGTGCTGCCGGCTGAGGCGCCTGCCTGACCCGAGGAGGTGCCACCACTCGCGGCGACGCTGACCGAGCCTCCGCTGGTCGCGCTCGTGCCTCCGCTGGCTGCTCCTCCGCTGGTCGCGCTCGTGCCTCCGCTCGTTGCGCCGGCCGGTCCCGAGCTCGCGCCGGCGGTGGGCAGACCGCTGCCCGCGCCGCCTGGATCGCCGGGGTTCTTCGGTGCGCCGTCTGAAGAGCTGCAGGCTAGCGACAGCCATAGCGCGCCGGTCGCAATTGGTGAGATCGAACGCAGCATTCGCCCAGTGAGCACGTCCAGCATTCGGCGAGTGTATCCGTGTCACGTGCCTGGCAGCAGCTCCTAGAATATTCCAGTGGACTCACGGCTATCGTCTTGCCTGAGCCACACGTAGGCTAGCTCCCATGCGGCGCGTCTCACTGTTCGTAGTCCTAGCGTTGTCGAGTGCGTGCGGCTCCGATCCAGCTTCTGGGGGACCGGCTGCTGGCGGCGCCGGATCCGGCACGCAGGGAGGCGCGACAGGCTCCGCGAGTGGCGCGAACAACGCGGGTAGCGGCGCTACGAATGACGGGGCGCTGCACGGAAGCGTCGTCGTCACGTTGCAGCAGCCTGCTGACGGCGATGGCTACACGACCGCCATTGGTCGTTTTTTCGATGGCGCCCAGCCGCGAATTTTATCTTTGGAAGCGCGCAGCGAGCAGGCGGGATGCACGCTCTACGTCCCGCACGCGCCCTTCTGCAGCAACCCCTGTGCGCCCGCCGTCTGTACCGCCAACGACGTTTGTTCGGAGTATCCGGCACCGCGTGGGGTTGGCACCTTGAGCTTGAAGGGGATTGGCGTGCCACTCGAGCTCCAGCCTTCGAGCAGCATGATCGTGTACCAGTCGCCCTCGCTCGAATACCCGCCTTGTGAGCCCGGTGCGCCGGTCACCGCTTCAGCTACCGGCGTTTCGGTGAGCGCTGATTGCATCGCGCCGCTGCAGCTCATGGGGCCCGACCCGATCCCCATCGTCGAGGACGTGCCGCTCCGCCTGAGCTGGCTGCCAGCGGCGGACGGCGCTCGCTCGCGAGTTCGCATCAAGCTCGACGTCTCACATCACGGGGGGTCGAAAGGCGAAATCGATTGCGACGTCGCCGATACGGGTAAGCTGGAGATCGCGGCCTCGCTGGTCACCGAGTTGCTCGGCTTGGGGCTCGCAGGCTTCCCGACCATCAACGTCAATCGCGTCGTGGTCGGTACGGATCCGACCAATCCGAACGTGACGCTCGTACTCTCCTCGGACCTGACTCGCGCCGTGGACACTGGCGTCGTCTCTTGCCTCGACAAAGACGGCTGTCCCGACGACCAAGCGTGCCTGCCGAGCGGCATTTGCGGCTAGCGCTCGTCACCAAGACGGTGATTGGCGTTACCGCAGCCTCGGTGATCGCAATTGCTCGTTCCAATGGAAGTTGCGGCGAAACAATCGAGGACTGAGCGTGCTTCACGCTGGTTCTATCCGGCGCCGGTCGTTGACGAGCGGCTAGCGTCCCTATAACCTTCGAGATTTCTTGAAGGAGTCGGTGATGAGCGCGTCGCGATTGAGGTTATCGTTTGGTTTAGGGTTCGTGTTTGCGGCGCTTTCAGGTCAGGCGTTTGCGCAAGGAGCGCCTTCCGAGCCGGGCAGAGGGGCACCGCCAAGGCCCGCCCCCGCCCCCCAAGCACCGCCCCGAATGCCCACGGCTGCAGCACCAGCACCAGCGCCAGCACCCAGCGCGCCTACTTCGGCCAACGCAAAAGCAGCAACGCCGATGCCTGCGGCGAGCGCACCGGCCCCCCGCGTGCTCGCTCCAGCTCCCGTTCCCAGCGCTCCCGTCGCGCCGAATGCTCCCGACATCGTCCGCCTGAGGAACGGTGGCATCTTGCGGGGCATGATTTCGGAGTTGCTGCCTGGCGACTACGTCACGCTCGTCTTGATCACGGGTGAGACGCGCAAGGTCCCCTACGTCGACGTGCAGTACGCGGGGGCGGCCAATGCGGAACCGGGGGCTCCGACGTCGACCGTCGCGCCGACCGCTGCTGCGGCTCCAATCGCTGCAGCTTCGGCGATTGGGAGCACTTCGCCGTCCAGCACCGCTTCCGGCGCAACTCAGCCGTTCGCAGTCGTGCATGCGAAGGAATCCATGGTCCGTGTCGTGTCTCCGCGCGATGGCGTGACGCTTTTCCGACGCTCGGCGAGCGCAGGCTTCAACGGTGGCGGCGCGATCTCCGGTTACGACGAAGTGTGCACGGCGCCGTGCAGCGTCTCGATGCCCGCCGGCACGCACACGTTCGCGGTCGCGAAGCCCCGCGGTAAGCCCCGCGAGGCCGATCCGGTGATGCTCCCCGCCGGGAACGCGACGATGACGGTGTCGGTCATCGACCGCACGGCCGTTCGCGTCGTCTTGGGAGTGATCGGCGTTGCAGGCATGGTGGCCGGAACGGCGATGATCGCTTCGGAGTCTTCCGAGCTGTCCATGGACAAGAACTACACTGCAGCGTTCGTGATCACGGCGCTTGGCGGCGGCCTCTTCGGTTTGGCGTTCGGGATCCCAGACGGCGCGACGGTCAACGTCCGCGCTGACGCTCCCGCCGGCAACCCCGCCGGCAACGGTTCCACCGCGTGGCTCGACAATCGGCCGCGCGACACCACCTCCCTGCGCGATCGACTCACTGGAGCCACGCTCAGATTTCGCTTCTAAACTAGGCGGAGACGCGCCACGCCGCGGGTCAGTCGGGCAGCGCTTTCGAGAGCGGATCGAGCACGATGGCGCGCCTCGGCGCGGCGCCAAGAGGTTCGGAGAGCTCTTCTCGGAGGAGCGCGGTCAAGGCCTCGGTCACGTTGCGACGTAGGTCGAGGCGACCAGTGATGAGGCCGATTTCGCGCAGCGGAGTCGGGCCGCTGAACGCGCGAAGCTGCGCCTCCTTCCGTTCGTCGTCCAGACCACGAGCCACGAGCGCGGGCAGCACGGTCGCGCCGAGCCCTCGGTCGATCAGCTCGATCAACGTCTCGAAATTGCCGCTCTCGAAATGCACGCGGCTCTTCCGTTGCTCGGGTTCGGCCTTGCAGTAGCTCAGCACTTGCGTGCGAAAGCAGTGGCCCTCGGGCATCACGAAGAGCTCCCGTTTCGCCAGCTCCGCCTGCTGGATTTTTGGCTTCTTGAGCAGGGGATCGCCGGGAGGGAGATAGGCGAACATGGCCTCGAAGCCGATGCTCATCTCGACCACGCCCGGACTTTCGAGCGGAATGGCAGCGATGCCGGCTTCGAGCGTATCGGAGCGGAGACGTTCGATCATCTCTTCGGTCTTCAGTTCCTCGAGCGAGAGCTGGACCTTCGGAAACTGCGCCAGGAAGCGCGGCAGGAAGAGCGGAACGATGGACGAGGAGAGCGAGGGGATCACGCCCAATCGAAACGCGCCGCTGGGGTCGCTCTCTTCGGCGACGATGCGGCCGAGCCGCTCGGTCTCGCGCAAAATGGTGCGCATCTGTTCGAGCACTCGTGTGCCGTCCGGCGTAGGCAACACGGGCTGCCGACTGCGATCGAAGAGCACCGTATCGAGCAGCGCCTCCAGCTTGTGCAGTTGCATGCTGAGGCCAGATTGCGACACGTTGGTCCGCGTCGCGGCGGCCCGAAAGTTTTGAGTCTCCAGCACGGCCAGCGCGTAGCGCATCTGCTGCAAGGTGACTTGACCGAGATCCACCCGCTCAGGATGGGCGCTCGGCCCAGCCTCGACAAGCCCCCCGACCGGCCTTGGCGAAATTTGCGAGTATTTGCGCCAAACTAGCGCTTGCGACGTTCACAAAAAATGAACGGTATCTCACAATGTTCGATTGGAATTGTTGGGTGCACGTGACCATGATGGTCCTACCGATGGCGGAACTCCTGTTTGGGGGAAAGCTCGGGAAAGGAACAGATTAAAAATGCCAATCATCAATAGCGACGTGAAGCCGTTCAAGGCTACCGCATTCCACAACGGTAAGTTCGTCGACGTCTCCAACGAGACGCTCAAGGGCAAGTGGTCCGTGTTCGTGTTTTACCCCGCGGACTTCACCTTCGTGTGTCCGACGGAACTCGAAGACCTCGCAAACACCTACGCCGAGTTCCAGAAGCTTGGCGTCGAGATCTATGGCATCTCCACCGACACGCACTTCGCCCACAAGGCGTGGCATGACACCTCGGAAGCCATCAAAAAGGTCAACTACCCGCTGATCGGCGACCCGACGACCACGTTGTCTCGCGCCTTCGACGTGTTGATCGAAGAAGAAGGCCTCGCGTACCGCGGCACCTTCGTGATCAATCCCGAAGGCAAGATCAAGATCGCGGAAATCCACGACAACGGGATCGGCCGTGACGCGAGCGAGCTCTTGCGCAAGGTGAAAGCCGCTCAGTACGTGGCCTCGCACCCGGGTGAGGTTTGCCCGGCCAAGTGGCAAGAAGGCGCGAAGACGCTCAAGCCGTCTCTCGACCTCGTCGGCAAGATCTGAGTCGACGTACTCGATTGGTTCGGGAGATCTCGCGCTCACCGCGCTGCCGAGGTCTCTCGAACTTGCTCTGCTCCCCGATACGAAAGGACCCGCTATGCTCGACGAACAACTCCGCACTCAGCTCGCTCAGTACTTGGCTCATCTCAAGGGGCCGATCGAACTGCGCGCGGCGCTCGACGACTCGGACGCCTCGCGTGAGGTCGCAACCTTACTCGAGGAGATCCGGGGCGAGTCGCAGCTCGTGTCGATCACGACCGAGATCCCGCCGGGCGTTCGGGTGCCTTCCTTCGCGGTCGCCCGTCCCGGCCTTCCTTCGCGGGTGCGTTTTGCAGGCCTGCCGCTGGGGCATGAGTTTACTTCGCTGGTCTTGGCGCTGCTTCACGTGAGTGGGCACCCTCCCAAGGTCAGCGCGGAAGCGCTGGATCAGGTCCGCGAGCTCAATCAACCGCTCAAGTTCGAGACGTACTTTTCCCAGAGCTGCCAAAACTGTCCCGACCTCGTTCAGGCGCTCAACATCATGGCCGCGCTGAACCCCGACATCGAACACGTGGCCATCGACGGCGCGCTCTTTCAGAGCGAGGTCGAGGAGCGGCAGATTCTAGCCGTCCCTACCGTCTACTTGAATGGTGAACGCTTCGGGCAGGGCCGCATGGAGCTCGAAGAGGTGTTGAACAAGGTCGACAAGACCGGCCAAGAGCGGAAGGCCCAAGAGCTCTCCAAAAAGGGGGTATTCGATGTCCTGATCGTCGGCGGAGGTCCCGCGGGCGCGGCAGCGAGCATCTATGCGGCGCGCAAAGGCATCGCTACCGGCATCGTCGCCGAGCGTTTCGGCGGCCAGGTGCTCGATACACTAGCGATCGAAAATTTTATTTCCGTCGAGCACACCGAGGGGCCGCAGTTTGCTTCGGCGCTCGAACAACACGTGCTCTCGTATCCGGTCGATCTGATGAAGAACCAACGGGTCAAGGCCTTGAAGCCCGGCCCACTCGTCACCGTCGAGCTCGAGAGCGGTGCCACTCTGCGCACCAAGACCTTGATTGTTGCGACCGGCGCGCGCTGGCGTGACATGAACGTACCGGGAGAAGCCGAGTACCGGACCCGAGGCGTCACCTATTGTCCCCATTGCGACGGCCCCTTGTTCAAGGGCAAGCGCGTCGCAGTGATCGGAGGCGGCAACTCGGGGGTGGAAGCTGCGCTCGACCTTGCCGGAATCGTAGCTCACGTGACCCTGCTCGAATTCGCCGACCAGCTGAAAGCGGATGCCGTGCTCGAACGCAAGTTGCGCAGCCTGCCCAACGTCGAGATCCTGACCAACGCCCGCACGACGGAGGTCCGCGGCGACGGCCGCAAGGTCGTCGGAATAACCTACGAAGACCGCACCACCTCGGCGTTGAAGAGCGTCGATGTCGAAGGCGTCTTCGTGCAGATCGGGCTGTTGCCCAACACGGACTTCTTGAAAGGCGTGGTGGAGCTCAGCAAATTTGGAGAAATCGTGGTCGATCCCAAGGGGCGGACCTCAGTGGCCAACGTCTTCGCGGCCGGTGACGCCACCACGGTGCCGTACAAGCAAATCATCATCGCCACTGGCGACGGCGCCAAGGCCGCCCTTGGTGCGTTCGAGTACCTCATGCACAGCGACCCGGTTGCAGCCGAGTAGCCATCGACCGAAAACTCCTCGGCGGGCGCGGCCGGCGGGCGCGGAATGAGCGACAGCGGCGGACAACGAGCGATAGACTCGCGTGGCGCGGCGAGCGGCTGGGCGCAGGTATGTCCGTTTCTGCCACGGGCACGGAGGGCGGGGCGCCGGCGCTAGCCAGATCCGCCATTTGACAAGGCGCTCGCCCGGCCCAAAGCTTGCTCGACCATGAAGAACCTCTCCAGCAACGTAGTGGCCAGTCTGCTCGCCCTAGCTGTTACCGCCGGCGTCGCTCCGGCGGCCGCGAGCTCGATTAACGACGCCCAGCCGCAATGTGGCGACGAAAAGAAGGAACCCAAAGGCGGCGACAAGAAGGACGATCAGAGCAGCGAGACGAAGCCCAAGCCGCCCGTACAAGGCTAGCCTGCGACGTTCAGCGCGGCCGCAGCCGCTCACTGAACGTCAACCTCTGGACGAGCCTCAGGCTGGACGAGCCTCAGGCTGGACGAGCCTCAACCTCTGGACGCACCGCGCAAGCGCGCTTCCAGGCCCTGAATGCCGCTCGCGAACCAATGCTCGCGATCGGCATGTCCGACTGCGGCCGCGCTGCCGTTCAGCGGCGCGTCGGCCAGGATCCCGTCTGCAGGATCGAAGATCTCCGCCATCAATGGGCCGAGCGGGCCGGAGCTTTGGACTGCGCGGTGTCTGAGTCGACAGCGGCCGCTCGCTATTAGCTGATCGATCTTCCTGCACAGTCCCGACTCCGATTCGAATTCGTCGGCATCGAAGCCGCTGTGCTCGGCGAGTAGGCGAGTGCGAATATTGCGAATGCAATGGCGTGCATCCTCGTCCTCGGAAGCGCATTGCCAAGTGACCGCGATTTCGGTGTCGAGGCCGACACTGCGTTCGGTCAAGTTGGGTGAACCGACCAGCAATAGCTGATCGTCGACAATCAGCAGCTTGGAGTGGATGAAGGTCGGTACTTCGCCGCCGTCGTCGGTGCGTGTGGCGGAGTACAGTAGCCGTAGCTCGTGGCCGGTCTGACGCGCGGTTTCGAGCAGCGCGTACAAGATCCCTTCTTGCGTGTCACCCAATGCCATCTTCTCTTTGGGCGAATCAGCGCCGTGCGGCATGCACAGCACGATGTCTAATTTGGGCAGTGCGCCATCGCGCAGGCGCTCGAGCAACACCGCTGCAATCGAGCGCGAGGTGAAGTACTGTGTCTCGGCGTAAATGAGGCGCTCGGCGGCCCTCAGAGCGTCGCTGAGCAATTGACGAATCTCGCCGATCTCTGCTGGCTGTGCGCGCTCGTCTTGCTGGGTGCGGCTAAATGAAGCGAGTTTTGCGGCGATCGGCGTGGCGTGCCCGTTGCTCAACTGGGAAAGATCGAAGCGAGATCGGGTCTCGGGCGATGCCGGAGAGAGCTGCAAGCGATCACCCGTGACACGCTGCCAGCGTTCGACGAACACATCGACCAGCGGACGGACCGCATCCCCGGTGAAGGCAGCCTGCACGTCGTGATACGGTTTGCATGGCTCGCCAGCCAGGTTTACCCGTTGTGGGTTGTGCTCGCGGTGGTCGCATTCATCCCAGCGTGCATCGCACAGGTCGATGCCGCCCAGGAATCCCACTGCGCCATCGACCGCCACGAACTTCTGATGGTGGCTCGCGCCCTTGACGGGGTGCGCGTCCCATTCGAAGCGAACGCGAGGATTGGTGGAATAGGCGAACTTGAGACCCTGTAGCCATTCTCGTTCGGAAAGGTAAACGAGGCTGAAATCCCAAGCCAAAACGTAAATAGTGAGCTCGGGTCGTTCCTCGCACAGCGCGTGCAGGAACTTCAACAGAGTCACCGGGCGAGAGGCTTGCGCTGCCTCCTCTCCGCGCAGCAGCGGCACGCCGCTATCGAACTGCCACCCGCTCAAGACTGCGTAGTGCTGAGCCTGCTCGAGCGCGCGATAGACGGTGGAGTAGTAGACACAGGCATCGATCAGCAGCGCGCTCTGCGCAGCCTGGGCGGTCGCAAATGCGTTGCGAGGCACGTCCAAGATTGGCTTCATCGTTTCTCTCCGGCCCCCAGCGTACAGCACGCTGCTCGCGCCGTAGTGAGGCATCTTTGCGCTATTGAACTAGCCCGTCGCTCAGACAACAGCATTGGGTGAAGTTGCGCAGGCTTTCCGAAGTTGTCCCCGAACAGGCTTTCTCGTTCGTTCACCAGAGGACTTCTCGTTCTTCCACGACCTGCTTTTCTCGCCCTCCCGAGCAGGCTTTGTCGTTCGTGCATTGTTGTTCGTGCACGAACCGTGCACGAACATGTTTTCTCGTTCGTCTGGCCTCCGTGGCTCGGGCTAGCCAGTAGGCAATGGGAGATGGGAGAGGGGGCACTGGGCTCCGTGCCTCGGGCTAACCCTCGGGCTAGCCTGGCAATTGGGAAACGGCACAGACTTCTTGGGGATTGATGGTCACGCATCGGCTCGCGCGGCGGTGCAGCCTTCGGCGTCGGGGGTCGCCCCCCGGCGCTTGTGTGCCGCGCGCCGGGCCTGATTTTGCCGCTCATTGTTGCGGCAAAGCGGCGTTGCTGAGGTCCGCGTCGCCGGGGTCGAATAGTTCCGCGAGCAGAGGTCCGAGCGGGCCGGGTTCGATCACTTCACGGCGGCGGAGGCGCGTTGGTTGGTGCTCCATGAGCCAGTCGAGCTTTTGACAGAGCAGACTTTGATCCGCGAAATCACTCTCCGGCAGGCCGCTGTGCTCTGCCAACAGTTTGGTGCGAATGTTCCGGATGCTGCTGGCGAGGCCATCGTCTGCTTTGCATTCCCAGGTGATGGCGAGCTCGCTGTCGAGGCCCATGCTGCGTTCGGTGCAGTTGGGCGAGCCGACCATGAGCAGGCGGTCGTCCACGATCAGGATTTTCGAATGGATAAAGGTGGCGATCTCTTCACCCTCGGGGTTGTGTGAGGCGGGATAAAGGAGGCGGATTCGATGGCCATTTTGCTGGGCGCTATCCAATACCGAGTTCAAGACGCCTTCTTGCGTGTCTTCCAAGGCCATCTTTTCCATGGCCGTGTCGGCGCCGTGCGGCAAGAACACGACGATGTCGAGCGTCGGTCGTGATTCATCTTGCATGCGTGCGATCAGTGCTTGGGCGACGGAGCGTGACGTAAAGTATTGGGTTTCGATGTAGATCGAGTGTTCGGCGGAGCTGATCGCGTCGGCAAATAGGTTCAGGATTTCACCGATGCGCTCGGGCTCAGCGCGCGAGTCGACCTGCGTGCGGCTCAGGGCAGCGCGTTGCGCGGCGATCGGCTCGGCCTTGCCTTCGCTCAACTGCATCACGTCGAAGCACGCCGCGGCGTCGAACTCCGCGGGCGGCAACTCCAAGTGCTGATCGGTCGCCCGGCCCCAGCGGTCGCAAAATATTTGCACGAGCGGCTCGACGATCGCACCCGTGAAGCACGCCTGAACGTCGTGATAGGGCTTGCATGGACCGCCGGTCACGTTCACGCGGTCGGGGTGGTGAGGGCGGTGGTCGCAGTCGTCCCAGCGCGCATCGCAAATATCGATGCCACCGATGAAGCCGATCGCGCCGTCGATCACTGCGAATTTTTGGTGATGGCTGCCGCCGAGCGAGGGATGCGGATCCCATTCGAAATGAATGCGCGAGCTGGTCGCGTTGAACTTTTCCTTTTGATGAGGCTCTCGGTCACTGGCATAGACGACGCTGAAATCCCAAGCCAGTAGGTAGATGTGCAGGTCCGGCCGCGCTTCACAGAGCGCGGTCATGAAGTCCAAAAATTTCACCGGGTGCTTCGAGGTCTCGGCGTCCTCACCGCGCAGGAGGCGGACGCCACTTTCGAATTGCCAGCCGCTGATCACGACGTACCGCTGGGCGAGCTCCATCGCTCGGCACAGCGCGCGGTAGTAGTTGCGACAGTCGATCAACAGCGCGCACTGCGAAACTTCCGATTCGACGTAGGCATTGCGCGGTATTTCCAAGATGGGTTTCATGGTCGACTCCGGATCGTCGGTGCGGAAGGGCTCAACAGCTCAACTCGGCCAATAAGGGTAGGTGGTCGGACGCGACCATCGACAATCGGTCACGCCGAACCTCACAGCGCAACACGGCAATGCCCTTGCTCGTGAAGAGGTGATCGATGCGGAATAAGGGCAGCCGCGACGGCCAAGTGGCGACCGCTCGCGAGCCGTTGGCCCGCTGCGCGTCCACCAGATCTTTGCGGAGGCTGCGATACACTGGGGAAAATTGGCTGGAGTTGAGATCTCCGCAGACCACCAGGGGCAGGTGGCTCCTAGACTTGGCGATCCATTCCGCGCCCAACAATTGCTCGATTTGCAGCAGGCGCTCGCGAAAGTGAATACTGAGGTGGGTGTTCATCACATTGAGCTCGAGCCCGCCGATCGACACCTGGAGCCACTGGACGGCGCGCTGCTCGCCGGTCCTCCGCCGCAGGCCGCCCTCCGACAAGACCGAGAACGGATGCCGCGACAGGATGGCGTTTCCGTAGTGGCCTTCGTCGCAGCGCCGCGCGGCCGTGAAATGCACGGACATCTGTAGTTTTTCCGCTAGCCATTCGGGCTGATGCAAGCCGTCCGAGCGCGCTTGGCAAACGTCCAGCTCCTGCAACGCCACGATGTCAGCCTCCGAGCGCGCGATCACTTCCGCAATGCGGCCGGGGTCGAGCTTGCCGTCGGTGCCCACGCAACTATGCACGTTGTAAGTCATCACTCGAAACGTCGTCATCACCGTTCCATCGTGTCAATATGCCTCGCGCCAGGCACGCCGAGGCGGAGGTGTCGAATCATCAACTCTCGATCGATGACGCTTCGGGTATGTTCGCTGAGGCTCCAAACGAATGTCAGTGCTGTCTGCAAGCTTCACGCCGATTGCCTGCGACGGTAACCGTGACGGAATGCCGCACCTCGAGCGTTGCGGTGGTCGACCGAAGCGCGGTCGACCGAAGAGGAAGATCGTTCGCGAATGGTGGCGCGAGCGTGGGGCGCGGAGCAAAGTCGAGCATGCTGTCCGTACGCATTTGCATCGACGTGGACGATCTCGATCGCGCGATCGCGTTCTTCACTGACGGCCTAGGTTTGCAGATCGGACGACGGTTCGATGCGCAGTGGGTCGAAGTGCTCGGCGCATCGTCACCGATTGACCTACTCGCCAATCCGTCAGGCAGCCCAGCAGTGGAAGGCTCGAACTTAGTGCGCGACTACGCCCGCCATTGGACATCGGTTCACTTGGATTTCCTCGTCACCGACGTAGAAGCTGCAGTGAAGCGCGCGGTCGCCGCCGGAGCGGTGCTCGAGCGGGCGATTCGCGACCAGCCGTACGGGCGGATCGCGAGCCTCGCTGACCCGTTCGGCAACGGGCTCTGCCTGATTCAAATGACGGAGCGAGGCTACGACGCACTTTTGGCCTGATCGCCCACGCGGGTTCGCTTGCTGGCCGACCCGGGCGACCTGCGCCGTGGCCGCCTGCTCGAGCCTCGCTCAAAGCACGGGCTTGTAGCGCTTGGCGAGAAGCCCGGTAGCGGCGTCGAGGTCGATGTCCGCGACGAGCAAGCCTTCCTCTCCGTACGGCTGGTAGCAAAGCAGGGTGCCATCGGGTCGCGCGACTGCCGACGTCGTGGGAGAGCCCGCGCTGGCATAATTGACGGTCGCGAAGTAGCAGGTGTTCTCGGCGGCCCGGCAAAGCACGGCACTCTCGTGGAACGTATTGCGAGGATCGCCGTACGTCGTCGGCGCAAACGCGCCAGGCTCCGCTTGGTGAAACTGCGGGTGAAAGACCACCTGGGCGCCCCGCCGGACCGCCCAGCGCACGGTTTCAGGGTAGCGCCAGCCCTCGTGACAAATGACCACGCCGAAGCTGAGCGGACCGACCTGAAACACGCGTCGGTCGTGTCCCGCCGCGTACGTCCCTTCTTCCAAAGGATCGATCTGAACTTTGTCTTGAAAGCCGAGGCGCTCACCTTGCTGATCGATGATCAAGGTAGTCATGAGCAGCGCGTTATCGAGCACGCGCTCGGTGCCGAGTACCACGGCAACGCAGGCTCGGCGCGCGGCATCGGCAGTCGCTTGCCAAGCCCGTTCGAGGAACTCCGGATCAGCGGCTCTGAGCGGTCGTGCAACGGTTCGATAGCCGGGCACGAAGCACTCGGGAAAGCAGACGATGTTGGCGCCGGCCAGCGCTGCTTGGGCGATCGCCTCGGTCACCAGCGTGATGGACTGGGCTTCGTCAGCTGGGAAGCGCAGGTTCGCCAGAGCAATGCGGAACGGCCTCACACCGTCGATGCTCGAACAGTCTGATCGGCCTGTCAACTCTGCGAGGAAAACCCGGATCGATGCGCACTGCACCTGGGCGTTCGCTCAGCGCGAGCGTGGAGAAGAACCACTATTGCTATTTGCCAGAAACGAGCCAAATTCCCGCGTCTTTGCCGCGCGGAATCGCATACAGCACCTGATCGTCGATGATCCGAAAGTCGGAGACTCCGTCGTTTACATGGGCGCTGAACCGCAGATCCAGATTGTGGTAGTCGAGTCGCCCAGTGCCGCGCTGCTCGTCGAAGTCGGCGAGATACATGACGCCCGAAAGGACTTGCCCGAGCGCAGCGACACGAAAGACGCCAGCGCTCGGGGCGATCAGCTCCAAGTTCGGCGCCGCGAAAGGAACCGTGAGCGGCGTGGCTTGCAATGAGTCGAGCGTGCCATAGAACGCCGACAGTTGGCCGTTCTGGCCGCGCGCTAGGCCTGGCAAAATCAGATCGTGAAAGAGCACCGTCCACGCGCGCGTGGAATCGCGATACTCGAACGCTGGCCAGGGGACTCCCTCGGTCAATACGAGCAAGCGGTCACCCGAGGCGACCGCGAGCTTGCCGAGCGAGCCGTCGAAGTCCACCACCAACCGGCTGGGCGAGCCCAGCACGCGCTCTGCCAGCACCTTCGTGTGGCCTTCCGCATCCCACCACAGGTAGCGGCCGCTGCCATCGTTGGTCACTTCCACCAAGGCGTAGCCGTGCGTTTCCTCGGGCGATTCGCGCAAGCTCAGTTGCTGGAACGAGGCGTGTGCGCCGAGCGAGAATTCATCACCACTCGGCGGCTTCACCACCAAAGTAGCCTGTGAAGCTTCACTCTCGCCGTCACGCAGGGTGAAGAACCAAAATGGATCCTGACTCGGATCCAGTCCGCGGCTGCCACGCGCGGGTACGAGCTTCAACCGCTCAGGGTCGGCCGAAAACGGGAGTTGAAATTGCTTGCCGCTCGGTTCATGAAGCGCGAACACGGGGCCACCCGAGCACGGAGCGCGAAATGTGGCCCAGGTCGTGTCCTGCATACCGAGCCCGCATGCGTCCGCGGCCAGGACCTGATCTTCTAGCCCTCCTGGGCCCGAGACCAGCCGGTGGACACCCGCGCTATCCGCAAAGAACACGGTTTGACCCGCCAAACGCACGCTGCCCACTTGCCTGCCGAACTCCCCCTGAGGCGTCCAGTCGTTGTTGAACAACACGATGCTTCCGCCGGTCCGAACGACGAAGCCGAGCCTGAAGCCGCGGCGCATCACTTCCGTTGCGGAGGTGGTCAGCTGCTGCTGCTGTCCACTCTCGGGGGTGACCAGCCACAGCCCGCTGGCTGACCAAACGACGATGCTCGACTCGGTCTCCCCGACGGGCAGCGTGGCCTCAGCGATCTCGAGCTCGAAGGTCCTGCAGTTCGCGTCGGCGAAGTGCAGGGTGCCGCGGCTCGTGTCCTCATTGAAATAGGCGAGCAGCGGCGGGCGTCGAGCCAGGTTGCCGCTCGCCCAGTAACGGCCGACGCTCGGGATCAGGCACGGACGGGGAGCACCATACGGCACGGAAACCAGCCCGCCTTGCGTATCATCCGTGCGGCGAGCCAGCAGGTAGATATCGGCGCCGACCGCGAAACCGACCTCATGGTAGCCACCGCTCACTAGCCGCAGTCCAGGCGCCGCCAGGTAGGTTTTTTGCTCGGGAAATAGCGTGTCGCCCGCGTCTTGAAAGCCTTGGACCACGTTGCAGCCCACGAGGAAGGATGCGGCGATAGCGAAAGCCAGCGCGAGCAGCGCCGACCACGCCTCGCGCTTCACGAGCGGCGTCGTTCCGACGCTCAAATTTTCCTCGCCGGATCTCCTGGCCATGCTACTTGATTGAGCTTGAGCGCGTGGGGTCTGCGCAGAGCGACAATGCCGACTTGCGCACGCAGATCACCGGTGTCACGACTCGTAATAGCCACGCTTCTGTTCCTTGCGCAACTCACCGCGGGTGGGTCGGCGGCGGCCCAGTCCCCCGCGAGCAGCGCCGACATCGACCCACCCCGAGCTATCTCCACGCCGCTCGCGTACCCCGAGACGGCGTCCGGCGCAGCAACCTTGTTGCTCGAGCTGACGGTCGACCGCAGCGGCCGCGTGGTCGATGCACGCGTGGTCGAGGGCGATCCAGAGTTTCAGGCCGCGGCGCTGAGTGCGGCGCAGACCTGGCGGTTCGAGCCCGCCCGGCGGCGCGGCGAGGCCATCGCAGCCCGCATCCGCTACTCCGTGCAGTTCACGCCTCAGCTCACGGAGCCCAGCGCAAAGCCCGCAGAAGTGCCCACGCCGAAGCTGCCCGCCGCGAAAGTCCCGGCTACGCCGGCTAGCGCTGATCCCGCAGCTGCAATCGAGATCACGGTCCAGGGCAAGCGTGCGCCGCCCGGCTCGGTCTTGCTCACCCGCGAAGAAACGCGCGCGCTGCCCGGCACGTTCGGTGATCCGCTGCGTTCGATCGAGGCTCAGCCGGGCGTCGTTCCCATCGTGTCCGGGCTCCCTGCATTTTTCATTCGCGGCGCCCCGCCCGCCAACGTCGGTTTTTTCTTCGACGGCATCGAGTTGCCGCTGCTCTATCACGCGTTCTTCGGGCCATCGGTGATTCATCCGGGGTTCATCGACACCATCGAATTTTATCCTGGGGCGGCGCCCGCGCAATACGGGCGTTTCGCTGGACCGATCGTGGCAGTGAATTCGCGCCCGTTGCGCGGGCAAGCGGGAGCTGAAGCCAACCTGCGATTGATCGACGCTGGTGGACTGGTCGAGAGCGGACCCCTGTCCGATTGTCGTGGCGCCGCCAACATCGCCTGTTCGGGCGGCGGCGCTCGTGCTGCCGGGCGCTACTCGTACGCGGGCGTGATGCTCTCACTGCTCAGCGATGCCAAGTTGAACTACTGGGACTACCAAACTCAAGCAAGCTATCCGATCGGGCCGAAGGACGAGCTCGGCATCCTGGCTTTCGGCGCCTATGACTTGTTTCGCGCGCCGCAAGCCTCCGTCAACACCGGGGCGGAGCTGACGTTTCACCGCATCGACGTGCGCTGGGACCGAAAGCTCGGCGCTGGCTCCAGCTTGCGGTTGGCGCTGACGGGCGGCTACGACCGCGCGGCGGGCGCGGATGCGCAGACGAGCATCGTGACCAACCGCTCCTTGCGGCTGCGCAGCGAGTTCAGCCAGCGGCTCGCCCCGGGCGCCACGCTGCACGCAGGGCTGGACGTGCGGCTCGATCGCTTTGGCCTGGAAGCCGATCCGCGGAACCTCAACTTCATCGATTTTGCGCGGCTTTTCCCGGCGCGAACCGACAGCACGGCCGGCGGCTATCTGTCCTTTCAGCTGCAGGCGGCGCGCGGCATTCGCGTGTCGCCCGGCTTACGCGCGGATCTCTACACCTCCCAAGGCGTGACCAAAGTGGGGGTCGATCCGCGCATCTCGGCCGAGTTCGACATCAGTCGCACGGTGCGCATGGATCATTCGATCGGCATTGCCCATCAACGACCCAACTTCGCCGCGCAGGTTCCAGGCGCCCAGGTGGCGGATCTATCGAGCGGCCTGCAATGGGCTTTGCTGTGGAGCTCGGGCGTGCGCGTGCGTTTGCCCGCCGAGTTGACAGCCTCGGCGACGGTGTTCCGCTCGGCCTATTTCCACGCCCTCGATCCAATCGGTGGCGCGCGCGATTTTGCCATCGATCAAAGCGCGCTCAATCGACGCGCCACCATATCCGCCGCCGGCTTGGAGCTCCGGCTCGAACGACCGTTGCGGCAACGGGTCGGCGGCTTCATCTCGTACACGTTGTCGCGCACCGAAGAATCGATCGGCACCACGAAAGGGCCCTCGGGCTTCGACCGGCCACACATTTTTCAAGCCGCTCTCAGCTACGATTTGGGCAGAGGCTTCGTGGTGGGCGCGCGCACGGTCGTGTACTCCGGCGTTCCGGAGCTGAACTTGGAAGGCGCACCGCACTTCACGTCTGCGCGCCGCGGTAGTCCCTTCTTCCGCCTCGATCTGCGGGCGGAGAAGCGCTTCCGACTCGGTCGGAACGGCTATTGGGGAGTGATCGCGGAAATCCTGAACGCAACGTCGAGCAAAGAAGTCGTGCGCCTGGACTGCGGGGAGCTCTGCCGGGAACGCTCCGCCGGTCCCGTGATTTTGCCCAGCCTCGGGATACAAGCCGGTATCTGATCGCTCAAACGCACCACTGGCCATCGCGGAACACGGGTTCGCCGTTCAGGATGACTCCGTCGGTCACGGCGAATACGTCCACGTGGAACCTCGAGTGCCGGCGATGCAGATTGGGCTTGGCGTACACGCCGTGCTTGGCCCCGAGCGAGAGGTGAATGCCGCACATTCTCTCGTAGGTGCCGATGTCGCTGACCCGGCGTTCGGGAGTCAGCGCGCGGTTCATGCCGAAGCCGAGCTCTCGCACCCAGACCTCCTCTTCCGCGCTGATTTGCGCGATTACGCGGTCGAAATCGGGCGTGGAATCGACGACGTTGACCACCTTTCCGCGCGCGATCTCGAGGCAGATGGGCGCCTGCGGCACGTTGACGTTGAAGTCGACGTCACCGAACACGAAGATGCGAACGCGCCCGTGAACCCGCTCCAGATCGAGCGCCTCGGTGAAAACCTCACCGATCGGAAATTGCCCGCCCACGTTGGCAAGGTTCGAATAGTCCCCCGTGTTCAGCTTGGCCGGCTCGAAGCCCGCTTCATACACCAGGCGTTCGCCTCCGCTCTCGAGGATGGCACCGCTCGCGCTGTCGATGCGGCGCTTCAACTCGGCCCCGAGCACGCGGTAGTAGGCCGGATCGTAGGCTAGGGCGTCGATATAGGTTTGGTACTCAGCCGGTAGCATGCGAGCAAGGTGTGGGTGCTCGATCACCTTCAGCCCGCGCTTGAAGAGCTCGACGCGAATGCGAAACTCCGCGAGCCTGAAGCTGGTGGACTGGATCAGCACGACCAGCGCGCCGGGCGGAAGGGCCGCGAAGGCCTCCAAGATCGACGCTGCCGAAACGCTGTCGAAGCAGAGCTGCGTCGCGTCTGGCAGGCAATGCCGATACGCCTCGGTCAGGATCCCCGCGAGCTCGGAGTTCCCATCCGAGACGATCAACGCGGGGCGGGCCTTTGGATGCTCGATGGCGTGGTTGAGAATGTCGTCAACGTGAACGCGGGCCGCGGACAGTAATTTCGAGAACGACTCGGACAATGGTGGCATTCAGAGGTACCGCTGCCTCCGGTGCTACCACGCCGCCCGCAGCTTGCCCAAGCGGCTCATCGTTCGACGGGAGGTCTACGCGCACAC
The DNA here is from genome assembly GCA_035273265.1 of Polyangiaceae bacterium. Taxonomy (GTDB): domain Bacteria; phylum Myxococcota_A; class Polyangia; order Polyangiales; family Polyangiaceae; genus PMG-095. The sequence goes on from DATEPG010000379.1 coordinate 18,120, forward strand.
ACCGACCCCCCAAGCCCCACTCGTGCTGGTCGCGGTCGGCGGCGGTGCCATGGCCCCGGGCTTCGTGATCCAGGATGGCGCAACGGTTGCGGTCGAGGCGCCTGCCAACACCGCTACCGACGCCTCGACTGCCTGGCTCGACAGTCGGAAGCACGTGTCACTGCCAATTCTTGCGCTGTGGCTTTTCCCACGGTGATTTGCACAGGACGCAATCATCGCCGAAGAAGTAGTGCTTCGCGCCCATGTCGCCGTTGAGCCAATAACGCATCCAGGCGACGATCGCGGGACGCTCGTCGCCGCCGCCTGCATTCTGAATGTAGCCGTGATCGGCGCCCGTGAGCGTCGCCAAGAACGTTTGCACTTCGGACGTCATGTACGTTGCTTGCTGGAGGGGGACGCCGACCGTGTCTTTGGTTCCGGTCGTCTGCAAGAGCGGGCCGTGCATCGCCGATTTGGCGGTGTGCCCGTGGATCGAAACGGTGGTCGCTACCGCTTGCTGTCCGCCGAGCTGCACCGCTGAGGTGCCGCCCACCGAGTAACCCATGGCGACCGCGCGATTGACGTCTAGCTTCCCCTGGTAGACGCCCGCGACCGCATTTTGCGCGAGGATCCAAGTGAGACCGTCCTGCATCAGCTTCAAGTTACCAGCGTCACCGGGGCCTCCGTTCAACACCGGTGTGCCGACGACGACATAGCCATGCGACGCGAAATTGGTGAGCATCGTCGCGTGCACCGTTACTGATTGCCCAATGCCGGGACCAAAGATGATCGGCGAGTGCTTGAAGCCGTTTTCGCCCAGTGTTTTAGGTCGATACACGGTGTAGCCGCTACTCGGGCCCAGCTTCGTCTCGACCGTGGTCGCAAACGGTCCGGCCTTCGTGTAGTCGGTCACCGCGGGCAGCGTGGAGCCAGCACTGCCGCTCGCTCCACCTGCACCGGCGCTGCTGCCAGCGTTCCCACCGTTCGAAGCGGTGCCGGCTGTACCTCCGCCAATCCCACCGGCGGCGCTGCCAGCCGCGCCGCTGCCACCCTTGCCAGCGCTCGACGATTCTCCGCCGGCGTGAGCGGCGCTCCCAGCGCTGCTGCCACTCGCCCCGGCGCTGGGCGCTCCGCCCGAGATCGCCGGCGTTCCCGCAGTCCCCGCGCTCGTCCCGCCGCTGGAAGTCGGGCCGGCGGCCGCGCCCGCGTTGCCTCCTGCGCCCTGCGCCGGTTGATTGGCGCCGCACGC
>DATEPG010000380.1:0-3952 GCA_035273265.1 Polyangiaceae bacterium
ATCTGGACCGTGCGCGGGCGTGAGGCGTTGAGCTCCTACGTGCCGAACGATAAGGGCCCCGTGTTCATGACTTTGCTCGAGAAGACGTTCGGCAAGAACATCACCACGCGCACTTGGGACACGGTGCAAAAGGTCGCGCGCGCAGGCGCGGCCGCGGGATGAGAGCGCTGGAACGACTCGGCATTTCATGCCCGAGTCTCGCTCGGCGGTGAACGTGTGCCGCTACACGATGCGCAGGGCACGCCCCACCAAGACCTCGTTGTGGGAGCCCGTGCGGTAGCCCCCGAGGTCGAGTGTAATGTACTGAAACCCGTGCTTTTTTCCGGCGGCGACCGCGGCTTCGCGCACGCCGGGGGCGAGCATCAATTCCAGTTCGCCGAGTGCGACTTCGATACGCGCGATCTTTTCGTGCCAGCGCACGCGCAGCTGACGAAAGCCGAGCGCTTTGAGATCGGCTTCGAGCCCGCCGATTTGGGCCAGCCGCTCGGTGGTGACGCTGGTGCCGTAAGGGATGCGGCTGGAGAGGCAGGCGGCGGCGGGTTTGTCCCAGACCTCCATGCCGATGGCTCGAGCGGCGGCGCGGACGTCACTCTTGGTCATGCCGGCTTCCACGAGCGGGCTGCGCGCGCCGGCGTTCTTGGCGGCTTCCAGCCCGGGGCGGTAGTCACCGAGATCGTCCCGATTGGTGCCGTTGACGACCGCAGCCAGCTGCCACTCACGGCGTTTGGCCTCGGCGATATCGTACAGCTCGGACTTGCAGTGAAAGCAGCGGTCGGGTCCGTTTTGGACGTAGCCGGGCCGCTCGAGCTCGTGTGACTCCACGAAGCGGTGAGCGGCACCGAGCTTTTGCGCGATGCGCGCGGCGTCCTCTTTCTCGCCTTCGGAAAGGCTGGGGCTGACCGCGGTCATGCCGACCGCACGCTCGCCGAGCTCGGCGTGAGCCACCGCCAGCACGAACGCGCTATCGATGCCGCCGGAATAGCAAACGAGCACCGAGCCGAGATCTCGCAGGATGCCGCGTAAGGAGTCGAGCTGCTGCGCGGGCGTAGTCACGCCGGAAGTCATAGCATCTCGGGGACTGTCGGCCCGAAATCGGCCGTTTTAACGGGCTATTATCGAGCGAGTGATGCTGGAAAGACCGGCACTTCGTGGCGCAAACGAAGCGCGGGGGCAACGGACCCAATGTCCGCGCCCGGCGCTTTCGGTCAGCTCGTTCGCTCACTGCCGGTGCGTCGTGGCTTACTTGCCGTTCGCACAGCGGCCCGCGCTCCGCCAAAGCGTCGCCGGGCCTCGTTACAGTAGGAAGACGACTCTCGAGCTCAGCGCGCGGGAGTCGCGCCGGGCCTGCCCGCACCACCTTCACGGGATCGATGACACCCATGGCGAACAGCGCTCCGTACTCCTCGCTGGCCGCGTTGTAGCCGAAGTCAGCTTGGCCGGCTCGGACGCGATTGACCACGATCGACCCCTCGCGCCCGCGTTCTCGGCGATTTGTCGCATCGGCTCTTCGATCGCACGCCGAATGATCGCTACACCGAAACGCTGCTCATCGCTCACTTCGAGCGGCTCAACGCGGCTTGCGCGCAGATCAGAGCCACGCCTCCGCCTGGGACGATGCCCTCTTGGACCGCTGCGCGTGTGGCATCCAAAGCGTCTTCGGGTCTGGGCGCCAGTCAGGACGGCGATGTCACGTAGAACTTCCTTGCGCCGGTCGCCGTAGCCCGGAGCCTTGACGGCTGCGCAATTCAGCGTGCCGCGCAGCTTGTTGACACGAGCGTGGCCAAGGCCTCGCCCTCGATGTCGTCGGCGATGATGACCAGCGCCTTCTTCTCTTTGGCAATCGCCTCGAGCACTGGCACGAGATCGGCCATACACTTCGGACCTCGAGCACGAGTCCCGCGTCGAAAGACACTAAGCACGATTGTCTCGCGCGAATGCGCGAATGCGTGAATGCGTGAATGCGTGAATGCGTGAATGCGTGAATGCGCGAATCGCGGCCGAACGACGCCGAATCACGAGCGAGAAAGTCTTTTGACCTTTGGAGGAGGGCAGCGTACGGTGTGAGTAAGATCAGCCGGCGCGGCTAGCGCGCGGCGAAGCCGTTGCAAGCTCGAACGGTGGTCGTCGCTCCGACGCACACCATCCATCAATGAGCGGAGTCGGTCTGACCCCGAAAGGCCTTACATGTCGACAGGTGCCGCGTGAACGAAGAAGTGAAATTGCTACGAGCCGTCCACGGCAGCGCTCGGGCAGACGGCAGCGAGCCATTCGGACGGATCTCGTTTCGCTTGAGCAAGAGCCCCGAGCAACGCTGGCGTGAGTTGTTCGATGCCAGCAAAGGCGAAGGGATCTCCACCGAGGAACGGGGCGGGGAATTCATGCTGCACGTCGAGGCCAAGCCGGGCGAGGTCGCGAACAAGCGAGATACGCTGCTCGCGTTGATCGCGGACATCAACGACAAGCGACGCCAAGAATTGGCCATTCAGGCGGAGAAGGCGCGTGAGCGCACCGACAACCGGCGCAGCATCGAGGATGCGCTCAATCGAGAGCTCGAGGCTTTGAAGTTCGAATGAGCCCTTTGGGTCGGCAAAACCATGAACAAGCAGGCAGTTTTTGACAAGATCAAGGTGGCCAAGCAAGAGCTGAGCGAGGCCGAAGCCAGCGTCGGCAAGGTGCTGCGTGATTTGAAGGGTGGCGTTCGGGCCGATAAATCCGTGATCGGCGCAGAGCTCGAGGCCGCGTTCTCCAAAGTGAAGCTAGCCAACCGGGATCTGGCCGAGCTCGAGCAATTGATCGAAGGCGCGCTCGATTGAAAACCTACGAGTACGCGGGTGATCCGTTCGACGAACCGCGTTCTCATCCTTGGCTCGGTGCCGTCGATAGTCCGAACGCTCGGTATTATGATTTGACGGCAAATCCTGCGCGCATCCGGAGCTCCCTCGAAGACTTTCTGCCCTGGAGTCGCTTCCCAGCGGTGGAGACATTTTATGCGTTGCTGGAACGGCTGAACCACCCGAAGTCCGCGCTCGAGTCGAATGACTGCGCGTTTACGGGCCCCCATCCCAACGAAGATCGGACGATCGTCAAGGCACTCCAGTGCTGCGGGCGAGTCATGGTTCTGTTTCGTGAGCTCGAGCGAAATACCGAAGAAGGGCTGATGGATCGGCTGAAGAATGAGCTTCACGTCGAGTTGGGGGAGCTCGACTCCGAGTTTCAATGGGGCGTCGTCGGCACGACGCTGATCCCGGTCCGCTATCTGGCGTTGTCGGAGGTCGAGGGGAAGCAACTCGGCTCGCAACTGATGATTTCCTTCTGGGCTTGGGGAGACCAGCCAGCGGACACCATGTTGAACTTGGCGCGGGTCATGAAGAACCTCACCCAGGCGCTGCGCCGAGTTTCAGCCAGAGCAGCACGTTCGTAGCGCGCTCGAGGGGGCCATAACCGGCTCTGGCACGGGGAATGCTTCTAAAAAGGGATGAAGCGAAGACCCGCCCGAACGCCGCACAAGCCCTCGAATTGCTTCTGATCCAAGCCAGCCCTTGGGACATTGAATGTCCGAGCTGGGAGCTATGATCAGTGGCGTGGAAGGGCGGAGCTGTTATTCTGTTCAGTATCCCGATGGCACTCCCCGCACACCTCCTCGAACGCTTACCCACCGCTTCTTTGCGGGAGCACGGGGTGCACATCGGCTCCGGAGCCGGGCAGCCCGTCGCAGCGGCACAGGCGGCTTTTTCGCTCGGGGTCGAGGCGCTCAACCGGGTTTTGCCCGATCATGGCTTGCCTCGTGGGGCGGTCATCGAGCTGAGCATCCATGGCGGCTCCGCGCTGGGCACCAGCCTAGGCTTGGCTGCTTGCCGGGCCGCCCAGCAAGCGGCTGTGGAGCGCGGGGGCAGCGTGCCCTGGTGCGCTTTCCTCGACCCATCGAGCACGCTGTATGCCCCCGGGGTGGCTG
>DATEPG010000381.1:0-57187 GCA_035273265.1 Polyangiaceae bacterium
CTAGCGTCGGCCGCGAGAGCGCCTTTGGTGTCGGCCTCGGCGTGGGCTCGGGTTCGGGTTCGGATTTCGCACTCGGCAGGGGAGCGTTGGGGATGACCGCCGGTTCGGGAGTGCCCACGGACGTGGAAGTTGGAGGTGCCGAGGTGACCGATGTCGGTGGCGCTTTGAGTTCCAAGTCGGCGCTCGGCCGCGCGCTGGTAGCTGCGGTCAGCTCTGAGCCGTGCATGAACTTGATCGCAGCCGTAGCGCCGCCAGCCAAGACCAACAGCCCGCCCCCGAGCAGCACGAGCAGCGGCGCATGGTTGCGCTTTGCGACGTGCATGCCCGTATTCGACCAGTTGGCGGACGAGGCAAGATCAACGAGTGGTGCCGGCTGCGAAACTGCAGGCGCGCCGCTGGCCAACGCCGAAACCGGGCCCGTCACGTCAGCCACCGACAGCCCGCGCGCCCTTTGGAACGCACGCAGGGCTTGCGAGAATTCTTCGCACGTTTGATAGCGCTGGTCGACATCTCGAGCCATCGCCTTGCTGATGATGGCTTCGTACGCGGGGTCCAAGTCTGGCGCCAAGTTCCGAGCCAAGGGCGCGTCGGAGAGCACGATTTTGAACAGCAGCTCGTTGAACGTCTTGCCGTCGAAAGGCACGGCGCCGGTCACGCACTCGTACAGAATGACGCCCATCGCGTACAGATCACTGCGTGCGTCCGCCTCACGGCTGCCATTGGCCTGCTCGGGCGACATGTAATAGGGCGTGCCCATGACCGAGCCGGTCTTGGTCATCTTCATGCCCTCGTTGCTGAGCTGGCTGAATTTCGAGATCCCGAAATCGATGATCTTGACGTAGTCGGTGACGCCGGCCTTTTGCTTGAGCACGAACAAGTTTTCGGGCTTCAAGTCTCGGTGGATGATGCCTGCCTGATGGGCGGCAGCGAGGCCGGCTAGAGCCTGCAGGATGATGGGGGTCGCTTGCTCGGCGGTCAGCTGGCGCAGGCGTTCGATGCGGGAGTTCAATGGCTCGCCGTCCAAGAACTCCATGACCATGAAGCGGTCGCCGGTCGGCAGCACGCCCAAGTCCAGCACCTCTAAAATGTGGTCGTTGCCGATGCGCCCGGCGGCCTGCGCTTCGCGCTCGAAGCGCTGCACGATGTCAGCGTTCATCGCTGCCTCGCCGAGCAGTACCTTGATCGCAACCCGGCGACGGATGGAGACGTTCTCGCCCTCGTAAACCTCGCCCATGCCGCCCTGCCCAATCAGACGGACGATGCGGTACTTGTCTTGGATGATCTGACCGGGTTCGAGCATGGATCCGCGTAGGCCAGTGTATCCTGGCTAGAAGAACGGGCAAAGACTTGCTGGTTGTCGCCCCTTTGGCCGCGCTTTAGGCTTCTATCATACACTTGGCACCCATGAGCGAGCCCGAACCGACGACCGAGCGACGAACGCTGAAGGGCCGTCCCACTCTGGTACTGCTGTTGCTGATCGGCTCGTGTTACGCGGTCGGCTACACAATCTTCCGCCTGTTGAGAGGAATGGCACAGTGACCGACAGTGTCAGCCTCGTTCGTGTGTGCTTCGTTTGCTTGGGCAACATTTGCCGCTCACCCACCGCGGAAGGTGTATTTCGTCATCTGCTGGAACAAGCCGGGCTGAGTGCCCGGTTCGCGATCGACAGCGCCGGCACCGCTGGCTACCATACGGGCGAAGCGCCGGACCAGCGAGCGCGCGCAGCGGGCGAACGAGCGGGGGTCGTCGTCGGCGGTGCCGCGCGCCAATTCCTGGTCGGCGATTTTGCGCGATTCGACTACGTGATCGCCATGGACTCGGCCAACCTGAAGGACTTGCAGCGGCTTGCCCCAGGTTCCGAGGCGAGGGCCAAGGTTCGTTTGCTGCGCTCCTTCGATCCGAAGGCGCCCAAGGACGCTCCGATCCCGGACCCGTACTACGGCGACGAGGCGGGCTTCGATCACGTTCTGGAGCTTTGTCGTTGCGCTTGTCAGCACTTGCTCGAGGAGATCCGACGCGAGCAACGGCTGTGATCGATCATGCGCTGCGCAGGCGGGTCGAGTCCGTGCTCGGGCAAAGCGTGGTCTCGGAGGCGCGAGTGACCGGCGGCGATATCAACGATGCGTTCGAGCTCGGTTTGGCCGACGGAACGAGCGTCTTTCTCAAGACCAACGTCCGGGCCCCGCCGACCCTGTTTGCCGCGGAGGCGCGCGGTTTGGAATTTCTACGCCAGGCCCGTGCGTTGCGCATCCCCGAGGTGCTTTCGGTGTCGGCTTCCGACGAGCTGCCGCCTTTCCTCTTGCTCGAGTTCATTCGCTCCGCCAACCGGCGACCCGGGTTCGACGAACAGCTCGGTCGAGGGCTTTCGAACTTACATCGCTTCGGCGCAGCGAGCTTCGGTTTCGAGGACTCCAACTTCATCGGCCGGCTGGTGCAAGAAAACCACGCCCAGGCGAGTTGGGCGGACTTTTATCGCGACCAGCGCTTGTTGCCTCAGCTGCGCGCCGCGGAAGCTGCCGGACATGCGCCGCTGGCTTTGTGCAGAAAATTCGAGCGGCTCTTCGCCCAGCTCCCCGAACTCGTGGGCGAGCCCGAAGCGCCCGCTCGCTTGCACGGCGATCTGTGGGGCGGAAACTTGCACGTGGATGAGCACGGCGGCCCGTGCTTGGTCGACCCCGCGGTGTACGGCGGTCACCGGGAAATGGATTTGGCGATGATGCGGCTATTCGGCGGCTTCAGTGAGCGGGTATTTGCCGCCTACGCCGAGGCGTTCCCGCTTTCGGCGGGTCACGTCGAACGCGTTCTGCTCTGCCAACTCTATCCGTTGCTCGTGCATTTGAACTTGTTTGGCGCTGCATACCGGCAATCGCTGGAGCACGCGCTAGCGGCCTACGTTTAGCGCGCTAGTGGCTGCGCGAAATCTTCCGGGCCACAGCCGAAGCGTGGCGTTTCGGGGACGGCGTCGGGGGCGCTCAGGAGCGTGATGCCGAAACGGCCGCTGAAAGGGCCAGTGACCAGGCCCGTACTCGAGCCTTGAAGCGTTCCGCAATAGAAGCGGCGCACCCCGCAGATGTGCCCGGTGAGCGTCATCTCCGAAGTGATCGGCGCCCCGTGCAACACCGGGTTCGCGTTGCCGTGGAGCTCGGACTCGGGCACCTGGGCGACCAGCTTGCCGCCGTGCAGCGGAAAGGGCCCAACCGAAAGTTCGTCACCCACGCGCGTGCTGCGGTCGAGCGAATCGAGCGCGCGGTACACGAAGTGTACGGCAGTGACGTGATCGACCTCTGGCGTGTCGATCTGGCCCAAAAATAGAATGGGACGCCCGGCGGCCAAGTTGGTCTCGGTGGCCAGCAGTGCTGGACCAGTCACGGTACCGGGCGCGGGCGGTGTGCAGGGTCCCCCGTCGTGAGTTTCGTCCAAGGTGCCACTATCATTGGGCTCTGGCGCGGCGTCGCTGTTCTGCGAGCGAGCCTGAAAGTCCTCGAAGCGCCCGCGCGCATCCGCGCAGCCCACGAGCTCGGCCGCGCCCAGCGCGAGCGCCAGCAGGGCTAGCCGAAAGCGCTGGCCATCACTAGGAAGAAGCATCTCCATGCTGATGCTAACCGACATCGTGGCGGTCTCGCGAGAAGTCGCAGCCACGCGCTCCCGGCTCAAGAAAATCGCGAGTTTGTCCGGCCTTTTGCGGCGGCTCGAAAGCCATGAACTGCCAGCGGCGGTCGGCTTTCTTTGTGGCCAATTGCGTCAGGGCCGGCTCGGCCTGGGCCCGCGCACGCTGGAACGGCTAGGCGCGGAGCCCGAACCATCGAGCCCGGAGGTGACCGTGCTCGAACTCGACGCGGTGTTCCAGGCCCTCGAGGACCTGTCGGGAAAGGGCGTGGCCAGCGAACGCGATCAGTTGCTATCGGCCTTGTTTGCGCGTCTCAATGCCGAAGAACGACGATTCGTGGTGCGGCTGATCTTGGGCGAGCTGCGCCAAGGCGCGCTGGAGAGCATCGTACTCGACGCGCTCGCAGAAGCCGCGCAAGTCTCGAGCGAGTCGCTGCGCAAGGCGATGCTATTTTCGGGCAATGCGGCCGAGGTTGCCGTGAGTGCGTTTCGCGGTGGTGAAGCCGAGCTCGCGGCGTTCACCGTGCAGCTCTTTCGTCCACTCCGGCCGATGCTGGCGCAATCGGCCAATAGCGCCGCCGAGGCGTTGTCCCGTACGGCTCCCGCCGCCGTCGAATACAAGCTGGACGGCGCTCGCATTCAATTGCATCGCGAAGGAGATCGAGTCGCCATCTACTCCAGGTATGGGAACGACCTGAGCGATGCGCTGCCCGAGATCGTCGAACTAGGTCGCTCGTTCAGCCTACAATCCCTGGTGCTCGATGGCGAAGTGCTCGCGCTCCGCGCGGATGGTCGGCCACAGCCATTTCAGGTGACGATGCAGCGCGTTGGTCGGAAACTCGACGTGGCAAGCGCGCGCGCCGATCTACCAGTCCGCGCTTTCTTCTTCGATTGCTTGTATGCGGACGGGCAAGTACTCGTCGAGCAAGCCAATGGTCTGCGTTGGCAGGCGCTGTGCGGGGCAGTGCCGGCCGAGGCTCGGGTGATTCGCGTGGAAGTTGCCACGCCAGACCAAGCAGAGGCCGCGCTCCAGGGCGCACTCGATTCGGGCAACGAGGGCATCGTCGTGAAGAGCCTGGCGTCGACCTATGACGCCGGCCGGCGCGGGGCGGGCTGGGTCAAAGTCAAGCCGGCGCCCACGCTCGACTTGGTCGTGCTGGCGGTCGAGTGGGGCAGCGGACGCCGCACGGGCCAGCTCAGCAACCTTCATCTCGGAGCGCGCGACCCGGAGTCGGGCGGCTTCGTGATGCTGGGCAAGACCTTCAAGGGACTCACGGACGCGACGCTCGCATGGCAGACCACGAAGTTCCAAGAGCTGGCCAGCGAGCGATACGACTGGGGCGTGAAGGTCCGGCCCGAGGTCGTGGTCGAGATCGCCTTCGATGGCCTCCAGAAGAGCTCGACTTATCCTGGCGGTCTGGCGCTGCGCTTTGCCCGGGTGAAGCGCTATCGGGAGGACAAGCCGGCAAGCGACGCGGATACCATTCAATTCGTGCGTGAATTGTTCGAGCGAGTTCGCTAGCGTGGCGAGTTCGGATGCGCGCCGCCCTGCTCTCGTTCAGCCTCGGCTTGTCGTGTGTCCTCGTGTTTGCTCCGTTGCCAGCGCAAGCAAGTGGTTTTTCGGTCGCGCGCTTCTCGGGTGAACACGGCCATCCGACGACTTCGAACCCGACCGCGCTGTATTTCAATCCCGCGGCGCTGAGCCAGGCGGAGGGCTTGCACCTGTTTGCCGACATGAGCATCGCGCTCCGGCGTGTGAGTTATGATCGACAGCGTGCTGCGAGCGATGCGCCGGATCCAGCGGACGCCGCAGGGGCCAACGTGGGGCGTGCCGTGCTCTTCAACCCGCTCTTCAACCCGGTCTTGGCAGCCTCGCTCAAGCTCGGCAATTTGAGTCTCGGTGCAGGATTTTTTACGCCCTTCGGCGGCTCGGTGAGTTGGAACACCCGCCCCGAATTTGCGGGCTCGCGCTACCCGGGCATCGTCGACGGCGTGACGCGTTTCCAATCCATCGAAGGCGAGATCGTCAGCAGCCAGTTGTCTTTGGGCGGAGCGCTGCGCATTGCTGGTACCGGGCTCAGCCTCGGCATGAGCGCTAGCCTGATTCGTTCCTGGATCAGCGATGTGCGGGCTTGGAGCAGTGGAGGCAATGACGTGACGCACGAAGGCCGATCGCTGCTCGAAGTCAGCGGCTACGCGTTCGGCTTCGGCATCGGCGCCCTGTACGAGGTCAGCCCGAAGGTGCTCTGGCTCGGCTTGTCCTACCAATCGCGACCGAACGTGAGCGGCGGCATGCGTTTGACGGGAGCGCTCGAGAACGACATCGGTGGCCCGAGCAGCTCACACGTGGACGTGCTCTACGATCTGCCCGACATCATCCGCTGGGGCGCGCGCTACCGCCCCCGGCCCAACCTGGAATTGCGAGCATTCGCTGATTATACGCGGTTTTCTGCGTTCAAGAACCAGTGCGCGGTGGTCAGCGGCACGGCCTGCGAGCTGACGACCAACGGCGCTCAAGTCTCGGGCGCGCAGGTGCTCCAGAACGTGCCGCGCGATTTCAGAGACACGGTGGGCGTGCGCCTGGGGTTGAGCGTGTGGACCAGCGCCAGCTTCGAGTTCTTTTCAGGGCTCGGCTACGACTCGAGCGCCGTGCCAGAGAGCACGATGGAGCCCGGGTTGCCCGATTGGGTCAGCGCTTCCTTCGCGCTCGGCGGGCGAATCGCGCTCGACAAGCGAGTGCACGCTGCGCTTTCGTACACGCATTTCGTGTTCCTGCCGCGAGACGTGAAGGGGCGGCTCGCCGAATACTCTCCGCCAAGTCGATCCCCCGACGCCAGTGGGCACTACAGCCAGCAAGTCGGTGTCGCCAACGCCAATCTGGATTTTGCTTTTTGAGTGACGTTCGAGGAGAGGGGGCGCTCGCGATCCAGCATCGCAGCTCTCGAGCACGCTGGGTTCCGGGCTTGGACGCCGAAGGCTGAGTGCGGCGCGGGGGAAATTGCGACCATCAATCAAAATCGAGAGAGGGCATGAGCGCGGGCGCGGGCACGGGCACGGGCACGGGCACGGATTTAGCGGGAACGGGCGTGGGAGTGCCAGCTCGCGCGACCCTCCAGAATTCCTCCGTCCGCGCTCATGGCCACGAGCATGCCGGCGTCGGCCATGATGCTGACGAACGGCGCCTGCCAGTTCGGGTCCATCCAAACTCCGCGCCAGGCGGCGTCACGCGCCGGATCGCGCACCCACAGACGACCCAAGCTCGCCACCCATTCGCGATCCAAGACGTCCATCGCGGCGGCAGTCAGATCGGGCTTGCTGTCGGCCACCGAGGCCACGGCGGCCTGCCCTTCGATGCGTAGCGCGACGCCCTCGCTGCCCACGATCAGACCTAGGCCGCGGTCCGCTTCGGACGCGCCGGCAACGAAGGCGCGCGTGTGAGGCACCGGCAGGTAACTCACCTCCCACTGCATCGGCGAATAGATGGCGGCAAAGCCGTTGCCCTGAGTAAGTCTGCCACAGATCAGCCAACGGGAATCGTCGAGGCGCAAGAGGCCGGCGACGTAAGCGACACCTTCCAGCGGGATGGGCCTCATCCAGCGGCGCGCCGCCATCGCCCAAAGCAAAGGGGCCTCACCTGGGCGTTGGCTGACGGCGGCCAGCAGGTCGTCGAAACGGCCGTTGGCATGCGTGAAAGTGACATCGGCGTGCGGTGCACGCACGACCTCGCGTACGCCGTCGCTCGCGTACACCACGAGCTGGCCGCCCGCGCCGCCGATCAGCCAACCACCGGCTTCGATGCGCCGCGCGAAGACCATGCCAGCCGGCAGATTACGCGCGATCTCAGGGGTCGAAACCCAAGTTTGTCCATTCCAGAACGCGGGGCCATCCGTGGTGAAGGCCAGACAATGCCCGTCCACGTCCCAGGCGGCGCTTTGGATGATGCGCTCGCCTCCGGGGTGACGGACGGTCCACTCCCAGCGCGTCAAGTCGCCCGGGGGCGAGAGATTGATCAGGCTATTGATGAAGCGTCGGCTGGGCTTGGGCGGAGTCGGCGTCTCGGTCAGCCAGGGCACGACGCTGGCCGCAAATTCCAGCGCTTCTTGTGGCCGTTGGCTGGGATCGAGTGATGTGGCGCGCGCGATCGCCACGTCGATCGCGCGACACGAATCAGCGCGCTGGCGAAGCTCGGGAACCAGCGCTTGGGCGTCGAGTAGCGAGCGACGCTTGGAATCGCGAATCGCCAACATGTTCTTGAGCAACGTGTCCGATTCGAACAGCGTTTCCCCAGTTAGACTGAAGTAGAGCACGCACGCGAGCGCGAAAATGTCGGTATAGGTGCCCGTCCCGCTCGACTCTGGCAGGCATTGTTCGGGGGCTGCGTAGCCGAGCGTGCCGACGGGAATGGCGCCGAAGGTGGCCGCCAAGCCCTGCGGTCGCGCGATGCCGAAATCCGAGATCTTCAGGATCTCGGCTTCACCGAAGCCGCAGCACAGGATGTTGCCGGGCGTGAGATCGCGGTGCACGACACCGACGCCGTGGATCGCGTGCAGGCCCGCGGCGAGGCACTTGAGCGCGTGCGCGGCGCGCGCCGAGTCGAAAGCCACGCCGGTGCGTTCGATGGAACCCTTGACCCGCTCTTCGAGCGTCGTGCCCTCGACGCCGCCATGAACATATTCGACCGCCAACCAGGGAGTGGGCGGCCGCGCGGGGCCGCTCAGGTAGGTACTGCCGGTGTCGACCAAGCGCACCACGAATGGGCAGGGCGGGATGCGCTCGTTCAAACGCCCCAACGCAACGGCCTCTTTCTGGACCAAGATCCCGGCCGAGTTCTGTGCGCCGGACTCGACCGTCGGCCGCACCATCTTGATCACGACCGGCGAGATCCCCTCGGGCGCCTGGCGCAGTGCCAGAAATGCTTGCCCCATTCCGCCTTCGCCGATGCGCCGCTCCAACCGATAGCTCACGCCCGGCTGAAACTCCGACTCGACGACCTGCCCGTCCAGGGACGCGGGTCCCGATAAGCTCAGGTGACGATCCGACATCGATTGGCGCTCGCTCGCGTGACGGGCGAGCCTCTCCAAGTTACGAGGTTACCACGGAAATCCGGCTCGGCCGCGGTTCCAAGGAACGAGCCCCTGCGCTCGGTTCAAAATCCGGGCTCGACGCTTGACGCCCGCCAGAAACGGTTCTTTTTTGCCGCGCGTGCTCGCTGTCGAGCGCATGTTCCGCGTTTTCCTCCCACGAGGAAGCGGGTTCCTCCACCTCTTTCAGTTTGCGAGACCAAAATGGGCGCCGTCAAAGACTTCATTGTTCACCACTACCGTCACTTCAACGCTGCCGCCCTGATCGATGCAGCCAAGGGTTGGGAAACGCACCTGCAAAAGGGCGGCAAGATGCTGCTCACGATGGGCGGCGCGATGAGCACCGCCGAAATGGGCTTGGTCATCGCGGAGCTGATCCGCCAAGACAAGATCCACGCGATCTCGCTGACCGGCGCGAACCTGGAAGAGGACGTATTCAACCTGGTCGCGCACAACAGCTACCGCCGCGTGCCGAATTACCGCGAGTTCGGCCCGCACGACGAAGCTGCACTGCTCGAAGAGGGCCTCAACCGCGTGACCGACACCTGCATCCCCGAGCACGAGGCGATGCGCAAGATCGAGAAGAAGATGCTCGCGCTCTGGGAACGAGCGCAAAAGACCAATCAGCGCTTCTTGCCGCACGAGTATTTCTACCAATTGCTGAAGAGCAAAGAGCTCGAGCCAGAGTACGAAATCGATCCCAAGAACTCCTGGCTGCTCGCGGCCTGCGAGAAGAACCTGCCGCTGTTCGTGCCAGGTTGGGAAGACTCGACGCTGGGCAACATGTTCGTCGCTGGCGTGATCCGCGGTGAGTACGACTATACCATCATGCGCGGCGGCACCGAGTACATGGGCGCGCTGATCAAGTGGTACCAAGAGAACGACCCGAAGCACGAGATTGGTTTCTTCCAAATCGGCGGCGGTATCTCGGGTGATTTCCCGATCTGCGTCGTGCCGTTGATCGACCAAGACCTGCAGCAGAAAGTCAAAGTCTGGAGCTATTTTTGCCAGATCTCGGATTCGACCCCGTCGTACGGCTCGTACAGCGGCGCGCCGCCTGGTGAGAAGATCACCTGGGGTAAGTTGGCCGTCGACACGCCGCGCTTCGTGATCGAATCGGACGCGACGATCGTGTTCCCGCTGGTGGCGGCATACGTGCTGAATATGTGAGTCGCCTGGGCATGGCGATTTGCCGCGCATGACAGGACCGGTGACCGGTCTCCGACTATGGCACAGCGTGACACACGCGCTGCGCGCTCGGAGGCCGGCTTTCCGCGCAAAGGGCGCTCTCGAGCTTGGCTTGCTCTTTGCTCTCTGAACGGGCAGCGCCGGGGAAGAGCGGATAGCCCGCTTTTGGCGCTGAAGGAGTGTCATGAAAAAAATCTGGGGTCTCGGTGGCTTAGTACTCGCAGCTGGGGTCGGGCTCACACAATTTGCTTGCTCGGCTGGGTCGCGCGATGAGGGAACAGGGGTGCTTGGCGGCGACAGCAAGATGGATGATTTGATCGGCAGTGTGCCCGTCAACAGCAAGAGCCTGGATGGCATCGGCAGCATTGGCCTAGTGTATGACTATAACTACCCAGGCGGTTGGGGCGGAGCGACCGGCTTCAGCGAGGCAGCCGGCGGATCGAGCGCTGCGGGCAAGCCGAATGCGGCGGGGGCCTTCTCGGCGGCGGGCTCTGGCAGTGGCGGCTCGCAATTTTACCCGCAATGCACTGGCACACTGATCTCCAAGAACAGCGTGCTCACTTCGCGCTCGTGCGGGCAGCTGCTGCAACAGGTTCAGCCTGGCTACTCGTCGCTCGAATTCGCGATCGGCGCAGATTCGACGCAGTCGACGCGGCGCATCGATGTCGTCGACGTCGAGTATGCGCCGGCTGTCAGCACGACCGCTGGCGCGTACTACCCTGATATCGCGGTGTTTCACCTGGGCGAATCGATTTCCGACGTGGCTCCGTTCAAAACGGCCGTGCTGACCGACGAGCTAATTGGCAACCCGTTGGCGGGTGTCGGCTTCGGCAACAGTGATCTGGCCTACCAAAGCGGCACGCGCCGTGCCGGTTCGCTCGTGTTGCGGGGCACATCGGGCCTGCTCTATCCGCTGATTTTTGGTTCCTTCGAGGCTTTCTACCAATACATTCTCGGCGTCGGCTACTACCCCGGGCCGTTCCCAGGGGTGGGCGGGGGAGTGGGCGTGTTCAGCGGAGAGGCTGGTGCTCCTTCGGGTTCGGCCGGTGCATTCGCTAGCGGCGGGGCTTTCCCGATGCCGCCTTCCAGTGGTGGCAGCAGCAATGGTGGCTCGGGCCCCGGGATCGCCGGTGCACCGAGCGCCGGCAGCGGTGGCGGGGACGATTGGTATCTTCAGTATCTCCAACAGCAGTACGACACGACCGAGCTCGCTCCGGGTGAGGCGTACCTCGGCGGTACGGATAGTGACGCGCAGCCCTGCGGTGCCGACCGAGGTGGACCCCTGGTGCGCAAGCTTCAAGGGCAAGTGCGCGTGTTCGGTGTCTTCTCGCGCACGCCGTTTGGCAGCTGCGAGAAGGGTGGTCTGTACGCGAGCATGACCGCTGAGACAAAAGCGTTCGTCGACGCGGCCGCTCAATGGAAAGATCCGTGCACCGACCTCACCGTCAGCGGCAAATGCGTGGGTAACACGGCAACTCGCTGCAGCTCAGCCAGCGAGGGCAAGCGTCGCGCGGTAAGGTTCGACTGCTCGCTGCTCAACCAGGTGTGCGTCAGCGACGGCCTCACGGAGGTGGCTTGCACGGACAACTGAGGTTGGCGTCAGCGTGACGGAGGGACCCTTGGTCTGTAGGGCCAAGGGTCGTTGCGGGTGCGGAATCACGGCACCCGGTACGCGACCTTCGCTTGCTGTCGGTCCCAGACCACCGCCCCCGACGGCAAAGGCGCGTGGCTGCTGGCCGCGGCCAGCGCTTTGGTGATGGTCGCGCCCTGACTGATCACGATCTGCCCGAGCACGGGATCGGCGAGGGTTTTCCCTCTGCGCGGGTCCTTGGGATCGTAAACGACGTAGCGCACGGCTGGAAGTGTACTTGGATTCGCGCCTCGCTCAACGGCTGGGCCGGGAGCGTGCTAGATCCGCTAGCCATGGCTGGCAGTGGAAGCAGTGCGTTCGATGTGATCGTGATTGGCGGCGGGCCTGCCGGCTCTGCCGCGGCAACCCGGCTCGCGCAGCGTGGGCACCGCATCTTGCTCTTGGAAAAACAGCATTTCCCGCGCTTTCACATCGGGGAGTCGATGCTCCCGTGTGTCATGCCACTGATCGAACAGCTCGGGGCAATGCCACGCCTGAAGGCCGCCGACTTCTTGCCCAAGTACGCGGCAGAGTTCGTGACGGCGGATGGCTCGCTCAGGCGCCGCTACGCGTTCCGAGACGGCTTGGTGCAAGGCGCTGCCTCGGCCTACGAGGTCGATCGCAGCGAATTCGACAAGCTCTTGCTCGACAACGCGGGCGAGCAGGGTGTGGACGTGCGCCAGGGCGCGCAGGTGATTCGCTTCGAGCTCGACGCCAAGCCGGGGGTCTCGGTCGTCGCGCGGCTGGATGACGGATCCGAAACCACGTTTCATGCCGCGATGCTGATCGACGCCAGCGGTCAAGCGTCCCTGCTCGCGGGCCGCTTGGGCCTGCGCGAGATGGACCAAGAGCTGAAAAATTTCGCGGTCTTCTCCCATTACGAAGGCGCCGCCCGCAGCAGCGGCGAAGAAGAGGGGGACATCAGCGTGGTGCTGGTGCCGGGCGGTTGGTGGTGGGTGATTCCCCTGCGCAACAACCGCACGAGCGTGGGCCTGGTCGGCCCGTCGCGCAATTTGCACGGGCAAAAGCCGGACGAAGCCTATTTCGCCGCGCAAATCGCCAACACCCCGTTCGTGCGAGACCGCCTGGCTTCGGCCACACGGGTCGCGCCCGTGCGCAGCGTGTCGGACTATTCGTACGTCAGCAAGAAGCTCGTCGGCGATCGCTTCGTGCTGGTTGGCGATGCGGCTGCCTTCATCGATCCGGTGTTCTCGACCGGCGTCTACTTGGGCATCGTCGGTGCGTTTCGCGCGGCCGAGGTGGTGGACGCGGCACTCCGGGCGGGCAAATTCGAGCGTTCGCGATTTCTCAGTTACGAGCGCGAGGCGCAGAAGAACGTGGCCATCTACCGGCGCTTCGTCAAAGGCTTCTATACGCCGGAATTCGTGGATGTCTTGATGTCGCCGAGTGACTGGCTCTCGCTGCGCGCTGCCATTACCTCGTTGCTCGCTGGCTTCGGCGTGGATCGCTTCGACGTGAATTGGCGCGTCCAGGTGTTTCGCGCCATCGCGCGCGCCAACAAGCGCTTCGGTTTCGTGCCGCGCGTGCTCGATCTGCCTTCGAGCGCCGAGAGCCGTCCCTAGAACGATCGCCGTCCGGCGCTTAGCCGAGCAGGCCCGCCTTCTGACAGGCAAGGCGCGCTTCGGCTACGCCACGCACGCGTTCTGCGCGCCAACCGAATTGCCTGGCTGCCTCCACATTTTCCGTTCGATCGTCGAAGAAGTGACACTCGGCGCCCAGGGCAATGACGCTCGAAATGGCCGCGAACGCCCGCGCGTCCGGCTTGTGGAAGCCAGACAGGTGCGAAGGGTGGTGGGCGTGGAACGGGTCGACCGGGCCGAGATCGGCCAGCACCTTGGGCCACTGCGCCGGATTGGTGTTGCTCAAGCTGAGCACGCGCTGCCGTTTGCCGAGCTCGGCCACCAAGTGGAGCGCGCCTTCGTAAAAACCAAAGGCCGCGCTGCGGAACTCTGCCAAAAATTCACTCGGCGCCAACATCAAATCGAATTTTTGCACGACGGCCTCCGCGAAGTCTGCCTCATCCGTGCAGCCGGTTTCGAAGCCACGCGAGAGCGTTGGCCAATGCGCTTGCACTTCTTCGCTGCGCCAGCGACGTGGCCGGCGACTGGTGCGCGCGATCAAGCGGTCGCCTCGGAAATCGTACAACACACCGCCCATGTCGAAGACGACTACGCTCGTCGTGTCCATCGTGCGAGCCGATCTAGCAGAGAACGGCCGCCGTTCGCAAAGCGCGCGGGCACGTTGACGCGGCGCGCGCGCGGGTACTGACTAGGGCTCGAGATCATGATTTGTGATTTGGAATCGATCCGAGTGCCCCCGCTGCTTGCGCCCGACGAGCCCCCAGCCTTCGAGGTGATCGAAGATCAGCGGCGCTCGCCGTTCCTGATCACCTGCGATCATGCAGGAAAACTCCTGCCGCGTGCGCTGGGCACGCTGGGCTTGCCGGACAGCGAGCTCGAACGTCACATCGCTTGGGATATCGGCGCGGCACAGGTGACGCGCTGCCTGGCTCGCGAGCTGGGCGCGTTTGCAATCTTGCAAACGTACTCGCGGCTGGCGATCGACTGCAATCGCCCGGTGGACGTGCCAAGTTCGATCCCCCTGATCAGTGAAAGCACGGTCATCCCCGGCAACCACGGGCTGTCCCCGGCCTTGGCAAGCGAGCGCGCGCGCGCGATCTTTCATCCGTACCACGCACGCATCCTGTCGGAGTTCGAGCGGCGCGCGCAGCTGGGGCAGCCGAGCGTGCTGGTCGCGGTTCACAGCTTCACTCCCACGTTCATGGGCGTGTCCAGGCCCTGGCACACGGGCATGCTGTACAACCGGGACACGCGCTTGGGCCGCGCGCTGATCGAGCTACTGCGTCGCGACCCGGAGCTGGTGGTGGGGGACAACGAGCCGTACACGGTCAGCGATCTGAGCGACTACGGCGTGGTCGTCTACGGTGAAAGACGCGGCATCTTGCACGTCGAGATCGAGATCCGCCAAGATTTATTGCTGGACCAAGCCGGTCAACGAGCATGGGCCGAGCGTTTCGCTCGCTTGCTGCCGGAAGCCTGTTCCGGGTTCGCGCTCTAGCTCGTCCGCACGGGGGGTGCGACACCGCGAGCTACGCACGAGAAGAGCGAAAATCGAGCTGAGTCGAGCATGCGACTCAGCTCGACTCGTCTCCGCTCAGCTCAACTTCGAGATGATCGCCTCGCCCATGCCGCTGGTCGAGAGCGGCTTTGCGCTCCCGAGATCGGCCGTGCGTGCGCCTGCGGCCAGGGCAGCTTCCACTGCGCGCTCCACCGACGCGGCTTCTTTCTCCAGGCCGAGGCTATGGCGCAAGAGCAGGGCGGCGCTCAGGATCGTACCGACCGGATTGGCGATGCCCTTGCCAGCGATGTCCGGCGCCGAACCGTGAATCGGCTCGTACAGGCCGAGCTTGCCTTCTCCGAGCGATGCGCTGGGCAACATCCCGAGCGAACCGGTGAGCACCGCGGCTTCGTCCGACAAGATATCGCCGAACATGTTCTCGGTCACGATTACGTCGAAGCTGGTTGGCGCGGTGACCAGGCGCATGGCGCACGAATCGACCAGCTGGTGTTCGAGGGTGACGTCGGCGAACTCCGACTTCATTTGAGTGGCGATTTGGCGCCAAACTCGTGAGGATTCGATGACGTTGGCCTTGTCCACCGAGGTCAGCTTCTTGGAGCGGCCGCGCGCCAAATTGAACGCCAAACGTACGATGCGCTCGATCTCGAAATCCATGTACTCGAGCGTGTCGAATACGCGCAACCCGCGCTCGGTTTGCTCGCGACCTTGCTTGCCGAAGTACAAGCCGCCCGTGAGCTCACGCAGGATGAGCATGTTGCAGCCCTGAATGCGCTCGAGCTTGAGCGGCGACGAATCTACCAGCTCGGGATAGCTGCGCACGGGGCGCAGATTGGCGAACAAGCCGAGCCCTTTGCGAATCGCCAGCAGGCCCTTCTCCGGGCGGGTCTTGGCGTCCGGGTTGTCCCACTTTGGGCCGCCCACCGCGCCCAGCATGATCGCATCCGCGGCTTTGCACGCGGTGAGCGTGGCCGGAGGCAGCGGATCACCCGTTTCGTCGATGGCGATGCCGCCGATCAACTGCGTCTCGAAGGCAAACTCATGCCCGCCACTTTTAGCGACGGCCTCGAGCACTGCACGTGCCTGACCCGTCACCTCGGGGCCAACACCATCACCGGGGAGAAGTACGATTTTAGCTTTCATGGGATCGGTAACTCTCTAGCTCAAGCTTCTGCGGCTGCTTTGGGAGGAGCTGCCCCGACCCGCGTGGGGCGGCTGACCGTGTGGCCGTCGGGGAGAACAGACCGGCCTTGTATCAAACCATACTCGATGGAGTCGACCAGAGCGTGCATCGAGGCCTCGATGATGTTGGACGAGGCGCCCACGGTGCTCCAGCTGCGGTGCGCGTCCTGGCTGTCGATCAGCACTCGGGTGATGGCTTCGGTGCCCTCGGTCCCGTCCAGGATGCGGACCTTGTAGTCTGCCAAGTGGATCTCGTTCACTGCGGGGTAGGAGGGCGCGAGCGCCTTGCGCAGTGCGCCGTCGAGCGCGCTGACCGGGCCGTTCCCCTCTGCCGCCGTGTGAAGCGTGTTCTTGCCGACCTGGACCTTGACCACTGCTTCGGCAAAGGTCTCGGTCCCGCGCCGCTTGCCGACCTGGATCTGGTAGTCGATGACCTGGAACAGTGGCACGTAGTCGTCCGCTTTGCGTTGCAGGAGCAGCGCGATGCTGGCTTCGGCACCCTCGTAAGACAGTCCGCGATTTTCTGCTTCCTTGATCTCGCGTAGCGCTTCGAGTTCGGTGCCGGCGCTGACTTCGACGCCCAGCTCTTCGGCCTTGGCCAGCACGTTGCCGCGGCCGGACAGCTCACTGACCACGACCCGCATGGTGTTGCCGACCAGCTCGGGGGAAACGTGTTGGTACGAATCCGGGTTGCGGCGGAGTGCGGCCACGTGAACGCCGCCCTTGTGCGCGAAAGCGCTGCGCCCCACGTAGGCCATGTGTGCATCTGGAGCGAGATTGGCGACTTCGGCAACGAAGTGTGAAAGCTCGCTGATGCCAGCCAGGCGCCCCGGTTCCAGCACCCGAAAGCCCAGCTTGAGCTCGAGGTTGGGGATGACCACCGACAGGTTGGCGTTGCCGCAGCGCTCGCCGTAACCGTTGATCGTGCCTTGGACGTGACGCGCGCCCGCGCGCACCGCCGCCAAGCTGTTGGCAACGCCGCAGCCCGTATCGTCGTGCGCGTGGATGCCGAGCGGGTGATTCACCAGCCGTGCCACTTCAGTCACGATGCGCTCGATGTCCCAGGGCATATTGCCGCCGTTGGTTTCGCACAAGGTGACGACCTCTGCGCCGCCGCGGATGGCCGCGCGCAGCGTCTCTACCGCATAGCTCGGATCTGCGCGGTAACCGTCGAAGAAGTGTTCCGCGTCGTACACGACGCGCTTATCTTCGCCGCGCAAGAACGCGACCGAGTCTTCGATCATGCGCAGGTTCTCGTCGAGCGAGGTGCGCAGTACCTCGGTCACCTGAAACGTCCAGGATTTACCGAAGATGGTGCAAACCTGGGTGCCCGCCGCGATCAGCGCGCGCATGCTCGGATCATCGCTGGCCGCGAGCCCGGCGCGGCGAGTCGAACCAAAAGCCGCGATTTGAGCGTGTTTCCAGTCCTGATCGCGAGCTCGAGCGAAGAACTCTTCGTCCTTCGGATTCGAGCCCGGCCAGCCGCCTTCGATGAAGGTGACGCCGAACGCGTCGAGCTGCTGTGCAATCCGCAGCTTGTCCTCCAGCGTGTACGAAATACCTTCGCGCTGTGTCCCGTCGCGCAAGGTCGTATCGTACACTTGGACGAGCTCTGGCTCGCCGTTGACTGGAGGATTCGCGTTCATCGAAGGACTCGTTTCGAAAGATGAGAGATCAGCTGGCGTAGGTGTGAGCGGTTTCGAAGCCTTTGATTTTGTCGTCGAAAGACAGGATGTAGCCAAGCTGGTCGATACCGTTGAGCAAGCAGTGCTGCGCGAACGAGTCGACCGGGAAGCTTTCGCTGGTGCCGTCCGGCAAGGTGAGCAACTTCTGCGTCAGGTCGACCGTGATTTGAGCCTTCGGATCGGCTTTCTGAGCCGCCAAGAGCTTCTGATAGACCTCTTGGCTCACCACCACGGGCAACAGGCCATTCTTCAGCGAATTGCCCTTGAAAATGTCGGCGAACGAGGTCGAGATGACCACGCGCAAGCCCCAGCCGACGAGCGCCCAAGGCGCGTGCTCGCGCGAGGAACCGCAGCCGAAGTTGTCGCCGGCGAGCAAGATTTGCGCGCCCTGCGAGGCCGGTAAATTGAGCGGAAAGTCCGCCTTGTCCGTGCCGTCGGCGTTGTAGCGCCAATCGCAGAACAGGCTTTTACCGAGCCCGTCTTTGTCCAGCACCTTCAAGAAGCGCGCGGGGATGATCTGATCGGTGTCGATGTTCTCCGACGTAATGACGACCGCGTGTGAGGTGATCTTCGTAAAGCTTGCCATGGTGCTTCGTTCCTTTTCGATCAGACCGCGGCCAGCGTGCGCACGTCGGTGACTTTGCCGGTGATGGCGGAGGCCATGGCCGTTGCTGGCGAGGCCAAGAAGGTGCGTCCGCCTTTGCCTTGGCGACCTTCGAAATTTCGATTGGAGGTGCTGACTGCGTACTGACCGGGCGAGAGTTGATCGCCGTTCATGGCAATGCACATCGAGCAGCCGGCTTCACGCCACTCGGCGCCTGCGTCGGTGAAGATGCGGTCGAGTCCTTCGGCTTCGGCTTGGCGCTTCACTTCTTGCGAGCCCGGGACGATCAGCGCGCGCACACCCGCTGCCACGTGGCGGCCCTTGAGCACCGAGGCGGCCAGCCGCAGATCGCTGATGCGGCCGTTGGTGCAGGAGCCCACGAACACCACATCCACCTTTTGTCCGACGAGCGAGCGCCCGCCTTCCAAGCCCATGTAAGTCATGGCCTTTTCGAAGGCTTGCCGCTCGGAGCCCGCGCTGAAATCGGCCGCTGCCGGCAGCGCCTGCGTGACCGGGACGGCCATCCCCGGGTGCGTGCCGTAGGTGATCATCGGCTCGATCTGGTCGGCGTCGAGCGTTACCAGCGTGTCGTAGCTGGCACCGGCGTCGGTCGGCAGCTTCTTCCAGCGTTCGACCGCCGCATCCCAAGCTGCACCCTTCGGTGCAAAATCGCGACCCTTCACGTACTCGAAGGTCTTCTCGTCGGGGGCGATCAAGCCTGCTCGCGCGCCGGCCTCGATGCTCATGTTGCACACGGTCATGCGTGCTTCCATATCGAGCGCGCGGATCGCACTGCCGGTGTATTCGATCACGTATCCCGTGCCGCCACCGGTGCCGATCTTGGCGATCACGGCCAAGATGATGTCCTTGGCGGTCACCAAGGGCGAGAGCGTGCCGTCGATGCGCACTTCCATGGTCTTCGGCTTGGACTGCAGCAAGCACTGCGAAGCGAGCACGTGCTCCACTTCACTCGTGCCGATGCCGAAGGCGAGCGAGCCGAACGCTCCGTGCGTGGAGGTGTGGCTGTCACCGCAGACGATGGTCATACCCGGCTGCGTGAAGCCGCGCTCCGGACCGACCACGTGCACGATGCCGTTTTTGTCGTTGCCCAGCGCGAACAAGCGGATACCAAACTCCGCGCAATTCTTCTCGAGCTGCGAAAGCTGAGCGCGGGCCTGGTCGTCGATCACCTGCAGCGCTTTGGGCAGCGTGGGCGTCGAGTGGTCCATGGTCGCGACCGTGCGCTCGGGGCGACGGACCTTGAGCCCGCGCGCCCGCAGACCCGAGAACGCCTGAGGTGAGGTCACCTCGTGAATCAAGTGCAGATCCACGTAGAGCACAGCGGGACGGCCCGGCTCCTCCACCACGACGTGTTCGTTCCAGATCTTTTCGAAAAGCGTCTTTGCCATGCTCACTCTGCGGCTCCCGTCGTCTGTTCTCGCACTTGCGATTTCTCGACTTGTTTTTCGTACGTTCCAAGGGTCACGAGCAAGCGATTGAGCGCACCGATGTACGCTTTCGTGCTGGCCACGATGACATCCGAATCTGCTGCTTGCCCGTGTATGATGGCCACCCCACCGCTGCCGTGTTGCGCGTTGAGTCGGCCGTCACTGCTGCCCAGGGCGCGCACGCGCACGCTGGCGTGGCCGAGCGCATCGATGCCCTCGGTCACGGCGTTGATCGTGTATTCCACGAGCTCGCTCGGTGCGTTCACGATCTCGTCGACCGCGGTGAAGGCGGCGTGCACGGGGCCGGTACCGACCGCGGCTCGAGTGCGCAGCTCTCCATCGGGGCAGCGCAAGCGCACCGTGGCAGTCGGCATGCCATTCGAGCCGCAGGTGACCTGCACCGCGTCGAGCGCGAAGTACTCGATGCCGCGACTGACCTCGGAGGCAGCGAGCGCCTCCAGATCGGCGTCCGTGATGCGCTTTTTCTTGTCGGCCAGGCTCTTGAAACGTTGAAAAGCGGCTTCCAAGGCCTCGCCCTCCAGAGCGTGACCGAGCTCCTTCAAGCGTACCGTGAAGGCGTGGCGCCCCGAGTGCTTGCCCATCACGAGCAGCGTCTTGCTCGCGCCGACGGTCTCGGGGCGCATGATTTCGTAGGTGCCGGCGTGCTTCAGCATGCCATCTTGATGGATGCCCGACTCGTGCGCGAAGGCATTGGCCCCCACGATTGCCTTGTTCGGCGGCACCACCATGCCCGTGCGAACGCTCACCAGGCGGCTGGTGCGGACCAGCTGCGTGGCATCGATGCCCGTGCGCAAGCCGAACATCGGCTGGCGAGTTTGCAGCGTCATCACGATCTCTTCGAGCGAAGTGTTGCCGGCGCGCTCGCCGATGCCGTTGATCGTCACTTCGGCCTGGCGTGCGCCGGCCATGATGCCGGCCAAGGCGTTGGCGGTCGCCAGGCCCAGGTCGTCGTGACAATGCACGGACACGACCACGTTCTCGATGCCCTTCACGTTCTTCATGATGCCGTCGATGATCGCGCCGAACTCCGAGGGCACGGTGTAACCCACCGTGTCCGGGATGTTCAGCGTCGTCGCGCCGCATTCGACGACGGCGGTCAGCACCTCGTGCAAGAAATCCGGCTCCGTGCGCCCGGCGTCTTCTGGGCTGAACTCGATGTCGTCGCACAGTGATTTGGCGAACGTAATCATTGCCCGCGCTCGCTCGACGACCTGCTCCCGGGTCATGCGCAACTTGTGCTCGCGGTGCAGCGGGCTGGTCGCCAAAAACACGTGAATACGCGGAAATTTCGCGATTTTGATGGCGTCGAAGGCGGTCTGGATGTCCTTCTCCGTCGCGCGGGCCAGGCCGCAGACGATCGGCGGTTCGCTGCTCGGGCGACCGGCGATCGGCTGGATGCCGACCGTCTCGGCGATGTCGTGCACCGCTTGAAAGTCGTCCGGCGAGGCCGACGGGAAACCGGCCTCGATCACGTCCACGCCCAGTCGTGAAAGCGCACGGGCCACCTCGAGCTTCTCTTCCGACGTGAGCGTCGCGCCCGGCGCTTGCTCGCCGTCACGGAGCGTCGTGTCGAAGATTCGCACGTAGTCTCGAGGAGGGATCGTGTGCTTCTTAACTGGGCTGGTCATGGTCATCGTCTTGGTTGAGTTGCTGGATCTCCGAGAATCGTTTGGGGTAGGGGCCCCAAAGGTCGGGGGTGGGGCCCCGCTGAATTCACTTCAGCGGGTGCGGGGGTGAACCCCCCGATGACAGCCGTCGAAGATTCGCACGTAGTCTCGAGGAGGGATCGTGTGCTTCTTAACTGGGCTGGTCATGGTCATCGTCTTGGTTGAGTTGCTGGTTCAAGCGGCGAACACACCCCGGAGGTTCGGCGGTTGCTGAGCGGCTCCGGTGGCGGCGCTGCCCTTCTCGCCGCGGGTCATGGCGACCGTGCCCGTCTGCACCATTTCGGCAATGCCATAGGGAGCGAGCACGGTGACGAGGGTGTCGATCTTGCTCTGTTGGCCGGTGAGTTCGATGATCATGGTGTCGGTGTCGAGGTCGATCACCTGGCCGCGGAAAACTTCGACCAATTGCAGCACTTCCGAGCGTTTTTCCTGGCCTACGTTGACCTTGATCAAGGCCAAGCCGCGGGTCAGGTTCGGCTTACCGGTGATGTCCTCCACGCTCAGGACATTCACTAGCTTGTACAAGTTGGCTTCGATCCGACGCGCGGTGTCCTCGTCAGCTTCGACGGCAAAGGTCATGCGTGAGATGCCCGCTTCGTGCGTGCGGCCGACATTGAGCGAGACGATGTTGTAGCAGCGACGCCGAAATAGCGAAGTGACCCGATTGAGAACGCCGGGCTGATCTTCCACGTAGGCGACGAAGTGACGCAGAGTCGGGGATTCAGAGTGGGCCATCAGTGATCCTTGCCGGTTTCGAAAATGGGATTGTGCGGCGGGACGTCTTTGACGGCCTCGCCGGGCAGCTCTTCCGAGGGCAATTCCCCACCCAAGGCGCCCACCGGGACCGGCCGACGGATCATGTTGTCGAGGTCGGCGCCCGCCGGCACCATCGGGTACACGCTGTCTTCCTGCTCGACGCGGAAATCGATGATGCAGGTCTCCTTGAAGGAGCGTGCGGCTTCGACCGCGGCTTGGACTTCGTCACGCCGGGTTACGCGCAGGCCCTTCAAGCCATGCGCATCCGCCAGCTTCACGAAATCAGGACTCTTGATCGGAGTGGCCACGTAGCGACCGCCATAGAAGAATTGTTGCCACTGACGGACCATGCCCAAAAAGCCGTTGTTGATGATGGCAATATTGACCTTGATGTCTTCTTGCGCGCAGGTTGCCAGCTCGCACGCGGTCATCTGAAAGCCGCCGTCGCCGACCACCACCCACACTTCATCGCCTGGGCAGGCCATGCGCGCGCCCATGGCCGCGGGCAGCGCGAAGCCCATCGTGCCCGCGCCGCCGGAGGTCAGCAGTTTTCGCGGGTAGTCGTGCTTGTAATACTGCGCCTCCCACATCTGGTGCTGGCCCACGTCCGTGACGACCAAGGCTTTGCCTTGCGTGTAGCGCCATAGATCGTGAATCACGTGCGCCGCGAACAACCGGCCATTGTCGGGCAAGCTCTGAATTTCGCGTACGGCGCTGCTGCCCTTCAGCTCCGTAATGTGCGTGTTCCATTCATCGCAGCTACGCTTTTCGATCTGCGGCAGCAGCATGCGCAAGATCTCCCGGACGTCGCCGACCAAGGGCAGATCCACCTTCACGTTCTTGTTGATCTCGGCCGGATCGAGCTCGATGTGAATCTTCTTGGCGTTCTGGGCGTAGGTCTTCAGATTGCCGGTCACGCGATCGTCGAAGCGCATGCCCATGGCGATGATCAGATCCGCTTCTTGGATCGCCGTGTTCACCCAAGCCTCACCGTGCATGCCCATCATGCCCAAACTGAGCGGGTGGGTCGCCGGGAAGCCGCCCAATCCGAGCAGCGTCAGCGCCACCGGGAAGTTGGTCTTCTGCACGAACTCCAGCAGTTGGGCGGTGGCGTTGGCTTCGATCACGCCGTGACCGCAGAAGATGATCGGGCGTTTCGCGGCTTTGATCATCTCGGCCGCTTTTTCGATCTCGCGTGGCACCGGGTGGTGCTCCGGGCGGTAGCCGGGCAAGCGGATCGGGGAGGGATCGTAGCGGTGCTCGATGCTGCCTTGCTGCGCGTCTTTGGTGATGTCGACCACCACCGGGCCCGGTCGCCCGGAGCTCGCAATGTAGAACGCCTGGCGAATGGCCGGCATGATGTCCTGCGTGCGCGTGACCAAGATGTTGTGCTTGGTGATGGGTAACGTCACACCGGTGAAGTCGACCTCTTGGAAGCCATCGCTGCCGATCAGGTGCGACGAGACTTGCCCGGTGATACAGACCATCGGGATCGAGTCCATCATCGCGTTGGCGATGCCGGTCACCAGGTTCGTGGCACCGGGGCCGGAGGTCGCGATGCACACGCCCACGCTGCCGGAAGCGCGCGCGTAGCCGTCCGCCATGTGAGCCGCGCCTTGCTCGTGCCGAACCAACACGTGCCTGATCGGGTACTGCGGCAGCGCGTCGTAGGTCGGCATGATCGCGCCACCCGGGTAGCCGAAGACGACCGAGACCCCTTCATGAACGAGCGTGTCCCAGATGATTTGGGAGCCGGTCAGGGTTTGCAGGGCGGTCTCTTCTAGAGCCGTCGCTGCGTGGGGTTCGGTGATGCTCTTCATCGGTGAGGCCACTGGGTTCTCCTCGGGTGCGTATGTCGCGTTGCCTGCGCTGTCGATCGTTGCGTGAAAAAAATCAGAGTGCTGAAACTAAAAAACCCCCGTACCTCGGTGGGTGCGGGGGCCTTACTAGACTGAGCTGCGTTCTCAGGTCAGCCGGCCACCGCACACGGGCGAATAAGCCCGAGTCCGACTACGACGAGGTCAACGACGACGCCAAACGCGACCGACACACACGCATCGCTGCCCGAGGCAGGGACGGGGGTCGTAGAAGCGTGAGCAGCGGTCATTGAGGGGTGAAACCTGCTCTTCCGCGGCAAACTCGTCAAGTCTGTTTTTGTGGTTCAAGCGCACACGCGCTCCCAAGCAATTGTGATCGTTGATGAAATTTGGTTGAACCAGCTGCTCCGCGATCGTTGGCGGGGGCCGCTACTCGTCTTTTTTGGGCTCCAGGCGCGACAAATCCGCCCAGGAGAACTCGTCCCCGCGCGGGGTGAGTAGCGGATTGGGTGGCCGCAGGCTGAACCAGGCCGTGGCCTGCCCGAGCCGCATCACGTGCATGCTTTGGGCTGGGCTCTGCAACGCCTGCCCGAGCAATGCCACTCGCTCGCCAGTCGGCTTCTGCGCCACGTCCAGCACCAAGACCGCGTGGCCTTTGCCGCGAGTTTGCAGAAAAAAGTCTCCAGCGGTGAGCTCTGTCGGATCGGACACGTGGCTGGCCCGCATCGCCAGCGAAACGTTGTTCGACCACAGCATCACCGCGTCGATGTACTGCCGGAAGTCGTTGTACGTCGGCTCCTTCGGCTTGCTCTTCACGACCCAGCCCATGTTCGGCCCGGCCGCGAGCAGGCGCTGCCCCTTGGCCCAGCGTGAAAAAGGCATGTCGAGCTTGGTCGTGCTCTTGTAGCTGATGGCGTTGGGCTGATCGTTCGCCCACAGCCACTCGCCGTGCAGGCGGATGACGGCGTCCGAACTCTGTTGCAGGTCGCCCGCGCCGACGTCGATGGCGATCACTGCCGCGACGTAGGCGTCGTCACCGGGGAACACCGTGCCGCCGCTGTTGTTGACCACGGGTGTGCCCGGCGCGGCGAGCGGCAAGCCGCGCAACCATGCGCCGAACGAGCTCGGGGCCAACGTCACGCGCTGGTAGCCGGGCGGCGTCGGGAAACGCGCCTCCAGCGAATCCAAGGGCGCGGGATAGGTCAGATGACTGTCGGCGCTCAGCCAGCGGTAGCGCTGCGCGTCGGGCACGGCAGCGCCGGCCCGCTTGCCGGCGTCCGCGTCGGGCAGGGCAGCGCTCCCAGCACCGCCCTCGACGGGTGTTGCCGAGTTGCTCGACGGAGCGGTGCCAACAGCGGTGGCGAGCGCACTTGCAGTGACACTCGATTTAGGAGGAGCGACGGTATCGACCTTGGGCTCGTGTTTGCAGCCGAAGGCCGCGACGATTAGGCTGAAGACGGCAATTCGGTGCACGGCGTCCGGGGATAGTACACCGAGCCCGGGCAAAGGCCGATTTTTGAGCCAGCTGCTTGTTTAGACCTCGCTACAAAAATGTAAGTCATGGAATTTGCTCAGGTTCGTCGAAGTTTCGGGCGGGGCGATAACCCTGGGCGTATAAGTGGCCGTCAGAACGCACATGACCAGCCCAAGTCCTTTTGCCGGTGTGGGCTTCCGTCGCGGTCGAGACATAAGCTACGGAGTCGCCATGGGTCAGCCTGATAAGGGTCAAGAACTCGA
Source organism: Polyangiaceae bacterium (assembly GCA_035273265.1). GTDB lineage: Bacteria > Myxococcota_A > Polyangia > Polyangiales > Polyangiaceae > PMG-095. The sequence goes on from DATEPG010000381.1 coordinate 25,540, forward strand.
GCGCGTGCTCGCTAGCGCCGTCGATAAGCCGCACGTGATTCTACTCGGCGGTCATCCAGACCCGGATGGCATCGGCAGCGCGCTCGCACACAAGCGCCTGTGTGAGCGCATGGGCGTGTCGGCGACCATCGCACACGTGCTGCCGCTTTCGCGTTCCGAGAACCGAGCGCTGGTGAAGCTGCTCAACGTGCCGATGGTGCGCGTGTCCGAGATGGCCGATCTGGAGCAGTACGGCTACTTGGCGTTGGTCGATGCCAGCGCCAGTGAATCGAGCATCAAGCTGCCCGAAAGCTTGAAGCTGCTCACGGTCGTCGACCACCATCGTCCACCGTCCGTACCCAAAGCGCCGTTCGTCGACATTCGTCACGACGTGGGAGCGACCTGCACGATCTACGCAGAGTACGCGGAACGCGGCCTCGCGCCTTTTGGCGCGGAGGGCAACGACGACGCGGCCGTGGCCACGGCGATGTTCTTCGGCATCCAAACCGATACCGACGATTTTGCCTTCGGTACCCCGGCAGATTTTCGTGCAGCCGCCTATTTGAAGCCGTTTTGCGACTCGGAGACCCTCAGCCGAGTGGGCCGCCGGACGCTCACCGCGGAGTCGATGGAAGCCGTGGGCCGCTCGCTGCTGGACCTCGAAGTCGTGCGTGATTTTGCCATCGCCAGTGTCGGGCGCGTGTCAGCCAACAATCGCGATGCCATCCCGATGGCAGCGGACTTCATTTTGCGTCGTGAAGACATCGACACCGTACTCGTGTTCGGGGTCGTCGAAGATCGCATCGACGGCTCGCTCCGCACCAGTCGCGCTAGCGTCGATCCGGCGCTGTTCATGCAGAACGCGTTTGGCGACGACAACCAAGGTCGGCCCTACGGTGGCGGTCGCGCGGACATGGGCGGCTTTCGCATTCCGCTCGGCTTGCTCGCCGAGTCGACCGACGAAAATAACCTGCTGCGCATGGTCAAAGAAGTCGTGCAGAAGCGCGTCGCGCGCGTGGTGCCCGAGCTCGAGAAAAAGAAGCGCGACCCGGGCAACAAGTCGGAGTAATCAGCGCGGGTCGCGTCGCTCGCGCGAGGTCGCGCGCTCCGAGTAGTCTTCCAAACCCGAGTCGGGCGGAACCTCTACCCGCACGGGGCTCTCGCGCACGCGCGTTTTAGGCGCTGCTTCGGGCTCGCCGCCGTCGATTTCCGTGCCCTCCACCACGATTTCCTCGCCGAGCAGACGGGCGCGCATTTCGGCCTGCACGTGATTCAAGCCACGGTCGATTTCGACGCCCGCTTCTCGCGCTCGCCAGGCGGCGCGCCGGAGAGGGCTGCCGAAAAAGGCTGCCAACGCGAACAGCAGCGTGGGCAGGAAGACTCGAAATATACCCCACGCCGCCAAGCGTGCCGCGCTCAGCGCCAGCACCAGGACCACGAGCACGAGTGGGCCGCCGGGGCCAAAGCCGTGCCCGTGCCTGTGCCGGCTGTTCGAGCGTTCGCTGCGGGCGTCGCGCGCTGCGCGGCGTGCACGCCTAGTCTCCTGCCGAAGTTGCTCTTTGAGCTCCTGCCGAAGGCGCCGGCCCTCGTCGCGTGTCCGCCGGCGTTGCTCCCGACCCTGCTGACGCAGCTCGCGCCAATCGCCGTTCGCGCCGGGGCCTCGATTGGGAGCGGGAGTTGGTCCGGCGCCACCCGATTCACGTCGGCGCGATTCGGGAGCAGGCACGCGCGTCGCGCGTTTGTCCGGGTCGGGATCGAGCATCGAGCTCAACACGCGCAAGAGCCATGCTGGTGCGCCGCTGCCCAACGCGGCGCGCACGTCGATAGCTAGTCCGCGGTGGGGCAAATCCTCCGGTTCTCGGCCGGTGACGAGCGACAAGGCAGTTGCTCCGACGGCGTACACGTCGCTGCCTGGCAGGGCTCGCCCTTGGAATTGCTCGGGAGCCATGTAGCCGAAGGTGCCGACCACGGTGCTGCCGCCCTCGGGCTTCAACTGGTCGCGCACCGAGCCGAAATCGACGAATGCAAAGCTGCCATCCCGCCGCAAGATCACGTTCCCGGGCTTGATGTCGCGATGGATGATGGGCGGAACTCGCGAGTGCAGGTACGACAGGACGCCCTCCGCGTCCGTTAGAAAGCGGGCAACGTCCGCGTGCGTCAGCGTGGCGCGCCGGCGGCGAAGTGACGCCAGAGACTCGCCCTCGATCTTCTCCATGACCAGATAGAGAGCGCCGTCCTCCTCGAAGTGCTCGATGTAGACGGGCAAGTTCGGGTGCGAAAGCGTAGAGAGCACGCGCGCCTCGCGCTCGGCGAGCTCCACGTCCTTCCAACCCTTGGCGCCGCGCACCTGAAAGCGCTTGATGGCGACTGCTCGGCCGTTCAGCTTATCCACCGCGTCGAGCGTCTCGGCCTGCGAACCCGCGCCCAGCTCCCCGATGATCGCGTAGCGACCAGAACGCAGTGTGCCGGTAATGGGGGGCGGGTTCACCGAGAGTCCCTAGTGCCCATCGCAGCGTTTCGCCATCTGCGACCAACGCCGGCCCCCAAATCCCCTATAAACGTGCCCGTGCCCGTGCCCGTGCCCGTGCCCGAGAATTCGCAGCACGAGACCGTCCGCCGTCCCGCACCTGTGCAAGAGGGCCGCTCAGAGGCAGCCCCCCGAGAGGAAGAAAGAGGGGGCGATCGCGATCCAGCAGCGCACCTCGCGGGGCGCTGGGTTCACGACCGCTTCGGGACGAGAGCGGGCACGGGCACGGGGTTTATGACCGAGAGCGGTTAGCCAGTGTTACGCATGCCCTGCGCGATCCCGTTCAGGGTCGTGCCCAGGGCGGCGTCGAGCAATTTGAGCTGCGGGTCGTCTTCGGCGAGTTTGCGCTTCTTCTTCAGCAAGCTCACTTGCAGCAGGTTGAGCGCGTCCACGTACGGATTCCTGAGCGTGAGCGCGCCCTGCAGGAAGCGGTGGTCGAGCAACATGTCACGCTCGCGAATCACGTGCAGGGACTGCACGGTGCGAGTGAATTCTGCCTCGAGTCCGCCCATCACGACCGGATCGGCGCCCAGCTCGCGCGCGTACAGGCGCGCCACGTCGATGTCCGCCTTGGCGCAGACCATCTCGATCTTGTCCAGCAGATCGCTGAAGAACGGCCAGTTCTTGGCCATCTGCTTCAGCAGATCGAGCCCGCCCGGTTCGGCGATGATCTGATCGAGCGCGGTGCCCGCACCGAGCCAGGCGGAGGCCATCAGGCGCATCTGCGTCCAGCCGAAGTTCCAGGGGATGGCGCGCAGGCCCTTGATCGTGCCGGCTCCACGCTCGCGATACGCGGGACGCGAACCGAAATGCACGTGCCCGAGTTCCCGAACCGGCGTGGCCTTGAGAAACATTTGGAACAGGGCCGTGTCCTCGTGCACGACTTTGCGGAACGCGGCCTGCGAAGATTCACTCAAGCGCGCCATCACTTCGCGGTAGCGGGCCTCGGCGCCCGGCTCGAGTTCCGTGCGGAAGTCCGAGAATTTCGCCATCAAAGTGCCGGTCAGCATCACTTCCAGGCTGCGCTCGGCGATCGACAAGATGCCGAACTTTTGCGAAATGATCTCGCCCTGCTCGGTGATCTTGACGCGCCCGGACACGGTACCCGGGGGCAAGGCCGTGAACGCACGGTACACGGGCGAGCCGCCGCCGCGGCCCACGGTGCCGCCTCGGCCGTGGAACAGCGTGAGGGTGACGCCCGCTTCGCGCGAGACTTCAGCCAGAGCTTCTTGAGCGCGGTACAGCTCCCAAGCCGCTGCCACGACGCCAACGTCCTTGGCGGAGTCGGAGTAACCCAGCATCACCTCTTGGTGCATCTTGCGCGCCTTGAGCTGGCGCAGGTACACCGGATCGGCGAACAGGTTCTTCATGATCGAAGGCCCGTTGAACAAGTCGGCTTGCGTCTCGAACAGCGGCACCACATCCAAGCGCGAGAACGGCTCCTCGCGCGCTAAATCCACCAAGCCCGCTTCACGCGCCAGGATCAGCACGCGCAGCAGGTCGGTCGACGTCTTGGTCATCGACACGATGTACGTTTGTGCGGCGCGCTCACCGAACTCGTCCTGCACCTCACGCATGGTGTGAAAGAGCTTGCTGGTGCGCGCGGCCTCTTCGTCCAGCGGCGCGTAGGCCGAGACGAGTGGGCGCAGGCCCATCAATTCGCGGTGAATGGCGGCGTCGTCGAGCTCGGGCACGCCCACGGCTTTGGCGATCGATGCGAGCGTGCGCGTGTGCATCTCGGAGTCCTCGCGCAGATCCAGGTAGTAGCCTGCGAACCCCAAGACTTCGACTTGGCCGATCAACGGATCGAGCAGGCTGCGCCGGGCGTGCTCGGCGCGCGCGTGCACCAAGGACTGACGGACCACGTCGAGATCGGTCCAAAATTCGTCGGCCGACGCATAAGCCCCGGACACGCGCTCGGCCTGTCCAGAATCGCGCGAGGCGATCTCGCGCCGGGTCGCCTCCAGCTTGCCGGACATGAACGTGAGCTTGAGCCGCAGCGGTTCGTGCTCGTCGCGCTTGCGGTTCATCTCCCAGAGCTTCGGCAAGAGCGGCTTGTCGCGCTCGAGGGACTGGCGCAGCACGTCCGGTACGCCGCCCAGGCGGTCGGAGACCGACAAGCGCTGCACGAGCTGCCAGAGCTTGCGATGGTACAAACCGAGCAAAGCGTGGGCCGTTCGTCGCGCGGCGGCCATCGTGATCTCCGGCGTGACGAACGGGTTGCCGTCGCGATCACCGCCGACCCAGCTACCCATGGGCAAGCGCAACGAAAAGCCCAGCGGCTCGCCAAATGCCAGCTGAAACGCGCGCTCGGCGCTCTCACTCACCTGCACCGAAGCGTCGAGCAAGCGGTCTTCCAGATACCAAATCACCGAGCTTACTTCGTCGAGCACGCTCGGGCGATCACGCCGGACCTCATCGGTCAGCCAGAGCAGCTCGATCTCGGCACCCATCGCGTTCTCGATCCGTGTGCGTTCCTCGGGCGAAGCGTTTTCGCGCTTGAGCAGTGCGTCCGCGAGCCGAGCCTGAAGTTGGAGCAAGGTGCGTCGGGTGGCCTCCGTGGGGTGCGCAGTGAGCACCGGGCGCACCTCGAGTTCGCGCAAGTACTCACGCACGTCGGCCGCGCTGCGCTTGCTTTGGCGCAAGTTTTCGAACGCCCAACGAATGCTGGCGGGTTGTGCCGCCGACTCCGCTCCGTCCTCGTAGGCCTGGCGTCGTCGGACTCGATGCACCTGTTCTGCGGTGTTGATCAAGAAGAAGAACAGCGTGAATGCGCGAGCCACCGGAGCTGCGACCTCCAGTGGGAAGTCCGCGACGCGCGCCAGCAGCGTGTCGAGATCGGCAGCGGTCGCTTCTCCGCGTCGGCGGCCGCGGCAAGCCGAGCGCAGGTCTTCGACCGCCTGAAACACCGCGTCCCCTTCGAGGCGCTTGATGACTTGGCCGAGTGCGGACGCCAGGTAGCGCACGTCCTCTTGCAGGGGCCGATCTTGAGGGCGGACTTCAGGGTGTGTTGCGAGGCTCACACCCTCTCGTTTCGCACGAGCTGACGATAGAAGGAAGCCCCCAGGCGAGCGCTAGTGTTCCGCGAGCGGCTGGTAAAGCGCAGTGTTTCCCAAGTGTTGCGCGAAGCGATAAAAAAGGAGTTGGGACCGAAACCGATCCGTGGCGACTTTGACACGGGTTTCGCCGGTTGCGCTCAATCGCGGGTCAGCGGCCGTGCAGCCACGTGCGCAGTACGGATCCCGCCGCGCGTTCCAGCAACTCGGCGGCTCGGCGCATGGCCTCTTCGAGCGACATGGGTCGCCCGCAGATCGAGAAGATCCCCGCAAGATCGGGAAAATCTGCGGGGCTTACCTCGTCCGCCATGCCGCCCACCAGCGCAATCACTGGCACGCCGTGGCGTTTGGCCCAGCGCCCCACTCCCCACGGCCCTTTGTTGCGCAAGCTTTGCTGGTCGAGCAGCCCTTCAGCCGTGATCACGAGGTCGGCTCCCTGCAACGCTCGCTCGAACCCCACGCTCTCGAGCACCAGATCGATGCCAGGTTCGAGAGTCGCTCCGAGCAGTCCGAATAGGCCGGCTGCGATGCCGCCGGCGGCTCCGCCCGAGACCAAATCGTGCACTCTGCGGCCCGTCGTTCGCTCGATCAGTCGGGCGAAATGAGCGAGATTTTGTTCGAGCTCGAGCACGGCTTCGGGGCTTGCACCCTTTTGCGGCCCGAATGAGCGCGCCGCGCCGAGCGGACCGAGCAAGGGGCTATCCACGTCACACGCGATCCGTAACTTCACGCGGGCGAGAGCCGGATGTACGCGCGACAAGTCGATGCGCGAAAGTTGCGCTAGGCCGGCGCCGCCGCTCGCGATCGGCGTGCCGGCTTCGTCCAACAGACCGACTCCGAGCGCGGCGAGCAGGCCCGCGCCGGCATCCACCGTCGCGCTACCGCCAACGCCGACGATCACGGTCTCGACCCCAGCATCGAGCGCGGCACTCAGCAATTTGCCGGTGCCTCGGCTGCTGACCGAGAGCGGATCTTGCTCGTGTGATTCCAAAAGGGTGATGCCGGAGGCCGTCGCGACGTCCAGCACGGCCGTGCGGCCCTGATCGAGCAAGCCAAAGCTCGCGCGCACGGGTCGGCCGAGCGGATCGGGAACGATGGTTTCGCGGGTCACGCCGCCCAGTGCGGCGTTCAGCACGGCGCTCGTCCCATCCCCACCGTCCGCGATTGGCAGACTGACAATCTCGATTGCGCCGTCCACCGCGCGGAGGCCCCGGGCGATCGCCGACGCGGCTTCGAAAGGTGTGAGGCTACCTTTGAGAGCGTTGGGAGCGACGACGACGCGCACGGTTCTGACGGCGACTTAACATCGACGGCCGGCGCCGCCAACGCGCCGCCGTTCTTCGGCCATGGATCCATTGTCCCACATGCTAAATCGTGGCATCCGCTCGCCCAGCTTTCGCTGACGATTTACGCCTTTCGCTCGGCGGCCGAGCGGCCATTCGCTCGAAGATGGCAAATGGCCACAGCGATAGCAGCGCGAGAAACCATAGAAAAGATCGATTTGCAGCCTTGAAGATTGCCCATCCAAGGCTTGCTGGTCTATCGCTTCATCCTTTCTCGAGAGGTGGTGAACCGATGATGCGTCTATCGAAGTCCCTCAGTGCGGCGTGCCTGCTGATCCCCGCGTTCGCGTCGTCCGCCCAAGCTGCGGATCCGGCTCCTGGGACTGCCCCCGCCGCCAGTGCGGACGCTTCCGTGACCCTGGGCGGGCCGAGCGGCGCGTCGGCAACCGCCGACAGCGGCACCGGCGACGGCTTCTGGCGACGACACCGTCCGCTCCCGCTTGCGCTCGAACTCGGCTTGTATGCGGGTTTCGCCAACTTTGCGGAGCAACACAACCTGCAGGATCTCAGCCTCGTTCAGGACACGCCGTACGGCCACCAGGGCTTGAGCACGGGGCTCGACGTCGGACTACGTGCGGCCTTCTATCCGCTTTCTTTCCTCGGTGTCGAAGGCGAACTCGGGGTCATTCCCACCAAGACCGCAACGGACGACCGCAGCGCGACGGTCTGGACCTATCGTGCGCACTTGATCGCGCAGTATCCAGGCTATCGCTTGGTGCCGTTCGTCGTTCTCGGCCTCGGCGGCATGACCGTGAAGAGTCACCCCGACACACTCGGCAGCGACGCTGATCCGGCGACGCATTGGGGCCTCGGCGCCAAGTATGCGATCAACGAGTACCTGAGCGCGCGCTTCGATTTCCGCGACAACTTGATGCAGAAAAATCTGCTGCTGACCGGGATCCAAGACGGCGATTTGGTGCACAACACCGAAGTCTTGCTGGGTCTGAGCTTCACGCTGGGCCGCACGCCCTATCAGCCCACGACGCCGCCGGTCGACTCCGACGGAGACAGCTTCTTGGATCCCCAGGACGCCTGTCCCACGCTGCCCGGCGTGGCGCCCAATGGTTGTCCCCCACCGGCTGTGGTCGACGCCGACAAAGACGGCATTCCGGACGCGAGCGATGCCTGTCCGCAAGAGGCGGAGGATGGCCAGCCGCCGAGCGCCACCGACGGTTGCCCGAACAAGGATCTGGATGGCGATGGCATCCTGGTGCCCGAGGACAAATGCCCCACTGAAAAGGGGATTGCGCCCGACGGTTGCCCCGTGCGCGACAAAGACGCCGACGGTATCTCGGACGACGTGGACAAGTGCCCGGACGTGCCGGAGACCAAGAACGGCTTCGAGGACGCGGACGGTTGCCCCGACGAGTTGCCCAAGGCGGTCGCCAAATTCGCGGGCGTGATCAAGGGTATCGAATTCGACTTCGGCAAAGCCACGATCCGCAAAAATTCGAATCCAGTGCTCGACGAGGCCGTCAAAGTCCTGACCGAGTACAAAGACCTGCGGGTATCGATCACCGGCTTCACCGATGACGTCGGCGAGCGTCAGACGAATCTCGACTTGTCCGAGGCGCGAGCCAACTCCGTCAAGGCTTACATGGTCTCGAAGGGGGTCGATACGGGTCGAATCGAGACTCACGGCGCGGGCCCTGACAACCCGATCGCGGACAACAAGACGGACAAGGGCCGTCAGCAAAACCGCCGTATCGAATTCAAATTGATCACGAAGTGACGGCCGGGCCCTCCAGGCCCGACCCAGTTCTCGAGGCGTGAATTGATCTCGTCGCTCTCGCGCATCGCGCGCGCCGGCGGCGGGGTCTTGGCAATAATCGGAGGAACAGATGCGTAGTTCTCTAGTAATGTCCTTGGTTGGTGCGACGAGCATGGCTCTCGCCTTGCTCGTTGGTTGCGGCGACGACGACCAAAAACCGGCAACCAGCAAAGCCGGACAGTCCTGCACCAAGACGGCGGACTGCGATTCCGGGCTCAGCTGCATCGGCAACGTCTGTTACCAGACGCCTCCTCCGGCCAGCGGCGGCAGCGGAGGTGGTGCTCCAGTTACTCCCCCCGAACCGCCGGTGCTCGGCGGCGAAGGAGAGAGCTGCTCCTCGCGTCTCGATTGTGAGGATCCGCTCGGCTGCTTCAACAACCGCTGCACGGCCAGCGCCACCGGTGAGGGCGGGGCGCCCAGTAGCCCAGTTCCCCAACTCGGTACGCGCGGTGAAAGCTGTCGCGTCAACGGCGACTGCACCAAGGATTTGGTCTGCGTTCCGTCCGTAGCGGCGGGCAGTGGGGTTTGCGATCTCCCGAATTTCGGGATCGTGCCGACGGGCATGACCTGTACCGGCGAGTGCACCAAGGCCGAGGATTGCTGCCAGCTTCCCATTGCGCAGCACACCGCGGACATCAAGTCGTGTCAGGACATTGCGGACAGCATCGCTACCCTGGCGGCCGACTGCGCGGCGCCAGCTACGGGTACGCCCGCCAAGCTCTGTTTCCTGCAGGCAACGTACTGTGAATGCGGGGACGACACCTGGAGCTGTGACGACGACAGCCACGCATGCGTGTACGGCGGGGCATGTGTCGTTGCCGCCGGCCAAGACGTCCCCACGGGTTGTCCGAGCGTCTCGCGCCTCGGTAACCCGCTGCCCGCTTGCAATGCAGACAAGAAGACCTGCATTGGCGCCACCGTGGCTGCCGGCTGTACGAACGACAATTCCTGCAAGGGCAAGCAAATCTTCGACAGCACGCCCGGCGATCTATGTACGACGGGAGAGTGCACTTGCTACGCTGGAAACAAGCAGTGCTATCGCAAGTGTGCGCGCGACATCGATTGCGGTGTCGGGACGACCCCGGGCATGCCGTCGCTGGTGTGCGATACGGCAAAGACCAAGTTGTGCGTTCCAGACGCCAACTGCGTCACGGACGATCAGTGCGCGATCGCCAACCACGACATTTCTTTCAAGTGCAACGAAGGCACCTGCGCGAAGTCGTGTGAAGTGGATCGGGACTGCTCGCCCACGGGCTTGGGCTATGATGCCTTCACGGGCATGGTGTGCGGCGCCGACAAGTTCTGCGCATCGGTAGCGCAGGACTGCAATGAGGAGACTCAGTGCGCTCCGATGACCGTCGGTGGACTCAAGCCGTTCTGCGTTCCCGCGAGCACGGGCACTGCCACCAGCATCGCCTCTGCAATTACCAACTGATTCGACCAAGCGTTGGTGTGGCCCGCGACGAGCAATCGTCGCGGGCCGAGTCACAGCTGGTGCTCGGCAGCACGCCGCCGCGCTGCTTTGTGGGCGTAGGAGTCCGCCGCGACTGCTGATATAGGTAGGAGACATGATTAGGAATGTCCCTGCATGAGCGAAGAGGATTGCGTTCGACCGGACATTTTGCTGGTCGAGGACGATCCTGCTCATTCCGAGGCCATGGCACGCGTGCTCTCGGCCCACGGCGGCTTTGGACTGCGCTTTGCGGTGTCGCTGGCCGACGCCCAGCGAGCGATCGCCGAAAAGCGGCCCGCGTTGATCCTCGCCGATCTGAACCTCGCCGACGGCAAAGCGTTCGAGCTGCTGTCGGAGCCCGAAAGCCCGGGCTCCCCGGTCCTGGTCATGACCAGTCATGGCGACGAGCAGACTGCGGTGCGCGCCATGCGCGCAGGCGCGCTCGACTACTTGGTGAAGTCGCCCGAGGCGTTTGCAGGCCTGCCTCATACCTTGGAACGTGCGCTGCGCGAGTGGCGGCTGCTCGAGTCTCGGCGGGCCGCCGAAGCCGCCCTCCGTGAGAGCGAGGAGCGCTTTCGCGTGTTTTTCGAGTCGTCTCCCGATGCCTGTACGTTCGTCACGAGCGACGACCGCTTCATCGACATCAATCGTGCGGCCGAGGAAATGTTCGGCTACCGACGCGACGAGCTGGTCGGCAAGTCCGTGCCCGAGCTAGGCCTGTATCACCGCGACTCTCTGGGAGCTGCGCGCGCTCTCGCAGACGATTGTCTGAACGGTGTCGCTGGTTCGCCAACCGAATTGACGGTCGTGCATCGCTCGGGTCGCGAGCTCGTGGTCGAGGCGCGCACGGTCTCGGTGCGCGTCCGCGACGGGCTCGCAAGGCTCACTACTCTTCGCGATGTCTCCACCAGAAAACAAGCCGAAATCGCGCAGCGAAGGTTGGAAGAACAGCTCCGACAAGCCTCCAAGATGGAGGCCGTCGGCAGACTCGCGGGAGGCGTGGCTCACGACTTCAACAATCTATTGACCGGCATCCGCGGTTTCACGGACATCTTGCTCGGCGGAGTCGCGAAGAGCGACCCGGCGCACGACGATTTGCTGGAGATCCAGCGGGCTACGCAGCGCGCGGCAACCTTGACCGGACAACTGCTGGCTTTCAGCCGCAAGCAAATGGTCGAAGCCGTGGTGGTCGACCTGAACCAGCTGCTGTCCGGCGCGATGCGCATCGTGGAGCGAGTGATTGGTGAAGACGTGCAGATCGTGTTCCGGCCGGGCAGCAACCTGCGAGCGGTGCGAGTCGATCCGAGCGGAATGGAACAAGTGTTGATCAACTTGGCCGTCAACGCGCGGGACGCGATGCCTGCTGGCGGGCAGCTCAGCATCGAAACCTCGGAGGTCGAGGTCGACGCCGAGCTGTGCCAGAACCACCTCGACGCACGACCGGGGCGGCACCTCTTGCTGTCGGTCAAGGACACGGGCGTGGGGATGTCCGAAGGCGTGCTGTCGCGCCTGTTCGAGCCATTCTTTACGACCAAGGGCCCCGGTCGCGGGACCGGCCTCGGCTTGTCCATCATCTACGGAATCGTCCAGCAAGGCGGCGGCTTCCTGCAGGTCGAGTCGGACGCCGGCCATGGATCCACGTTTCGGATCTATCTGCCCGCGGTGCTCGAAACGCCGCAAGCTCCGGTTGCATTCGTCGAGCCCGATCTGCCGAAAGGCAGCGAAACCATCCTGCTCGTCGAAGACGAGGTCCTGGTGCGCTCGCTGGTGAGCAAATTCCTTCATAGCCAGGGCTACCGTGTGCTGAGCGCTGCGCGCGGCAGTGACGCACTTCAGCTGGCGACCGAGCACGGCGCTCACATCGATCTGCTGCTGAGCGACGTCGTCTTGCCGAACATGAATGGCCGGCAGATCTACGAGCGGCTGACGTTGACTATCCCCAAGTTGCGAGTCTTGTTCATGTCCGGTTACACGGAGAACATCATCGCGCCCCACGGTGTGCCGCAGGCAGGCCTCTACTTCGTACAGAAACCGTTTTCGCTCAAGGAGTTGGCGCGCAAAGTGCGCGAAGCGCTCGGCGACGGCTGAGGAGCTCGACGATGGCAGACTCGACGAGTGGGCTAGTGAGCGGTTTACCAGGAGCCGGTGAAGCGGGGCTCAGGGCCACGCTGGACTACATCAAAGACGGCGTCTTCTTCATCGACTCGCAGGGCATCGTGGTCGACGCGAACACAGCCGCTTGCAGCCAGCTAGGGCGCGAACGCTCCGAGGTGATCGGCGCATCGGTGTCCGAATTCACTGGCAGAGCCGGCTTCCGCTTCGCTTCGATCGTTGCTCGGCTGGAGTCGGAGCCTCACCTTTCGTACCAAACGACTCACTTGCACAAGAGTGGAACACGGGTGGACGTCGACTTGACGCTGACTCGAATGCCGAGTCAGGGCTCTTATTTGTACGTGGGTATCGCGCGGGATGTGACCGAGCGCTCTCGCGTCGAGGAAGAGCTGCGCCAAAGCGAACAGCGTTACCGCTTGCTGGTCGAGAACCTTCCCCGCTGCGCGATCCTGCTGTTCGATCGGGACCTCCGCTTCTTGCTCGTCGACGGCCCGGAGATTGCCTCCAACGGCTTCTCGAGCCAGGTGTTGGTCGGCCTCACGCCAGCCGAGTGCTTGCCGCCAGACTTCGCAGCCGACATCGAACCCCACATGCGAAACGTGCTCGAGGGCAAACGCTTTTCGGCGGAGGTGCCGTTCGGCGAGCTGCGCTACCTCACTGAGTACGTTCCCTTGCGGAGCAGCGCAGGCGATGTCGTGACGGGTCTGATCTTGTCCCAGAACGTGACTGAACGGTATCGCGCGGGGCTCGCGGTCGCGCAGCGCGAACGGCAATTTCGCACGCTCACCAACAACCTCCCGGACATCGTGATCCGGTTGGATCGCAACCAGCGGTACATGTACGCAAATCCGGTCTTCGAGGCCGCATCCGGCGTTCCTCTGGAAACGGCCATCGGCAAAAGCAACGGCGAACTCGGCATGCCACCGGAGAAGCTCGAGCGCTGGACCTCCGCCATTCAGCGCGTCTTCGACTCCAAAGAGCCGACGCGCCTCGAGGATGATTTCGAGGGTCCGGATGGGGTCAACCTGATCTGGGAAGCCCAGATTGTGCCCGAGCGATCCGAATCGGGGGAGATCGACTCGGTCTTGATCATCAGCCGCGACGTGACGGAGCGCCGTTTGCGAGAAGAAGAGCTGCGTCACAAGAACGAAGAGCTGACGCGTTTCACCTACACCGTATCGCACGATCTGAAGAGCCCGCTGGTCACCATTCAGAGCTTTTTGGGATTCTTGGTGGAAGATGCTCAGCGCGGTGATGCAGATAGGGTGGCTCGGGACGTGTCGTTCATCAAGACGGCAGCCGATCGCATGGCGGCGATGCTCGCGGATCTACTGCAGCTGTCGCGAGTCGGTCGCAAGCAAAATGCCGCGGAACGCGTGCCGCTGGCGCAGCTCGTGAACGAGGCGCTGGCCATGGTCGCAGGACGAATCGCGATCGAAAAGCCGGAGCTCTCAATCACGCGCGAGCCGATCAGCCTGTATGGTGATCGGCTGCGTTTGGTAGAGGTATTCCAAAATTTGATCGACAATGCGATCAAGTTTTCTCACGCCGTTTCCGCTCCACGGATCGAGCTGCTCGCCGAGCAAGTCGACGCTGAAATCGTGCTCCGGGTGCGGGATAACGGCATCGGCATCGACCCCCGCGACCAGCACAAGCTATTTGGCCTGTTCGAAAAGCTGCACCCCGAGATGGAGGGCACCGGGATCGGGCTGGCCCTGGTCAAGCGCATCATCGACGTCCACGGCGGGCGGATTTGGGTCGAGTCCGCCGGGCCAGGCCGAGGCACCACGGTGTCTTTCACGCTGCCCGCTAGCAAGCGCGAGGAAACATGATATCCAAGCTGCGGCTGACAGGAACGAGTAGGCATCGATGTTGGTGAAGCTCTTCGTGCGCACGCCCCGCAAATTCGCGGAGCTCGTGAGTAGCGTCCTGTTCGCTGCAGGTGCCGGCGCCATCGAGGAACAAGACGGCTCGAAACGGCTCGTGGTGTACGCGGCCGACCGCGAGACAGCCGAGGGGATCGCCGCTCGCGCGCGCACGTTGCTGACTGAAGTGGCCCCTGGTGCAAGCGGCATCGCGCTCAGCATCGAGGTGGATGAGAGTTCGGATTGGGCGAGCGCGTGGACTCGGCATTTGGGGCAGGTAGCGCTCACCCCGAGCCTCGTCATTCAGCCGCTCTGGGACGAAACGCCTGCGCCGCCCGGATCGCAGCGCATCCTGTTCGAACCCAAGCTTTCCTTCGGCGACGGCGCGCACCCCACCACACGCCTGGCTTCGCTCGCGCTCGAACGAGCTTGCCGCGCGCAGCCCGGACTGTCGGTGTTGGACTTTGGCTCTGGCACCGGCGTACTCGCGTTCGTGGCGATCCTGTCGGGTGCCGAGTCCGCCTGGGGCGTCGACATCGATCCGGTGTCAATCGAGGCCGCGGAGCACAACGCCGCGCTGAACGCGCTCGCCGAGCAATGCAGGTTCTCTCTGCCCACCGCGCAGCCAAAACGAACGTTCGATTTGGTCGTCGCGAACCTGGAGGCCCCCGCGCTACTGGCTTGTGCTGGCGATCTGACGGGCCACGCGCTGCTCGCGGAACGGCTGATCTTGACCGGGTTTCTGGCCACGAAAGAGGCCGAGATCAGCGCCGCGTTCGCGCCGCATTTCCGTCGCGAGCAAGTGGCCTACGAGTTGGACTGGGCCCTCCTCGAGCTCGTCCCACAGCGCTGAACTCGCAGACAAGGCCGGCCTTTCTCGAGAAAGGCCGGCCTTTGCCGGACCGGCGCGAACGCTAGGCGTTGTACGAACGCGAGCTGACGTTGCCGCCGCGGCCGGTCCAGTTCGTGTGAAAGAACTCGCCGCGCTTCTTGTCGGTGCGTTCGTAGGTGTGTGCGCCGAAGTAGTCGCGCTGCGCTTGCAGCAGATTCGCGGGTAGGCGATCACGACGGTAGCCGTCGTAGAATGCCAAGGCCGAGCTCATACAGGGCGTCGGGATGCCGAGCAGGGCAGCGTTGGCCATCGTCTTCCGCCAACCGGTTTGACTCTCATCGATTACCTTGCGGAAAAAATCATCGATCAGCAGATTCTCGAGCTCCGGGTTTTTGTCGAAGGCTTTCTTGATGTCGCCCAAGAAGCGGCTGCGAATGATGCAGCCACCACGCCACATCAGCGCGATCGAGCCGAAGTTCAAGGTCCAACCGTACTCTTTGCTCGCTTCACGCAGAAGCATGTAGCCTTGGGCGTAGCTGACGATCTTGGAAGCGTACAGCGCGAGCATCACGTCGTCGATGAACGCCTTCTTGTCGCCGTCGAACGCTGACTTCGGGCCCCTGAGCGAAAGACTCGCACGTTCGCGCTCGTTCTTGAGCGAGGACAACGCGCGGGCGAACACGGCTTCACCGATCAGCGTAACGGGCATGCCCAAGTCGAGCGCCGAATTGCTGGTCCACTTGCCGGTGCCTTTTTGCCCCGCAGCGTCCAAAATCTTGTCGACCAGTGGTCCGCCGTCTTCGTCTTTCAGACCGAAGATCTCGGCCGTAATCTCGATCAGGTAGCTGTCGAGCACGCCCTTGTTCCAATCCTCGAACACGGCTTTCAGCTCGTCCGCGGAGAGGCCTAGCCCGCTCTTCAGCAGGTCATAGGCTTCGGCGATCATTTGCATGTCGCCGTACTCGATGCCGTTGTGAACCATCTTTACGTAGTGACCGGCGCCACCTCGGCCGACCCAGTCACAGCACGGCTCGCCATCGACCTTGGCCGAGACACTCTGCAAGATTTGTTTGATGTGCGGCCAAGCTTCGGGGTCCCCGCCCGGCATGATCGACGGACCACGGCGCGCGCCCTCTTCACCGCCGGATACGCCGCTGCCGACGAATCGAATGCCCTTCGCTTGCAATTGGTCGAAGCGCCGCTGGCTGTCGGGAAAGTGCGAATTCCCACCGTCGATGATGATGTCGCCCTTGTCCATCAACGGCGTCAGTTCGTCGATCACGGCGTCGACCGCGGCGCCGGCTTTGACCAGGATGAAGACGCGGCGCGGTGACTTGAGCGTGGCGACCAGGTCCTTCACCGTCTTGGCTGGGACGACTTTCGAGCCTTTCGCGGGACCTGCCATGAACTCGTCCGTGACGCTGCCCGTGCGGTTGTACACGGACACGGTAAAGCCGTGGTCGTTCATGTTCATGACCAGGTTTTGACCCATCACGGCCAAGCCGATGAGTGCAATGTCTGAGCTCGCTTCCGACATGTCGTTCCTTCTCCCTATTCCTGTTTGGGCGCCGACAAATAGCACGACGCCCCACCGGGCAGCTACGCCGGATGCTTTCAGCTCACGAATGCGCGGACTAGTTCAGGCATCGTCTCGAACAGCGTGTCAGCGCCTGCCGCACGGAGTTCCGCTCGTGACCCGTAGCCCCAGAGTACGCCTGCCGAGCGAAGCCCATTCTGCTTTGCGCCGACGATGTCGTGCAAGCGATCCCCGATCATCCACGCCTGCGCTTGGGCGATGCCCTCGCTCTTCAGCACATGCGCGATCAGCTCGCCCTTGTTGCTGCGCTCGCCGGTCAGCTCGGACCCGTACACATGGCCGAAATATTGGCGAAGGTCGAAGTGATCGATGATCGTGTTCGCGTACACCTCGGGCTTGGAGGTGACCACCAAGAGCGGGATGCCTGCCGCGCGTAGCGCGTGCAAGCCGTGTGCGACACCTGGATACACGCTGTTTTCGAACAACCCGAGCTTGGAGTAGCGCTGCCGGTAGGTGGCGATCGCGCGGGCATTCAATTCGGGATCATTCGAGCCGAGTAGCTCGCGAAATGAGTCGTGAGTCGGTGGTCCGATGTATCGCGAGAGTGTCTCGTCTGTGGGGAGCGCGAGGCCCAAGGTCGTCAGGGCGTGCCGCATGCTGGCCAAGATCCCGGGGCGAGAATCGGTCAGCGTGCCGTCCAGATCGAAGAGCAAATGCATTGGCTTCATGCGCGTGCGGCGCGTGCTCGCGCGGCCACCGCTTTGGGCGAGGCTAAGCGCTCGGTCTTCGGTTTCTCGGCGCCGCGTTCGAGCACCCGCGCCAGGTATTGCCCGGTGTGGCTCTTCTTCACGCGCGCTACGCTTTCCGGGCTGCCTTCGGCCACCAATTCGCCGCCCGCGCCGCCGCCCTCTGGGCCGAGATCGATCACCCAATCGGCGTGGGCGATCACGTCTAGGTTGTGCTCGATCACGAGCACCGTGTTGCCAGCGTCGACCAAGCGCGACAAAACCTCGAGCAACTTTTCCACGTCTGCGAAATGCAAGCCGGTGGTTGGTTCGTCGAGAATATACAGCGTGCGGCCAGTGCCCGGACGTGACAGCTCACGCGCCAGCTTGATGCGCTGCGCTTCACCACCCGACAGAGTGGGGGAGGGCTGCCCGATTTTCACGTAGCCCAGCCCGACGTCAGCCAACGTCTGCAGACCGCGCGCGATGTTCGTGTGCACGCTGAACAGCTCGAGGCCCTCGCGGACGCTCATCTCCAACGTGTCGGCGATGCTCTTGCCCTTGTACAGTACGCGCAAAGTGGCTTGATTGAAGCGCCGTCCAGCGCACTCTTCGCAGGTCACGTACACGTCCGGCAAGAAGTGCATTTCGACCTGACGCACGCCGTCACCGGAGCAAGCCTCGCAGCGCCCCCCTTTGACGTTGAACGAGAATCGCCCCGCGTCGTAGCCGTAAGCGCGCGCTTCGGGAGTACCCGCGTACAGCTCTCGAATCGAATCGAAAACCTTGGTGTAGGTGGCTGGATTCGAGCGCGGAGTGCGGCCGATCGGTTTTTGATCGATGCCGATCACTTTGTCGATGTGCTCGATACCCAGAATTTTTTTGTGCTCACCGATCGGGCTGCGAGCGTCGTGCAATGCGCGGGATAGCGCTGGGAACAGAATCCCGTTGATCAGCGTGGACTTTCCGGCTCCGCTCACGCCGCTCACCGCCAGAAACGTACCTAGCGGGAAGCGCACGTCCAAATTCTTGAGATTGTGCTCGCTCGCGCCCTTGATTTCGAGAGCCTTGCCGTTCCCGGGACGGCGCTTCGTCGGGATTGGGATCTTGCGCTTACCCGACAGATACGCGCCCGTGAGCGACTTGGGATTTTTGAGCACTTGCGCTGGCGTGCCGGCCGCTACGACTTCCCCGCCGAGCTCGCCCGCTCCCGGTCCGAAGTCAATCAGGTAGTCGGCTTCCAACATCGTTTCTTCGTCGTGTTCGACGACGATCACCGAGTTGCCGACGTCACGCAGAGCCTTCAACGTCTTGAGCAGCTTGCCGTTGTCTCGCTGATGAAGCCCGATCGATGGCTCATCCAGGATGTAAATTACCCCCGTGAGCTCGGAGCCGATTTGCGAAGCTAGGCGGATGCGCTGGCTTTCTCCGCCCGAGAGCGTGGCAGCTGCGCGATCCAGAGTGAGATAACCGAGGCCAACATTGACCAGGAAGCCCAAGCGCGAGCCGATCTCCTTGCGCAGCTCGACCGCGATTTCGGCGTCCGCGCCCTTGAGCGGCACGCTCTCGATCCAGGCGCGTGCTTGCTCGATCCGCAAATGCGAGAGCGCATCCAGGCTCTCGCCGGCGATCTTCACCGCTCGACTCTCGGGGCGCAGCCGCGCTCCGTGGCAGGTGCCACATTCCTTGCTGGAGAAGAAGCGTAGGTAGTACTGCTTCATGTCCTCACTGCTGGTGCTCTTCATGCGGCGCATCAGCTGGTTGACCAAGCCCTCCCACAGCTCGCCGCTCTTCCTTCCGCCGAACATCACGGCATCACGCTGGGCCTGCGAAAGCTTGTTCCACGGCTTTTTCTTGTCGATGCCGAAGATCGACAACACCCATTCAATCTCGTTCGCGACCCAGCCTTCACCGCGTGCGGCGGCCGCTGCCCAGGGTGTGATCGCACCCTCTTTGATCGAGAGCGCGGGGTTCGGCACGACCAGCTCGGGGTCCATTTCGGGTCGGGAGCCGAGGCCGTTGCAATCGGTACAGAACCCGAGCGGTGAGTTGAAGGAGAAGGATTGCGGGGAGAGTTCGGGAAAGGAAAGTTCGCAGTGCGGGCAAGCGACGCGCTCACTGAAAGTTCGTTCTTCGCTCGGAGTCTCGACGCTGATCACGCCCTTGCCTTCCCGCAGCCCGAGCTCGACAGAATCCGTGATGCGCGCGCGGGCGCTGGCGTCGACCACGATACGATCGACGACCAAGTCGAGGTTGTGTTTGGCCTTCTTGTCCAACGCAACCAGGCTGTCGTCGAGGGTGACCAGCTTGCCGTCGATACGTAGCCGGGAAAACCCGCGCGTTCGCGCATCGAGCAAGAGCTCTCGGTGCTCCCCCTTGCGCTGACGTTCGAGCGGCGCATACAGCACGAGCTTGGTGCCCTTCGGGTACTCCAAGATCGAAGAAACGATCTGCTGCGCGGACTGCCCTTGGGCCTTGCGTCCGCACTTGGAACAGAACTGCACCCCGATGCTGGCGTAAAGCACGCGCAGGTAGTCGTGCACCTCGGTCACCGTGCCGACGGTCGAGCGCGGGTTGCTGGACGCCGTCTTCTGCTCGATCGAGATGGTCGGTGAAAGGCCGCGGATGGTGTCGTACTTGGGCTTGTCCATCTGGCCCAGGAACTGGCGAGCGTAGCTGGACAAGCTCTCGACGTAGCGACGCTGCCCTTCTGCGTAGATCGTATCGAAGGCGAGCGACGATTTGCCGCTTCCTGATACGCCGGTGATCACCACCAAGCTCTTCTTGGGGATCGAGATGGTGACGTTCTTGAGATTGTGCTCGCGCGCGCCGCGCACGACGATGGCTTCAGGGTCTCGATCGCTCACCCGACGGCAGTAGCGCGGCTCCAAGGCGTTGTCCTGCGCCACGCGCTACGCACTGCGATTTCTCTCGAACTCGAGCCGAGACTCGCCTCGGGCCGGACCCTGGGCCGGAGCGCCGGCGTCAGGCGCTTTTCAATGGCAGGAGCTGATTGAGCTCTTCGCGGGTACGCAGAAATTCCGCATCCAGTTGCGCCTTCACGTCGCGAGCGTTGGCTGCTTGGGGTTCGGATTCTAGGCGCGCGCACAGCGCTGCCATGCGTGGAACCCCCACTGAAAGACAGCTGCCCTTCAACTTGTGCGCTGCATCGCGCAGCCCCTCGACATCATTGCTCGAAAGGGTGCCGGCAAGCGACGCCAGCTGATCCGGTACATGGCGCAGGAACACCCGCACGACGCCGAGGCTGCGATCCACCGTGGGGTCGAGCAAGCTGTCGGGTTTGGTTGGCGGCGGAGCCGGAATCGACGCGGGTTGGCAGGGCCACATCGATTCACGCGGCCACCAACGCTGCAGAGCCTCCCGCAGGTGCTTGATGTTCAGGGGCTTCGTGACGTAGTCATCCATGCCTGCGGCGAGCGCTTTCTCACGTTCACCCAGCAGCGCGTGCGCGGTGACTGCGATGATCGCCATGCGCTCGCCCTCGTTCTCGAGCCGCCGGATCTGGCGCGTCGCCTCGTAGCCGTCCAGAACGGGCATCTGACAATCCATCAAAATGAGCGGATAAACGTTGCGCTTCCAAGCCTCGACGGCAAGCTGCCCGTTGTTGACCACGTCCGCCGCGTAACCCAGATTGTGCAGGGTCCCGAGCAGGACCTCTTGATTGATCGGATTGTCTTCGGCGATCAACAAGCGCCGCGGTTCGTGGGCGGCGATCACGATCGAACTCTCTACATCGGCGGCAGCGACCGCGCCGCCCGAGCCGCCGAGAGCGCGTGCGATGTTCGATTCCAGCTCGGCAGAGCGTACTGGTTTGCTGAGCACGCCAGCGAACAGCCCGCGGTCGGCGAAGCTACCGGTATCGCTGAGCGAGGTGAGCATCAACAACGGCAGATGAGCGTGCTTTGCCTTGATTTCGCGCGCCAAGCTCAGCCCGTCCATTTCCGGCATGTGCATGTCGGTGATCACCAGGCCGAACGGATCGCTTGGATCGGCCTCCGCCAACAGCCGCAGTGCGTCCGGGCCCCCACTGGCCGATGCCGTGCGCAAGCCCCAGACCGATAGCAGCTCCTCGAGCAGCATGCGATTGGTGGCATTGTCGTCCACGATCAGCGCGCGCGTGTTGCGGTTCGGAATTGGGATGCGGCTGGACACAGCGGCCAGCACGCGCACGGGAATGCGCACGAAGAACTGGCTGCCCCTGCCCGGTTCACTGCGGACGCCTAGCTCTCCCCCCATCAGCTCGACGAGCTTCTTGGAGATGGCGAGGCCGAGCCCGGTGCCGCCATAGCGGCGCGTGGAACTACCGTCCACTTGCGAAAATGCCTCGAACAAGAGCGCTTGATGCGCCGCGTCGATGCCGATTCCGGTGTCCATCACGGTCAACTCGAGCAGGCACTCGTCGCCTCGGAGCTGCGTGACCGCGGCTCGCATCACGACCTCGCCGACATCGGTGAACTTGATGGCATTGCCAACCAAGTTCGTCACCACTTGGCGCAAGCGATCGCAATCCACTTCGACCTGCGCTGGCACGTCTGCCTGCACATGACACAAGAGTTCGATTTGCTTGAGCTCGGCGCGCGCGGCAAATAGCTCTGCGACTTCTTCCAGCAGGGCCCTCGGCCGGCACAGGCTCGGGCGTAGGTCGACCTTGCCCGCTTCGATCTTCGAGAAGTCCAGAATGTCGTTCAGCACCGTCATCAGGCCATTGGCCGAGGTGCTCAGGGTGTCGGTGTAGCGCCTTTGCTTGGCGTCGAGCGAGGTACCGCGCAAGAGCTCCAGCATGCCCAGCACGCCGTTCATGGGGGTGCGAATTTCGTGGCTCATATTGGCCAAAAATTCGCTTTTGAGTCGGACTGCCTCGATCGCGGCCAAGGTGGTCTGCTCGAGCCGGCTGAAGGCATTCTCCGTGATTCGGATCAGCGGCCCCACGTACAGGTTCACGAACAACAGGCTGGCCAGTAAGCCCAACCCGCAGCCGATGGCTGCCGTCCACAGGATTTCGTCCCTCAGCTGCTTGCCTGCCTCGATTCGAGCCGTCGACACGAATACGGCGACGCGTCCGGCGGGTTTGCCTCCGAGGTTCGATTCGGCCCAGCACGCGAAGTAGCCCGCTCGCTGCTCGACATGACGCGCCGGTCGCTGGAACACCGACGTCGACTCACCTGGTCGCTTGCCGTACTCTGCCAGAACCTTGCCGGTCGTGTCCGTAACGACGATGGCTAGGAAGTCCGTGTCCAGCTCGTAGTCCTTGAACGAGCTGCGGATCTCGCGTTCGTCGGCCAGCACCATGCCGTGCTGGGCGGAGTGTGCGAGTTCGGCGACCCCGCGCTTCGCCTTCCATTCCAAGTCGGCTCGAACGGCCGGGGTCATTGCGCCGAAAATGTGCGACACCAGGCCGAAGATCAGGCCCCACAAGCCGATCAGCAAGGCGCTGACGAAGAGCATGAAAGCGGCTCTGAGCCGCAAACTCGAGATCGCCGTTCGGGTGTGCCCCTCGTCGCCGAGGACTTCCGCGATCGGGCTGATGCTGGCGCCGCTGGCTGAACGAGGTTTTTTCACGGGCACCCGGTTCGAACGGCCAAATGTCCGGACATTTAAGCAGCAAAGCGCGGACCCTGCTGCGCGTCAGAAGCGGCTTCTCGCGGCTTTTTCGGGGCTACTCGCCCAGCAGGCGCTTGGCCTGACCCACCCAATCGTCGCGCAGAATGCGGTCCGCTCGCGCCTTGATCAGCGGAGCGATGCGTTCGATTTCGCCTTCGCTGAGGGCCGCGATTTGAGACATCTTGCTGATCCCCAGAGCGAGCAGGGCACGCTCGAAGGCAGGTCCGATGCCGCGGATTTGGCGCAAGCTGAGCTGCTCCTCCGGCTTCGGCGCCCTGCTTGCGTCGGCGAGCGCCGCCTCGAGCTCGCTGACGCGCGCGCGCAGCGCGGCGCTGCTCGCTGCATGAGCATCCACGAACTCGGCGCGCAGCTCCGCTTCGGCGCGAGATGCCGAGGTCAGTTCGCGCACGCTGTTTTCCGCCTGCACCAGCCGGACGCGCAGCGCGTTCCGCTCGATGAGCAGCTTGCGCAACTCGGTGCTCGTCTCGGTGAGCTCTTTACGGGCGCTCATCAGCTCCGCCAGCAGCTCTTGAACCCGCCCGCCGTCGGGACGGAGGCTGCCGGGGCTGGCAGGCTTGGGCGAGAATGTGGGGTTCGATCCCGGAGGGCGCATGCTGGGCGCGGGCGGGCGCATGCTGGGCGGCAGCGGCGGAGCTGACGCGCTCGTGCGCAGCGGAGGTGGTGGTGGCTGTGGGCCAGCGATCGGCGGCAAGCTACGCACGGGCGGCGGGGGCGGCGTGCCGAGCGGGCGTGTCAGGACCGAGGCGCTGCTCGGACGCGGCGGCAACGAGACCGGTCGCGGCGGTAGGCTGACGGGCGTCGGCAGCACCGTGGCCGGTAAGGGCTCACCGACGGTCGCTGCTCGATTCTCGTTTTGGTTGGCTGATCCGCGTTCGTCGCCCATGGAAGCCCTTTGACTCGCCAGGCGTGAGCATACCCCAGATTGCGCTCTCGCTGTCAGGCGGGCCGCGTGGGCCCGGCTCGGGAATTAACGCTTCTTAACCCCAGCTCGTCGTCGTTCTTCACACAGCGGTCCCAGACTGCTCCTCGAAGGAGCTGAAAAATGTTTGGATTTCTGTTCGGAACGGCTTGTTTGTTGGGACTGACGGCCACGATTGCCCGCAATCGTCACGAGGGGCATCACTGCTCGGGGGGGCCACACGGGCGTGGCTTTCGCTCCAGTCGCTGGCGCTTCGTGCTGAATCGCTTGTTGGATCGGCTGGACACGACCCCTGGTCAGGAAAAGGTCATTCGCGAGGCGGTCGACACCATGATCGAAGACGTGCAGGAGGCACGCGGCGAATTGCGCGCGACCCGTACGGACGTCGCCCAGGCGATCCGCGGCGAATCCTTGGACCGTGGCGCGATCGACGAGGTCTTCGAGCGCCACGATCGAGTGATCGAGCGGGTGCGTCAGAACGCGCTCGATTCGTTCGGCAAGGTGCATGAGACCTTGGATGAACGTCAGCGAAAGATCCTGGCGGAGTTGGTCGAAGCCGGGCCATTTGCCCGCGGCTTCGGCCCGTTTCGCTGAATATCACCTCGAGTCGATCGAAGACCCAAGCAACGAAGAGGACAGAACGATGAGACGCAAAGGACTAATATTCGTGCTTGCCGTAGGCGCCATTGCCGGCTTCGCTTCCGGCCTGTACGGCTGCCACTATCACGGCATCGAACGGCGCCAGGTGTTCGAGGATCACGTCGCGGACGTTTGCACGCGCGCTGCCGAGCGCTCGCGAAATCGAGCATCCCACGCCGAAAACCTGCCGTGAACGGCGAAAACGGGATTGTGAACGACAGCGCGTGGCTGGCGCCTGACAGAGTGGGACAGGCGGTGGTACGCTCCGCCTCCTCCCTCATGTCGGTTCACGTGTTGGTTATCGATGACGACGTCCGGCTGTTCGAAGTCTTGGACAGCTACCTTTCTCAAAACGGCGTTCGCTCGAGCCATGCCGCCAACGGGCTTTTGGGCCTCTCTGCGCTGGAATCGGGCGCGTTCGACGCCGTACTCTTGGACGTGATGATGCCCGGCTTGGATGGACTCTCGGTGCTGAAGAAGATCCGCGAGAAGAGCCGGCTACCGGTGATCATGCTCACCGCCAAGGGCGACGAGACCGATCGCGTCGTGGGACTCGAGCTCGGCGCGGACGACTATCTCGGAAAGCCCTTCAGTCCGCGTGAGCTGCTGGCACGCCTGCGCGCGGTCCTTCGCCGCACGGAACTGGACCCGGGCAAAGAACACCTGAATGTGGGTGGTGTGAGTTTGGACGTCGGGGCCCGACAAGTCACGGTCGATGGCAAGATCGCCGATCTGACAGGCATCGAGTTCGATCTGCTGCTGGCGCTGATGCGGCGCGCGGGAAGGGTGGTGCCTCGGGCGAGCTTGCTCGAGCACGCGGGCCGGAGCGACGTGACCGTCAGTGACCGCACCGTCGACGTGCACATCTCGCATTTGCGCAAGAAGCTGCTGGATGACCCCCCGCGTTTGATCAAGACCGTGCGTGGGGTCGGGTACGTGATGGCAAAGGGTTCGGAATGAGGTTTCGGCGCTTCGTACGCGCCCGCCTGCATCGCCAATTGTTCATGTGGCTCGGCATCACCATCCTATTTACGGGCATGGTGGTCAGCGGAGTGGTGAGCGCCCTGCGCCCGGATGCCTCCAGCATGGAGAGCGACGTGATTCGGATCCAGCGCTTCATCGGCGAGCGATTCCAGAGGGTCTGGGATCAGCCGGCGGAGCGCCACGGCTTGGCGCAAGAAATTGCCACGGCATTCGAGGTCGATCTCACGCTGCGCGACGCGGCCCAAAAGTCGCTCGAGCAAATTGGGCCAGGCTGCGACAAACCCGAGTTTACGGTGCCCATCTTGCGAGGAAAGTCCACGCTCGGCACGCTCGAGGTGTGTATCGACAAGCGTCGCCGCGTACCGGGCTTGACCTTCGTGTTGGCGATCGCCGCCGCTTGCTTGACCTTGTGGGGCGCGTCGGGCGCGCTGGCTCGCAAGCTGGTTCGCCCATTGTCGGATCTGATCCGTGTGACTCGCGAGATCGGCTCCGGCAATTTGGTCAGCCGGGTGCGCTTGGGCCGACATCACATGGGTGAGGTCGGCGTGCTGGCCGACGCCGTGAACGACATGGCGCGGCGCATCGAGCGCCAATTGAGCGACCAGCGGGAGCTGCTCGCGGCGGTCTCGCACGAGATCCGTAGCCCGCTGGCGCGCCTGCGGGTGCTCACCGAGCTTTTACGCAGCACGGCTGATTCGGTCACGCTCGACAAAGTCGAGCGCGAGATCATCGAGGTCGACGATCTGATCGGGAAGCTGCTGGCCAATTCGCGGCTCGATTTCGGGACCTTGACTCTGCAAACCTTGGAGCCGTGCCTGCTCGTCGCCCGAGCCATCGAACGCGCCGGGGTAGATCCGAGCGTGCTCCGCAACGACGCCCCGAACGTGCGCGTCAAAGGTGATCCGACGCTGCTCGATCGCGCGCTGTGCAATTTGTTGGAGAACGCCCAAAAACATGGGGCTGGCGTGGAGAGCGTGCAACTGTCGCTCGTCGCCGGCAACGTGCGTCTGACGGTTCTCGACCGCGGGCCCGGTTTTCCCAAGGACTCGCTGGGGCGCGTCTTCGATGCCTTTTATCGCGGTGACGGCTCTTCGTCGCTGGGTCTGGGCCTATCCTTGGTGGAGCGCATCGCGCGAGCTCATTCCGGCCGCGCTTGGGCAGAGAATCGCCCCGACGGCGGGGCCGCCGTCCATTTCGAAATTCCCGCCGAGTCATGAGCTCCGGGGCGCGGGTTCCCGCGGATTGCTTTCAGCACCCGGCATTTTCCGTGATCGAGCCGAGCGTGCGTGAACGCTTGCTTTCGCTCGATCACTTTCCTGCGCCCAATGAACTGCGCGAACTGACCCGCGGATTGCCGACCGCAATCACGCCTTGGTTCGATTTTGCGGCGCAAGACCAAGCCGAACTCCAAGCCGCCGGAGGCTTTGATCGCCTACTGTCCCGAACTTCGTGCGTGCCGACGCGGGTGGGCTCGTTTCACGATCTGCTCGGCGCGCTCATTTGGCTACATTTCCCAGCGCTGAAGACCGCGATCCACCGGGCGGGGCTGGCGGGGGATAACGCCGTTCGCGGACCCAGCGAGAACGCCGCCACCCACCTCGATGAGTCGGGGGTACTCGTACTCAGCACGGAACCGACGATTTTCGAAGCATTGTCGGCCCTCAAGTGGCGTGAAGTGTTCTGGGAGCGGCGCGCCGAGTTGAGGCAGACGACTCGCTTTTTGGTGTTCGGTCACGGCTTGCTCGACGGACTGCGCGATCCGCACCCGCGCTTGATGGGCAAGGCGTTGTTCGCGTTGGTCGCGGCCGAGCGCTTGGGGCTCGCCGGCTCCGACTTTCGCGTTTTCTTGGACAGAGGGCTGGCCGCGCTCTTACCGAGCTTTTTGAGCGAGCCCGCTCGATTGCAGCCGCTGCCGGTGCTCGGCGTTCCGGACTGGTCGGCAAATCAGTCACGCGCCTACTACGAAGACGAGCGCTACTTCCGCACCGCCAGGCTGCGACCGCGCGCGCCGTGCGCCGTGCCTTGGCTGGTGCTCGCCTGAGCTATTTTAGCCGGCACTTCACGGCACTTCGTCGTACACCACCCTTTCTAGCCATCCCCTGGCAAACCAGCTGGCTAGGACGTGGAACGCTCGCTGCACGTCTTCCGCCGGCGATCCGCTGTCGAAAGCGGTACAAACGCCACTGAGCGTGGCCCCGCCCGCAGCGCTCAGCAAAGCCGCCCATTCCGTCGCTTCGAGGACCTGGTGCTGGACGGCGTGCTGGCTGCGCCAAACGGCGACTGGCCAGCGCGTCCGAAGCGGATCCTTTACGGGCAGCGGCGTGGCGCACGCAAGCTCCCCGTCGGCAAAGGCGGAGACCGCGCGTGGATCGAGCTCGAGCCAATGCAGGGATGGCACGAAGCCGAGCCGCGCTTGCGGAAATCGGCTTGGCTCGATGGTTTGCACACTCGCCACGGCCTTTGGATTGGGCGCAACCAGAGCGCACAAGCTTGCCCATTCGAGCGAAGCCAGATCGACGACCGCGGGCTCCGCTGCGACGCCGCGCAAGAATTCGCAGAACGAGCGCCCGACGCGTTCGACGGCAGGGTGCTCGGACGGATGCTGCGCGAGGTAGGCCAAGCCCAGGCGCTCGAAATCGGCGTTGCCCAGTAGCCGCTGGGTCTGACTGAAGACCGACGCCAAAGCGTCCAATAGCCGGTAGAAATAGCCTCGGTTGTAGATCGCCAGGCGATCTTGGGCAGACAATCGCTCGTTTCCCAAAAATACTCGGTCGAGCCCGGGCAGGGGTCCGCTGCCCGAGGTAGCGGCCGAAGCGAAGTAGTGCTCGAGCTCCGCGAGCTTCACGGCTCAGCCTCCTGCCGCGCTGCAAGTCGCTGGTTCGAAAGCGCCCGCGCGTGGTCGGCCTCGGCTTCGAGCACCGACAGTTCAGGCAGGCGCTCGTCCCATTCGACGATCGTCGGTTGGGCATCGAACAGCTCGAGCGAGTGCTCGTAAAGTTGCCAGACCGCGGCGGAGACCGGTGAACCGTGATCGTCGAACAGGTAGGCTCCGGCGTCGCTGTGCCCAGCCAAATGAATTTGCTGGACGCGCGTCCGAGGCAAGCCCGCCAGGTACTCGACCGGCGAGAAGCCATGGTTCTTCGCGCTGACGAAGACATTGTTCAGATCGAGCAAGATCCCAGCGTCGGCACGCGTGACCACTTCACTCAAGAACTCCCACTCCGTGAGCGTGCTCGCGCGATACTCCACGTAGCTCGAAACATTCTCGAGCAGCAGTCGCCGGCCGAGCCGATCTTGGACCCTTTGCACGCGCTCGACGACATGGCACAGCGCTTCTTCCGTGTACGGCAGGGGCCACAGGTCGTGCGCGTAGTGTCCGCCAAAAGTGCCGAAGCACAGGTGATCGGACACGCTGCAGGCGGCGATGCGGGTCGCGAGTTCGGATAGCTCCCGGAGGTACGTTTCTGTCACTGGATCCATGCCCCCGATCGACAGCGACACGCCGTGCAAAGCCACCGGCATGTCCAAACGCACACGTTCCAGCACACTGAACGCCCGCCCGCCTCGACCCAGAAAATTTTCGGTGATGGCTTCGGCGAAGTCGGCGCGCAGGCCATGACTCAAGATCGACTCGTAGTGCTGAGCTCGGAGCCCGAAGCCGACGCGCCCGAGCTCGGTCCGTGAGCGCCCGGGCTGGTCCTCGTTTAGGGCTTGTTGCGGATCTGCAGCGCGGTGCACTGTGCCTGCGTCTGGGTGTAGACGTAGCCCTGCGCTTTGCAAGCGTTCTCACCCACGCAGCTGGTCTTGCCGTCTAGGCTAGTGCATTCCGAAAGGCCTTGGCAGGCGTTGCCGCCATCGCACTTGATCGGCGTGGATGAGCTGTTCGGTGCCTCAGCGCCGCCGCTGCAGCCGCTGGCGACGAGTAAGGCCGATACGGCCAGGGCAATACTGGTTCCTCTGCTCGAATCCAAAATGGCTTCTCCCGTGCGGCTTGCGAGAATCAACGCAGTATAGCCAAGGCCCGGAAAATGGTTAGGGTTTGCGTTTGCCTGGCCAATCCTGGCAATACTACGGGCCGTGCCCAGTGACGAGGAGCTCATGGCCGCCTACATTGCCGGAGATCAGGCGGCTTTTCGCGAGCTGTTTCGGCGCTATACTCCGCTCCTACAGCGTGCCATGGCCCGCGATCTGCGCAGCCCCGAAGAGGCCAATGACTTGGTTCAACAGACGTTCCTGCATTTGCACAGGAGTCGGCTGGATTTCGAGCCGGGCCGCAAGCTAAAGCCTTGGATTTTCACAATCGCTTTGAACCTCAAGCGGGAGTTCTTCCGGCGCGGCAAGCGCCGTCGCGAGCTGTCGCTCGATGACGAGCGCGTGGCCGAGCCGTACGAGGGGCCGCGCGGTCAAGAGCGGTCCGACGCCTCGCGCGAGGCAGCGCGCGCGCTGCTCACGCTGCCCGCCGAACACCGGGAAGTGATCGAGCTGCATTGGTTTGGAGGCTTGAGCTTTTCGGAGGTCGCGGAGGCGTTGGGTTCGACCGTCTCGGCCGTCAAGGTACGTGCGCATCGCGGCTACGTTGCCTTACGGGCGCGGCTCGGTGGTGCGGCTCCCGATCCCGAGGGCATCGAAGGCAAGCCGACCTTGGAGGTGAGCAAATGACGGATTGCACGAAAATTCGCGATACTTTCGTGAGCGGCGTGCCAGCGCCGGAAGAACGAGTGAGGGAGCACCTCGCCAGCTGCTCGCATTGTCGGGAGCTGTTCCAGCACGACGGGCAGCTGGGCCGCGGCCTAGCTGCACAGGTAAACGACGCGCTGACGTTTGGCGAGGAATTTTGGGCCCAAATCGAAGAAAAGCTAGCGCGCGAAACGGGTCCTCGAGCCTGGCTTCGCTCGCGACCTTCGGCGGTGCGCTTCACGCTCGTGCTGCTCCCGCTGCTCTCGATATTGATCGTGGGCGGCTTGCTCTGGCAGCGCGCTGACTTCGCTCAGTATCCGCTGCCGCGAGTGGCGCTGCTTTTGTGCATGTATTTGCTGGCTATCCTACTGGCCTTGGCCAAGGAGCTATCCGAGTCGCCGCGTCCAGACGCTGTTCGCGATCACTTCGGGCTGCTCGCCTTTGCTCTGGCGGTGCCGGTATTGGCTGCCTTTGCGCCGGCCACCGAGGCCAGTCGTCATGCCGAGCCGGGGGGCGCGTTCAGTTGCTTCTGCTATGGCGCGCTGCTCACGTTGCCGATCGCCGCGCTGCTCTGGGCGTGCAATCGCAATGACCGACTGTCCGTGCGCACGGTGTGCCTGAGTGCCGCTGCGCTCGGACTG
Source organism: Polyangiaceae bacterium (assembly GCA_035273265.1). GTDB lineage: Bacteria > Myxococcota_A > Polyangia > Polyangiales > Polyangiaceae > PMG-095. Next base: position 56,243 of record DATEPG010000381.1, read on the forward strand.
TCAGCGAATCTGCTGCTCGAACTGCACTGCGGCAACGGCAATGTGACGCACGTACTCGTGGGCCACGCGAGCTTAGGCGTGGCTTGGGTCGCTGCCTGGGCCCTCACGCGGCGTTTGAGCCGCGTTTGAGCCCGTTTGAGCCGCGTTACTTGCGGAAGTGAGCCGCGAATGGATTGTTGGTGAAGCCTTGCGCTGCAGGCTGCTGCTTGCCGCCGCCGCCTTGCGGGCGCCCTTGATTTGCCGGGCGCCGATCGCGGTTTTGTTCGGGGCGTCCGCCGCCAGGGCCTGCGGGGCGCGCTCCGCTGGCGCCACCGACCTGTGCGTCACTGCCGCGCTTGGCGCTGAGTGCGATGCGCTTGCGCACGAGATCGACCTCTAGGACGCGCACGCTGAGCTTGTCGCCGACTTTGACGACCTCGTTCGGATCTTTGATGAAGCGGTCGGACAGTTGTGAAACATGGACCAGTCCGTCTTGATGGACTCCAATGTCGACGAAGGCGCCGAAAGCGGTCACGTTGGTGACCACGCCTTCCAGCACCATCTCGGTCTTCAGATCTTCCATCGTCCGAACGTCGTCGCGGAATTTGGGCGGCTCGAACGTGGCACGCGGATCGCGGCCTGGCTTCTTGAGCTCACTCAGGATGTCGTTGAGCGTAAAAGAGCCGACGTCGCCCGACTGATAGCGCGTTGGATCCAGGCGCTCGAGTAGGTCGCGGTTGCCGATCATCGAGACCACGGGAACGCCCAAATCCGCGGCCATCTTTTCCACCAAAGCGTAGCGCTCGGGGTGCACCGCGCTCGAGTCCAGGGGGTGCTCGCCGCCGCGCACGCGCAAGAAGCCGGCGGCCTGTTCGAAGGTGCGCGGGCCGAAACCAGGCACTTCCAGCAGCTTGCTGCGGCTGGTGAAAGCCCCCTTTTCGTTGCGGTAAGCGACGATCTTCCTGG
>DATEPG010000382.1:0-18343 GCA_035273265.1 Polyangiaceae bacterium
AGGCGACCAGCGTCGCGCCGATGATGACCAGGGCCGTGCCTAGGAACTCGCTGGGGGAGATGCCCTCTTGGAGCACCAGGTACGCGAGCAAAATGGTCGAGACAGGGCCAACGCTGCTGATGATGGCGGCGGGCCCGGAGCCGATCAACGCGATGCCGCGCGCGAGTAGGAACGCGGGGAGCACGGTCGCGACGATCGCCATGGTCGAGCCGATCAGGTAAGCGACCGGCGGTAGGCCGAGGATTTTTGCGCCGCCCAGCCAAGCGTGCAAAAGAACCGCAGAAGTAGCGGACAGCAGGGCCAGGGCGGTGAAGCGTTGCGAGCCGAGCTTAGGGACCATTTGGCCCGCACCGATCAGGTAGATCGCATAGGTGAGGGCGCTGCCGAAGATCCAGGCTGCGCCGCGTGGGACGTCGGAACCGAAGCTGCCGACTTCGCCGCGGAAGGCCAGGAAGATCCCGGCGTAGGTGATGAACAGGGCCAGCACTTGCCGCCGGCCGAGGCGGATTTTGAAGAGGGCTGCCTCGAGCACCACCACCAGCGTGGGGTAAACGAACAAGATCAAGCGCTCGAGCCCGGCGGAAATGTAGCGGAGGCCGATGAAGTCGCTCAGGCTGGCGAGGTAGTAGCCGAGCACACCGAGCGCGATGATCGTAGCCGCGTCACGGCGGGTAAGTGGGCGGGGCAGCTTGCCGCGCAGGCGACCGCCAAAAGCCGCGTAAGCAAAGAACGGCGCCGAGAAGCCAAAACGCAACGCAAGCAAGCTGACCGAGTCGATGCCCTGGCGATAAGCGAGTTTGACCAAGATGGCCTTGGTCGAGAACGCGATGCTCGACACGAACACCAGGAGCGCACCGATCAGCAGCGCTCGCGCGTGGCGCGTGCTTTCGGTGGACCCAGGGTCGCTCGGCGCGCCCGCGCTGAGCGGCGCAGGCGGAGCAGATTCTGAAGACATGGCCGGCTACGGGGAGGTCAAAGGCGATCGTTAGAACTAGAGTTGCGGCTGCGCGAGGCACAAAACGCGAACGAGCCAAAGGACTTGCGTCCTTCGGCTCGCGGAAATCACGTTCTGAACGGCTTACTTGACCGATTCGCCCTTGCAGCACATCGACGCGCAAAACGCCGGGCTGGCGACGGGCGTGTCGACCGCTGGTTGAGCTTGCTGATAGGCGTACATGTCGGCGATGTCCTGATCGCTCGCGTCTTGCGGCGAGAGCGCGATCATGGCGGTGCAAAGCGGCACGCCTTCCTTGGTAAGGGCCTTGCGCACGGAGTTGTGGAATTGCGCCTGCGTGAAGGCGCCGATTCCGCCGGTGACCGATTTGGTGATGTTCGGCGCGTTGCCACCTTCGGCGTGCAGGCCGTGACAGCTATCGCAACCCAGGGTCGGCTTCACCCAAAGTGCGGCGCCGCGCGTCGCGTCACCCGTCAGCGTCGTGCCTCCGCCTGCTGCGCCGGGTGCGCCAGCGGTCGCGGGTGCGCCAGCTGCGCCCGGTGTGCCAGCGGCGCCAGCCGTGTTCGTGGGGGCGGGGTCGTCACTGCTGCAAGCGCTAGTAGTAACCAGAGCCGCGAGCGCGGCGCCCAACACGCAAACCGTCGCGAAACTATGCAAAGTTCTCAAGGCAAATCCTTTTTCTGAAGCTGAAACAGCGTGGACTGGTGGGGAGGGACCGGGTTCGAGACCAGGTGGCTCGGCTGATCGCCTGGGAGTCACGGATCATCTCTTCCGCTGACAGCATCAATAGCACCGGAACTGCCATTGTCAGTACTTCCGTGAGCTGAACGGCACGTCCCTGCGCTGATTCGTCGCACTGCCCACGATCTGTCAAACTGTGAAGTGGCGCGGCCTAGGCGCGCGAAAGCTTCGAGAAACTTTCGCGTGGCGATTGGGCCGCAGGGGGTGCGAGATTTCGTCGAGCGCTGTCTCCGAGGGAGACAGGCAACGCACCTCCGATGTGCGTTGCGTCGCGAAAATTTTAGCGGGGCGGACGGGACTCGAACCCGCGGCCTCCGGCGTGACAGGCCGGCGTTATAACCAACTTAACTACCGCCCCGTGACGGCGCGCGGTTCATAGCACAAGCACGCGCGAGCTCAACAAGAGAAAAGAACACATGGGTTTACGATTCTGTCGGCCGAATGGCCTGCCGTTCTCGCGAGCGCTGGGCTGTGCGCCGTGACTCGGGCGGCTGCAGCTGCAAGGATCGGCGACGATGCGTGCAGGTTTCGCGATTGGACGGCTGCTGCTGGGTGGTTTTGGAGTTGCAGCCTGCTCGTCGGGCTCCCTTGGGCCGGCGCGGACTGTCCGGGCGGACGGAAGCGGCGAAGGGGGCAGTCGGGCGCTCGCTGGCGCCCAGCAATCCCAGGCGGGGGCCGGGCCGGTGGGGCCGCGCTTCATCGGCCGCTTCGATCAATCCAAAGCGGACGCGCCGGTATTCGCCTGGCCGGGTACGGCAATCGCGCTGCGTTTCACGGGCACCGCGATTGGCCTCACGCTGAGCGACTCCGGTAGCAACGTGTTCGAGGTCGTGCTCGACGGCAAGCACAGCGTGCTCACATTGCAGTCGGGCACGAAGAAATACGAGCTCGCCAGCGGCCTCGCGGCAGGCGCACATGAGCTGCTCCTCTATCGGCGCACTGAAGCGTCGTTCAAGGAGACCACGTTCAATGGCTTCGATTTGGCGGCCAGCGCTTACTTGCCGGGCGCGCCGTTGCCCACGCGGCGCTTGGAAGTGATCGGCGATTCGATCTCCGCCGGCTACGGCAATGAGGGCGTCAATCCCTGCCCATTCACGGCCGCTACCGAAAATCAGTACCTCAGCTACGAGGCGATCGCGGCGCGCGCGGTCAACGCCGAATTGTACACGGAAGCGTGGTCCGGCATCGGCATGTACCGTAACTACGAAGGCACGACCACGGAGGTGATGCCCGATCGTTATCCGCGTACGCTGCCGGAACGCGTGGCGAGCACTTGGGACTTCGGCAAATTCGTGCCGCACGCGGTCGTCATCAACTTGGGCACGAATGATTTTGCGAAGGGCGATCCGGGGGCCGCCTTTCAAAGCGCGTATCTGAACTTCGTCAGCGATCTGCGCGCGCGCTATGCGTCTGCGCGTTTCTTCCTCGCGCTCGGGCCGATGCTGAGCAGCGACGACTACCCGAAGGCCTCCGCGTATTTGAAAGCCGTGATCGCCGAGCGTAAAACGGCGGGCGACGACAACCTGACCCTGCTCGAGTTCGGCATCCAAGACGGGACAACCGACGGCCTCGGCTGCGATTACCACCCCAGTCTCGAGACTCACCAAAAGATGGCCGACAAGCTGCGAGCTGCGCTGCAGGCGGACCTCGCCTGGTAGCGGGGCTGAGCGCCCTCCTGGAGTGCCTGGACTGAGCCTCTGGCGCCGGCCCCGAGCGGCGTCCGAGCCGCCCCGCCCCCGGCTCCCGGCCGGACTCTAGGAAATTCTGGCGCGGCCCGAGTGGGCCGGCGGGGCCACAAAAACTGCATCGAATCGGGACACTTTCTCAAAATCTGACGATCGAGGCAGTTCTCGGCTATGTTTTGCTCATGGACGCTCGTGCTGGTTCGTCTGCCGCGTTGTTCGCGGTGTTCGAACAACTGAAGAAAGCCTGGATCAAGGGCGGGTGGAGCTGGGATAGCCGCTTTTCGTGCGTGGCCTCCTCGTTCAATGTGGATTTGGAAGCCGAAGCGCGGGCGGTGGTGCTCCGCTTCTTGCCCAACGAGTGGGGCTCGAAGACGATCGTCAATGGGCCAGCCGCGCTGAAAGAGGTGGCCGAAGCCACGGGCGGCGTGCGCACCGACCAGCGCGTGTTCACCGGTGACAACTCGGGCCGCTTGCTCGGCTACGGCCTGTGGTGGCCGTGGGGCGACGAGATCACGATCTCGCTGCGCATTGGGCTCGGTGGCTACGTGCTCGATCCGGACATGGCGCGTCTGCGCGAAGTGTTCGGCACCGCCGACTGAGTCCGCGCCTCGGCGCCTCGAGCCGGGTGGGTTGATGGTCGCAGCGAGCGGCGCAACCGTCTCAGCCTTCGGCGTCGTGGCCCGACCAGCGCACGGAGGCCGTCCGAGCCGCCGAAGGCTGAGACGCGCCCGCCGCGCCGCGTGACCCATCAAGCCCTTTCGTCGGACCCGCCCAATCGCGCGTGGGCAGGGCGCGAGGCGGGGCTGCGTGCTAGAAGGCGGCCATGTCTTTGGTTGAACTCCGTGTGCCGTCGCGTGCTGCGAAGCGCGGGCCGAATGCGGCGTTCTTGCCGACTACGCGGGCGGATTTGGTCGAGCGTGGCATCGAGCAGCTCGATATTTTGATCATCACGGGCGATGCGTACGTGGATCACCCGGCGTTCGGGCCGGTGCTGATCGCGCGCTTCTTGGAGGCGCGCGGCTACAAGGTCGGGTTGATCGCCCAGCCGGATTGGCAGAAGCCGGACGACATCGCGCGCATGGGACGGCCGAAGCTGTTCGTGGGCGTGACCGCCGGCAACCTGGATTCGATGCTGAACAAGTTGACCGCGCAAAAGAAAATGCGCGGTGAAGATCAGTACTCGCCGGGCGGCCGCACCGAGGCGCGGCCGAACCGCGCTAGCATCGTGTACTCGAACCTGTGTCGTCAGGCCTTCCCGGGGCTGCCGATCGTGCTGGGCGGGATCGAAGCGTCGCTGCGCCGGATCGCGCACTACGATTATTGGTCGGAGTCGGTGCGGCGTTCGATCTTGCTCGATGCCAAGGCCGATCTGCTGGTGTTCGGTATGGGCGAGCGCGCGGCCTGGGAGATCGCGCGGCGCTTGGCCGAGGGCGAACCGGTCAGCGCGTTGACCGACGTACGCGGTACCGCGCACGTCAAAAAGAATCCCGAAGAGTGGCAACCGATCGCGGACGACGCGACGCGCTTCGTGCGCGACGGCAAAGCCGTGGTCTTGCCTTCGTACGAAGAGGTGAGCACGGACAAGCAGGCATTTGCCGTCATGTCGCGCTTGTTCCAGTTCGAAACGAACGCCCACAATGGCCGGCCGATCTTGCAAGTGCACGGCAAGCAGGCCGTGTATTTCAATCCGCCCGCGCTACCCCTGGACGAGAAGGAGATGGACGGCTTGTACGACATGCCGTTCACGCGCCGTCCTCACCCGGACTACGCGGGCCAGCGCATTCCGGCGTACGACACGGTCAAGGAGTCGATCGTGACCATGCGCGGCTGCTTCGGCGGCTGCACCTTTTGCAGCATCACCGAGCACGAGGGGCGCATCATCCAGAGCCGCTCGGCGGAAAGCGTGTTGCGTGAAGTGCGACAGCTCTCGCGCATGGCAGGCTTCAGCGGCACGATCTCGGACGTGGGTGGCCCGACCGCCAACATGTACAAGATGGCGTGCAAGGACGAGCGCACCGAGAGCGCGTGTCGCAGGCTGTCCTGCGTGCACCCCGGGATCTGCGAAAACTTGAAGACCGATCATGACCCGTTGATCGATCTGCTGCGCAAAGTACGCGCCGAAAAGGGCGTCAAACGCGTGTTCATCGCCTCCGGCGTGCGCTACGATTTGGCCGAGCGCAGCCCGGAATTCATCGCGGAGTTGGCCAAGCACCACACCGGTGGCCAAGTCTCGGTGGCCCCCGAGCACTCGAACCCGGAGGTGCTGAAGAAGATGAAGAAGCCGGGCATCGAGGTGTACGAGCGCTTCGCGCAGGCGTTCTGTCAGGCCAGTGAAGCGGCCGGCAAAGAACAATACTTGGTGCCGTACTTCATCACCGGTCATCCGGGCTCCACGCTTTCGGACACGGTGGAGCTGGCCCTGTACTTGAAGCAAAAGAACCTGCGCCCGAGGCAGATCCAGGACTTCATTCCCACGCCGATGGCGATCGCGACTGCCATGTATTACACGGGCATCGATCCGCTCACCAATGAGCCCGTGTATACCGCCACCGATCTGCGCGAAAAGCGCATGATGAAGGCGCTGATCTTTTGGTGGGACGCGCAACACCATCCGCTCGCTCGCGAGGCTCTGCGCAAGGCGGGCCGCGCTGATTTGATTGGCCGTGGTCCCCAGCATTTGGTGCCACCGGACTACGGCGTGTCGACACCCGTGGCTCCCGGACGTGGCGCGCGTGATTCCGGTCGGACTACGCAGTCTCGCTCGGCTCGCTCCGAAAAGCCGCGCGTGCGCTCGCGCTGAAGCGAATCGTCCAGCGATGGAGTTCGAAGGCAGCGAACGCTTCGTGCTCGAAGGCCGCCTCGGCGAGGGCGGCATGGGCGTGGTGTACCGGGCGCGCGATCGCGAATCGTCTTTGCCGGTCGCGCTCAAGACGATGGCCTACATCGAGCCATCGGCGCTACTGCGCTTCAAGGGCGAGTTTCGCGCGTTGGCCGATATCTCCCACCCGAACGTGGTGCAGCTGTACGAAATGGTATCAGAGGGTGACCACTGGTTTTTCACCATGGAGCTCTTGGACGGCGTGGATTTTCTGCGCTGGGTGCGGCATCGCCCGGAGTCCGCGTGCGACATCGAGCGGCTGCGGCCAGCGTTGCTGCAGTTGGCGCAAGGGGTGCTGGCGATTCACGCGGCGGGCAAGCTGCATCGCGACATCAAGCCCTCGAACGTGCAGGTCACCACGGACGGACGCGTGGTGCTGCTCGATTTCGGTGTGGTCCTGGATCTCTCCGGCGTGCAGGGCAACCCGCGCCTGGAGGAGCAGATCTTGGGCACGCCCGCGTACATGGCTCCCGAGCAGGCGCGCGCTGCTGCGGCGAGCACGGCCGGCGATTGGTACGCAGTGGGTGTGATGATCTACGAGGCGCTCACGGGCCGCCTGCCGGTCGACGAAAACCCGCGCAATCTGCTGTTCGGCAAGCAGCAAACGCGTGCTCTTCCGCCGAGCGCGCTGGCCGCCTTCGTGCCGCCCGATCTCGAGGCGTTGTGTCTGGATTTGCTGCATCCCGACCCCAAATGTCGTCCGTGCGCCGAAGAAGTGGTGGCGCGACTGACTCGAGTGGACGGCTTCGGCGCGCGCTCCGTTCCGGCGGCGAGCCTCGGCGTCAGCTCGGCGCGCCCCTTCGTTGGTCGCAAGCAGCAGATCGATTTGCTGAACGACGCCTGGCAAGCGAGTTGCGCCGGCAATGCCGTGGTGGTGCTGATTGCCGGCCGCTCCGGCATGGGCAAAACGGTACTGGCGCAGCGCTTTTTGACCCGCCTTGCCGAGCAGAGCGGCACGCTCGTGCTGTCCGGACGTTGCTTCGAACGTGAGGCCTTGCCGTTCAAGGGCATGGATAGCGTGGTCGACGAGCTGAGCCGCTACCTGACCGTGCCCGCGAAGGCGCCGCTGCCCCAAGCGTTGTCGGCTGATTTGCACTATTTGGCGCGCGTGTTTCCGGTGCTGCGCGCCGTGCCCTGCATTGCCGAGCTGGCTTTGCCGGAACGCGAGGTCGCCGAGCCGATCGAACTTCGAAAACGCGCGTTCGCCGCCTTGAAGGAGCTGCTCTTCGCGCTCGGGGCGATCACGCGCTTGGTCGTGCACATCGACGACGTGCAGTGGAGTGACATCGATAGTTTGGTGTTGCTCGAGGAGCTACTGCGTCCGCCCAACGCGCCCGCGCTCCTGCTGCTGTGTGGATTTCGCGAGGAGGTGCGGCTGACCAGTCCGATCTTGAGCGAACTCCAGGCCATGCTCGAGCGGCTGCGTCCGCGCGTCGACGTCCGCTACGTCTCGGTCGATCAGCTTTCGCCCGAAGAGGCCGTCGAGCTCGCACAATTGTCGCTGGCGGACGGGCGAGGGGAGCCGTCGCCGCTGGCGCGGGCGATCGCGCTCGAGTCGCAAGGAGTGCCCATTTTCGTGTCCGAGCTGGCCGAGTGGCAGCTCGGACGGAAGGCAACGAGCGATGCGAACGCCGAGCAACCGCTCGGCGTCTCGCTCGAGCAGGTGATTCAAAATCGTGTCGCCGAGCTGCCCCCGGACGCGGGCTCCCTACTTCAGGTGCTTTCGCTGGCCAACGGCCCGCTGCCGTACGGGGTGGTCGAGCAAGCCGCCGGCGTGCCACGCAATGAAGCCTCGCGGGCGCGGCTGCGCGCGACCCGGTTGGTGCGCAGCTCGCGCATGGATGGCCAAGAATTCGTCGAACCGTACCACGCGCGGGTCAGTGACAGCGTGCTCGCGGCCCTGAGCGTCCCGCGCCAGCGCGCCTTGCACGGCGCGCTGGCGCGCGCGCTCGAAGCCACTGGCTCGGCCGACCCGGAGGCGCTGGTCGAACGCTACCTGGCTGCGGACGAGGCCGAAAACGCGCGGCTGCACGTGCTCCGTGCGGCGCAAGCTGCCGAGGACGGCTTGGCCTTCTTGCGCGCGGCGCGTTTGTATCGGATGGCGCTGGCAATCGGCGCAGATCGCCCGCGTCACGAGCTGCTGACGCGCGTCGGAGACGCGCTGGTGAACGCCGGGCGTAGTGCCGAAGCGGCGGACGCCTATCACGACGCTGCGCGAGCCGCGCCCAGCGAGCAAGCGATCGAGCTCTCGCGGCGCGCGGCCGAGCACTACTTGAAGGGCGGGCGAGACCTCGACGGCCTGGCGGAGCTGCGCGCGGTGCTGCTCGAGGTGGGCATGAAGTACCCCGAATCGACCAGCGCCGCCGTCACTTCCTTGCTCTATCACCGCGCGCGCCTGCGGCTGCGAGGGCTTTCGTTCGAGCAGACCCCGGTCGACCGCTGCACCGCGAAAGATCTGATCCGCGTCGATGTTGCGTTCTCCGCCACCGTGGGCCTGACCATGGTCGACCTGTTGCGCGGTGCGGACTTCGGCGCGCAACAATTGCAACTCGCGTTGAACGTCGGTGAACCGATCCGCATCTGTCGCGCGCTCGCCTTCGAGGCCAGCAACGCCGCAGCGGTGGGGGCGGGGTCGCGTGATCGCATCGAGCGTCTCGTGCGCACCGCCGAGGGACTCGCGCTGCGCAGCCAAGATCCGCACGGCAGCGCGCTGGCAAAGATCGCTGGCGGCCTGGTGCGCGTTTTTTCTGGAGAATGGCGCGCCGCTCAGCGGCTGCTGGACGAGGCCGAAGTGATTTTGCGGGAGCGTTGCCGCGCGGTCACCTGGGAGCTGACCAATGCCCAGGCTTGGTCGTGCAATTCTCTGATCTTGTGCGGCGATTTGCCGAAAGCAACGGCGCGCGTGCCGGCCCTGATCCGCGAGGCGCAGGAGCGCTCCGATCGTTTCGCGCTGATGCATCTCATCTACCCGGCGTGCATCACGGCGTTGGCAGCCAACGATTTGGATACCGGCCTTCGCGTGGCGACGGACGATTCCTCCTTTCGATCCTGCGAACCCGGGCGCTTCACGGCGGGCCATTGGGGGCGACTGATCTCGAGGCAGTCGGTGCATCGCTATCGGGGCGAGGGAAAGCTTGCGCGCGGGTTCGTGCAAGAGCAATGGCCCGGGCTGAGCTCGTCGCAGTTTTTGCGCGTGCATTTGATGCGCGTGTTCTCCGAGTTCGAACGCGCGTTGAGCTGCATCGCCGCGCTGGATGAGGGCGGAACCGAAAGCGACGTCGTCCGCGAAGCCGAGCGCTCGGTGAGGCGAGTCGTGCAGGATAGTCCCGTGTACGCGGCGCCCATGGGCTACTTCGCGGCTGGTTGCTTGGCGGCCGTGCGCGGCGATCAGCAGCGCGCCTTGGCCGCCTTCGAACGCGCGGCGCCCGGCCTGGCGACGGTCGACATGGGCTACTTGGCTCTGTGCGCGCGAAAGCGTTACGCTGACTTACTCGGTGGGGACTCGGGCCGCGAACTCGGCCGGAAATGCCGCGAAGACTTTGCCGAGTTGGGCGTAGTCGATAGCAATGCTTGTCTGACGATGAGCGCCCCTGGTTTTAGCAAACTCAGGCCCTCGAGCTAGGAAGGTGAAGGTTGCGAGCGTCAAAGGAATTCGCGGATCGGTTGGTCGTCATCACTGGCGCGGCCAGCGGCATCGGACGAGCCACCGCGCTCGCATTCGCGCGCGCCTCGGCTCAGCTCTTCGTGTGTGACTTGCCGGGCAGCGATTTGATCGGGCTGGAACAGCAGCTGCTCGCCGAAGGCGCGCAAAGCGTCCAGACCGCCGCCGTGGACGTTGGATCGCGCGAGCAGATGGCGAATTTCTGCGAGCTGGTGTGCCGCTCGGGAACGCCAGACGTGCTCGTGAACAACGCCGGCGTGGGCCTCGCCGGCGGCCTACTCGCCACCAACCTGGAAGATTGGCACTGGATCATGAACGTCAATTTGTGGGGCGTCGTGCACGGCTGTCACTTCTTTGCACCCAAGATGGCGGCGCGCGGGCGCGGGCAAATCATCAATATTGCTTCCGCTGCCGGCTACTACAATTCCGAGGCGATGACCGCCTACGGGACCACCAAATTCGCGGTCATCGGCCTATCCGAGGGGCTTCGGGCAGAGCTCGCTCCGCTCGGCGTGGGCGTGTCGGTGCTGTGCCCCGGGTTCATCGATACGCCGATCATCGCCCACATGCGCATGCGGGGCGCCGCCTATCCCGAGAGCGAGCGGGCCAACGTGCAGCGGTTCTACCAAAAGCGCAACTATGGGCCGGAACGCGTGGCCGCTCAGGTGCTCCGAGCCGTGGGGCGGAATCCGGCCCTGTTGCCGATCACCCCCGAAGCCTGGGCGCTGTACGCAATGAACCGTATCGCACCCGATCTCGGTCGTCGCTTACTCCGTGGCCTGCAACGCCTGGCTGAGCGACGCCGGAGCTCGAGGCCATGAGCGTCGAGCACCGCCGAGTGAGCGCGGGGCGGCTCGAGCTGCATGTGGCGGAGCTCGGCTCTGGGCCGCCGGTGCTGCTGCTGCACGGGTTTCCGGCATACTGGGCGGATTGGCAGGGTCAAATGCAGGCGCTTGCGGCTGCCGGTTTTCGGGCGATCGCGCCGGATTTGCCGGGCTATGGCGAATCCGACCGATTGCCGCACGTGCTCGACTACCGCTTGAAGTTGCTGGCCGCCGATATCGCCGGGCTGATTTCCGCCCTAGGCTTTTCCAAGGTACACGTCGTCGGTCACGATTGGGGCGGGCCACTCGCTTATTGCTTGGCGTCTCGGCACCCAGAACTGGTTGACCGGCTGGTCGTGATCAACGCGCCCCATCCGGCGCAGCTTCGCAGCGCGTTGCGCCATTTCGATCAGCTGCGTCGCTCCTGGTACGCTCTGATGTTCCAGTTGCCCTGGTTCCCTGAGTGGTTGGTGTGTCAGTGGCTGCCGATGTGGCTCTCGATGCGCGGCCTGACGGTGCGGCCGGGCGCATTCTCGGAGGCCGATGTTCAGCGCTATTTGGCGGCAATGCGCCGGCCGGGAGTGGCTCGCGCGGCCTTGAGCTACTACCGCGCCCAGTTCCGCGCACCCGTGGGCCCCCCTTGGTTCGTGACTCAACGCACGCTGCTGCTTTGGGGCGAGCGAGATCTGGCGCTCTCGGCGCGCGTGTTGCTGCCAGACCTGGCGCGCCACGTACCGGACGTTCGGGTGGCGCGCTTCGCCAATGCCGGACATTGGCTACATCACGACCTACCCGAGCTCGTGAACCAACACCTGATCGACTTTCTATCGCCTGAGTAGAGTCTTGAAGTAGGCCCGCAACCCCCGGCTGCTCGCCAATGTAGGTAAACAGCGGTAAATTACGGACCGCGCAACCGCGCCTCAGGTCTGGTAGCGTTTGGGGTTCGAATCATGTCAACGATCCCTCCGACTCAGGAAGGCCGTCGTCGACCCGTCAGCGTGCTTGCGTTGAAGCTGTGGGAGGTCGCCGAGGCGCTGGAGCAACGGCTCGACAACCCAGCAGAAGTGCTGGACATGCTGGTCACCGCGGTCGCGAAAGGCGAACAACCCGTCGATGCCTGGCTACGGCTGCACGCCGCAGCGACGCAGCACGACAAGGTGGCCGAGCTGGCCTTTGCTTACGAGCAAACGCTGTCCGAGAAGCGCGTCAAGTTGCTGCAGCCCGAGCAGCAGCTGTTCGTGTACTTGCGCGCAGCCGAGTTCTTCGCCGAGACGCTGGGCGACAGTGACGGCGCGATTGCGCACGCGGAGCGCGCGGCGCTGGCGGTGCCCGGTGACCCGGAGCTCCTCGCGCTTCAGGAACGGCTGCTGCGCGCCGCTGGCAAGGCCACGAAATTAGCCGAATTGTACGTCGAAGCCAGCGCGCGTGAAAGCGAACCTGCACGCCGCGCCGGCCTGCTCCACGAAGCGTCCGAGTTGGTCAAAGCGGCGCCCGAGAGCGACGAGGCGACGATCGAGATTGGGCAGCGCATCTTGCGCCTCGATCCGAGTCGCGAAGACGTTCGCTCGGTAGTCGTGCAACGCTTGATCGCCCGCGGGCGGCACAAAGACGTCGTCGATCTACTGGAGCAAGCGCTACGGCGCGAACCCGCGCCGAGCGTCGAAGAAGCGACGTTGCTGCGCGAGTGGCTGGTCGACTTGTGCTTGTCCGAATTGAAGGACCCGACGCGCGCGCTCGGTCACGTCGAGGGCATGTTGGAGACCGAACCGACGCATGCCATGGCCCTGCGCTCGGCTGAAGCGCTCCTGGAAAATCGCACGGTTTCGCTGCGCGCCGCGGCGACGCTGTCGGACGCGTACGAGAAGACGGGGCGCACCGACCGCGCCGTGGCCATGCTGGGCGTCGAGCTCAAGCAGGTGCGCGGCCCGCGTCGTGTCGAGGTGCAACGTCGGCTCGGGATCTTGCGCCAGGACGCCTTGCACGATCCCGCGGGCGCGCTCGAACTGCTCGCCCCGGTCGTGGCCGGCGATCCGGGTGACGACGACTTGCGACGTCGCTTCGTCGGTTTGAGTCTGAGTTTGAATCAGCCGGAGCAAGCCGCGCGGCTCTTGGCGCGCGCGCTGCAAACCAGTCGCATTCTGAGCGTGCGTGCGCGCGTCGGGGTAGACGTTGGCCACGTCTACCTGAAAATCGGCGATCTCAAGCGTGCCCAGGCCGCGTTTCAGCAGGTGATCGAGGCCGGCAGTGACGATGTCGCGGTGCTGGAGGCGGCCAAGCAGCTGTCCGATCTGTATGCCGAAGCGTCGGAACGAAAACAGCTGATTGCAGCTCTCGAGCGCGTCGTCTCGCTGGAGACCGGGCCCGAGCCGCGGCAGGCGGCGGCCCGGCGTCTGGCCCGGCTTTGTGACGGCGAGGGAGGCGATCCAGCGCGCGCGATCGTGGCTTGGCGCGCGCTGATCGGCTCGCCTTGGACCGAAGAAGCCCTGCGTCGGCTCGAGGCTCTGTATGGCGAGGCGTCGGATGACGAGGGACTTTCCGACGTCCTGTTCGTGCGCGCGGAGCGCAGTTCCGACCCCAGCCAAGCGCGGCAGTTGGCGTTTCAGGCAGCGGAGCTGCGCGCGGCTCGCAGCCGAGATCCGGAATCGATCTTGGCCGCCTGGCAGCGGCTGTCTGCGCTGTGCGGTCCCTCACGCGAGATCAACGAACGGATCGTGCCGCTGCTCGAGCAAGCGCAGCGCTATGCCGAGCTCGCGACGGTGCTCGAACGTGAAGCGGAGCTCTTGGAGGGCGGCGAGCGGGTCGCGCTCTTGGTCAAGCTCGGCCAAATGCGCCTGGCGCGACTCGGTGATCCCGAGGGCGCACTGCGTGCGTTGCAGGGCGCGCTGGCGCTCGATCCGAGTGATCGAGCCGCGCGCTTGGCCACCGAAAAGCTGCTGCTTGTCGGCGATGCGCGGCTGGCCGCGGCGGACGTGCTCGAACCGCTGTTTCGACGTGAAGAGCCGAGCGCCGGACTCGTGCGCGTGCTCGAGACTCGCGCCGAGCTCGGCAGCGATCCAGAAGCACGTTGCAATGCGCTCGACGAGGCCAGCTGGCTCAGTGAGACCGTGCTGAAGGATCAATCGAAAGCGCTCGAATGCGCGGGACGCGCGCTGGGCCTCGCGCTGGACTACGCCCCCGAGCAAATCGGTGAGCGCTTGGCCAAGGTGCGCCGGCTGGCCGCGCTCTCGGGCGATAGCGCGCGCAGCGCCGAACTCTTGCGCGCAGCGCTGGCCGATCGCGCGTTGGATACCCCGGCGTTGCTCGCGTTGGCCACCGCCACCGGCGATGCTCTGGCGACCGCGGGTGACATCCCGCACGCGATCGAAACTTATCGGCGCGCCCTGGCGCGCGATCCGTCGTCGCGCGAGCTGATGCAGCGGATCGACGAAATGCTCACCGAACAGGGCGCTCCCGCAGAGCGCCTGGCGCTGTATTCGTCGATGTTGGAGCGTGAAACCGATCCGGTGCGGCGCCGCGAGCTCTTGCAACGCTTGGCGCTCTTGCATCGCCGTGAGCTCAATGACCCTGCCGCCGCGATCTCCATCTGGCGCCGCGCGGTGGCCGAGGAACCGCGTGATTTGGTGCTGCATCAATCACTCGTGGATGCCCTGAGCGAGGCTTCGGACCCGGCAGCGGTCTACGAAGAGCTGTCGCGTGTGCTGCCGCAGCTCGACCCCGAGCGGCGCAACGTGACTTTGCTGCGCTTGGCCGAGGTGGCAAGCTCGCAGGGCGAGCGCGCGCGTGCCCTCGAGCATTACCGCGAGCTCGTGCAAGCGAGCGATTTGTCCGACGAGGTGTCCGAGACCATCGAGCAATTGGCTCGCGAGCAGAACGACGGCAAGACCGTGCAGGCCGTGCTCGAACGAAGGCTCGCACACGAAAGTGAGCCAGAGCTACGCGCCAATTTGCTCGAGCGCCTGGGCAATGCCTTGGCCTTGCAGGCCGAAGATGCCACGGAGGCGGCGCGCATTTGGCTGGAAGGCGGGCGGCTCAGTGAAGGGCTCTCGGACCAGGGTGTCCGCGCGCAGCGTCTGTTCTCGCGCGTGTTGGACGCGGACCCGGACAATCGCGAGGCGGCGGAGCGACTGGTCGAATTGGCCGCGCGGGCGGGTGACTTCGATGCCGTGCGAAGCGCGTTCGAAGTGCTGCTGCGGGCAGGGGAGGAGCGAGAGCTGGTCTCCTTGCTCGTGGGGCTCGAGGAACGAGCCGTGCAGACGGGCAACGGCAAGGCCTTCGTGGCGCTCGTCGATGCGGCGCTGGCGCGCGGTCTGCAGCCGGCACGCGCCAGGCAAGTTCAGCTGGCCCAGGCGCGGGCGTTGGCTCGAGATCCCGAGCGCGCGGATAGCGCGGCCGAGGTCTTCCGCAAGCTACTTTCCGGCTCCGCTGGCGAAGGTTCGAGCGATGGCGAGGCGTTTGCCGCCTTCTTGAGCCACGCCGAGCGAACGCCGAAGCGCGTCGATGACTACCGCTGGTTGTTCCGGCACCGCCTGGAGCACGCCTCGGATCCCGCGGGCGTGCTGATCGAGTGGGCGCACGCCGAAGAGACGCTGTTCGACAGCCCGAAGGCGGCCCGCAAGCTGTATCGAGAGGTGCTCGAGCGCGATCCGGAGCGGACCGATGCGCTCTCCGAGCTGGCGCGCTTGCAAGCCGCGTCCGGCGACGCCAAAGCGGCGCTGGAATCGTTGGACAGCTTGGCCAAGCGTGTGGAGCCCGAGGCGCGCAGCGCGGTCGAACTGCGTCGGGCTACTTTGATGATCGGGTCGTTGTCACGCGCCAAAGAGGCGCTCACTTTAGTGGAGCCCATTTTGGCCGTGAATCCCAGTGACGCTGAGGCGCTTCGCGTCGTACACCAGGCCTTGTCCGTGCCCGAGTCGCGGGCGCAAGCCGCAGCCATTTTGGAACGCGTGGCTGAAGGTTCGGAAGATCCGTCCGCACGCGCGGACGTGATCGAAGCCTTGCTCGCGGTTTCGAACGACGCTCCCGAGCTTGCCGCGGCCCGTAGCCGTTGGCTGATGCAGTTGCTCGAGACCAAGACGGACGTACCGGAAGAGGCGCTGCGACTCGCGCTGCGCGGCGCCGAAGCCGCGCCCGGTGAAGAGCAGCTCTGGGAGTTCGCCGAGCAAATGGCGCGCCGCCTCGATCAACCGGGGCCGGTCGCCGAGGCGTACACGCGTGCCATCGAGCGCGATCTGTCGGCCGAGATCGCCGATTCGCTCGGGCGCAAAGTGGTCGAGTTCCACGAAGAATGGTTCGACGACGCGGAGCGAGTGGTGCACCTCTTGGAGCGCGTTACGGCGCTCTGCCCGGCCGCGGAGTGGGCGTTCGATCGACTGAAGCTGTCATTCAACGCCGCTGGTCGTTGGCCCGACTTGTTCGCGCTGTACGACCGTCGCCTGGCCGAGCCGCTGGGCAAGGTGGAGCGGATCGAGATCTTGCGCGAAGCTGCCATGGCCGCTCGCGACTTCGCCAGCGATCCCGAACGCGCGATCGCCTATTTCGAAAAGCTCAATCAGCTGAGCCCCGGGGATACGCGGGTCGAGTCCTCGCTCGAGCGCCTGTACGAGCGTCACGGTCATCGCCGTCCGCTGATTGAGCTCTTGAATTTGCGCTTGAGCGCGAACAAGAGCTCCGACCCAGGCGAAACGATGGGGCGGATGGCCGCCCTGTGGCTGGATCTGAACGAGCCGCTGCCCGCGTTGGGCTGGGCGCAGAAGATGCTCGGTCGCGAGGCGGACGTGCGCGATGCGGTCGCCTTGCTGGAGCGCATCGTGTCGCTGCCTGCATCGGCCGAAGCCTTGCTGGAGAGCGGTGAATCGTCGCGCGAAAGCGCCGCGCGAGCGCTCGAAGCTCACTATCGGGCCACGGCGAGCACGGTCGACGTCGTGCGCATGCTCGAGGTCTTGGCCCAGAGCGCGCCTCGCGCGAAGCGCATCGTGCTGCTCGAAGAGGTGGTCAAGCTCAGCTTGGAGGAGCTAGCGAACCCCGCCGGCGCCTTCGAGACGCTGCTCACCTTGGTCGTGTTGGAGCCCAAGCTCGAGTCGCGCCGTGAGCGATTCGCCGAGCTGGCAGCCCGCGTCGGTGGCCAAGATCGTCGCGCCGACACGCTGGTCCGCGTCGCCGAAGAGGAGTCCGATCCCGCCCTGCGCGCGGAGCTGCTCTCCGAGGCAGGTGACGTTTGCCGCGTCGAGTTGAACAATCCTGCGCGCGCCATGGATCTCTATCGACGTGTCCTCGGACTGGCTCCGGAGGCACCGGCGACTGCGCTGCACGCCGCGCGCGAGCTGAGCGAGCTGCTGCGCAACGCCCAGGAATTGTTGGAGCTCACGCAAGTGCTCGAACAGCGAGCGGGGCTGGAGACCGGCGAGGCCGAACAGCTGCTGGTGCTGGGCGAGGCCGCCGAGCTTTCGCTCACCGTGCTCGGTGACGCCAACCGTTCCGTGCGCAACTTCCAGGCCCGCCTTGCGCTTTCGCCGCTGGATCAAAGCTCGCTCGATGGCCTGTGCCGAGCGTTGGAACGCGCCGAGCGTTGGGACGAGCTGGTAGCCGCGCTCGCGCTCCGTGCCCGCCAAAGCAGCGATCCTGCGGCGGCGCGCGCCGATCGCGTGCGCATCGCGTTGCTCCACGAGCAGGTCAAAGGGGACCGCGCCCAGGCCATCCTGGCTTGGCGCTTGGTTCAGACGCACGATGGTCGCGATCTAGAGACGTTCGAAGCCTTGTCGTCGCTCTTGGCAGCCGAGTCGCGCTTCCCCGAGCTGGCCGAGCTGTTGTCCGAAGAGGTGTCGGTCGAGAGCAATCCGGTTCGCGAGCGTCGCTTGTACAGCGAGCTCGGTCAGCTGCATCAGACGCGCACGGGCGACATGATTGCGTCGCTCGAGTCGTTCGTCGCAGCCGACGATTGGGGCAAGGCGATCGAGGTCGCGGGCGCCAATCACGCTGATCGCGAGCTCGGTCGCAAGGTGTGCGAGCGTTTGCTCGAACTCTCGGTCAAGGCCTGGCAAAAAGCCAACAGCGCTGCGGACAGCGCCGAAGCGCGCGCTGCCGATTGGGCGGTCAGCGAGCTTTCCGAACGCCTGACCGAGGCCGGCCTGTACGGAGAAGTGGTGAAGCGCTTGCTGGCCGCGGCAGAGCTGCCCTTTGCCAACGCTCGGCGCCGCGAGCTTCGCCGCGACGCCGCCTGTTTGTGCTCCGATCGCCTCGACGACAGCGCGCGATCGATCGAGCTTTTTCAAGCCTTATTGGCCGAAGATCCAGCCGACGAGGTGGCTCGCTCGCTGGTCACGCGGCTTTCCCTACTCTTGGACGAGCGCGGCGAGCACGCGGAGATCGTGACGCTCTGGGAACGCCAGGCCACGGCGCGCGCAGCTGCGGGCGACAACTCCGGCGCGGCGGCGCTGTGGGCGCGTGCCGGGCAACTCGCCGAGGAGCGGCTGAGCGATCTAGACCGCGCGATCACCTGTCATCGCGCGGGCGCAGAGCTCGGCGGTGAGAGTTCGCTGGAAGCTTTGTCTCGCATCTATCTGGGGCAAAAGCAGTATTCGCTGGCGGCCGAGGTGCTGGAGG
>DATEPG010000383.1:0-16504 GCA_035273265.1 Polyangiaceae bacterium
TGCCAGTCCACGAGGCAATTGTGGTCCCTCCCAGCGATCCATTTGCCTGGTCAGCACAAGATTATTCGTTCGGATACTTCGCACCGCAACGCCTGCTCGCGATCGCAAGCGATCCCTATGTGCCAACAACGGACATCGCTCAGCAAAGCTCGAGCGTGCTCAGTCTGTTCGCTATCTCCCGCCGAGGCGTGTCGCCACTCGCCGTCATCCGGCACACCCCGTTTACATTGTCCAGAACGGACGAACCGCGACCCGAAGCAGTGTTCATCGAGCGCGGCCTGCTGTTCGACGTGACCGAGGAAGCGCTCTACGTTTGGAACCCGGCTCACCCGACCGCAACGGCGACGCGCGTGCCGTTGGCCGCAGCTCCGTGACGAGCCGAGCAGACCGGATCCCTTCTACCAGCACAGCGAAGCGTCACTTCTCGTACGCTGTTTGGCTCGCAATGCGTACTTCTTGATCCGGAAAAAGATTTGTGGCGGTACCTTGAACGAGGTAGCCGCTCCGAAAAGGCAGCGGGGTCGGTAGCACGGGCACGTCGATCAACGGGTACGCGCGACTGCCGCTCTCCCGGATGGTTCGGGCAGATCCCGAGCTGTCACCGCCGGAAGTCTTCCTAATGTCTGCCCAACCGGCTTGAGTTGAGCTGCACGGGGAACGCCTCAGCACGATCCGGCACCTCGACCGACGCTACTTCTTTTTGCCGGGCGTAAGTGCCCGAAGGCCGTCACAGCCCGCTTGCATGCCGTTCTTGCAGCCAGATTGGTACAGCTGAAACGCGCGGTTCAGATCCTTCTGTACACCGCGACCCTCACGGTAGGCATCGCCGAGCAGACTGCAATTGTAGGGATCGCCGTCATCGCACTCGGCAGTGTTCAGCTTCACTGCAGTGCGAGCGAATTCCTCCGCCTTCGCGGCCGTGGCAGGGTCTTGCTCGAGGAGCTTGGCCGCGCCCGTGCAACCGTAGCTGCTCCCTTGCACACACCCGCGCTTATACAAGTCCAGTGCTCGATTCGCGTCCGCGCTCACGCCTCTTCCGGCCCGGTATAGGTCGGCGAGTCCTGCGCAAGAGATGGCGCTACCCAGCTCACAGCCTCGTGAATAGTGACGCGCGGCCTTCTCACTGTCGCTCGCGAAGGACACTTGGTGCTCGAACATGTCGCCCAGCCCGCCACAGCCATCTCCGTCTCCCGCGTCGCACGCTTTGGCATAGGCCTTCTTGGCTGCGTCGTAATCTTGCGGAACGCCGCGGCCCATTCGATGCATCAGGGCCAAATGACAGCAGCCACTCGCGCTCCTGCCCGCACACGCCCGTTGAAAGAACATGGCGGCGGTCGTGTCGTTGCGCAGCTCCTGCGGGCCAATGCGATACGTCACGCCGGCGATGTTACAAGCGTCCGCGCACTGGTCCTGACAGGCGCGTTCGTAGACTGCAAGCACCTCGCGGGCGGTACCGCCCAACTTGGAAGCGGCATTCTTAGCGTTGTCTGCGCAAGACGAGGCAACCTTCGTGGTCGTTGGTGGCGGCGTATCGGTCGCCAGCGCGTTCGATGCCGCGGGGCTCGTCACCGCGCTAGCAATTAGCGATTCGTGCTTCGTGGGCGGCGCGGATTGGGTGTGTGTCGAAGCCGAGGCGCAGGCGGTTGCAAACGCCAGCAAGTAGAATGAACGGAGCATGGTCGTTTGGATGGCGAACGAAGCGGTGTTGCGCTTCGTGCGCCACATTCGCCGTCGATTCGGGACGAACTCTGCGCTTACGCAGGTGCGGCGTACTTCGATAGACCGCGAGACCTTGGCGGCGTCACGCACCACCTTGGAGAATAGGAAGAGCGCGACGCACTATGATTTGGGCGTGGCCAACAAAAGGGGATGGGCCTGATCCCGACGCGTCGAACGAGTTCGAGAATGGTGAAGCCACTCCGCATGGCGAGCCATTGGTGCACGACCATCTTCAGCCGGTGGTCCGTGCCCTAGTTCCCTCGCATGCATCAAGCCGCTCACGTGCTCGCTGCTCTGTGGCGTCCATGCACTCTCTCGGTGCAAGCGATTGAGGCATCGCCGAGCATGACGGATCCCGTCACCCGTCGGACGCTTTATCACCCCATAGGGATGCAGCGGCTCGTTGACGAATAACTGAAATCGGTCCTACCGTCGACGTCGGGCGGCATTATACTCACGTGGCAGTAAGTCGTGTGTGTGGATGGGCGGAACGTACCTCGGGGGCGGGATGGCTGAGCTCTATCGTGGCGCTGGCGCGGCATGCGATGCGGTGAACATTCGCATTCACGGCGCTGAACCTC
The DNA here is from genome assembly GCA_035273265.1 of Polyangiaceae bacterium. Lineage (GTDB taxonomy): Bacteria > Myxococcota_A > Polyangia > Polyangiales > Polyangiaceae > PMG-095. The sequence continues at coordinate 2,301 of DATEPG010000383.1, forward strand.
GTCCGGCGCGTTTGACACGGCTCGTTAAAGAGCACGAACCGGCGGTTCGGCGGGTATTGAGCCGGCTCGGCTTGAGCGCTGCAGACGTAGAGGATGGCTCGCAGGTCGTTTTCATGATCTTTGCGCGGCGAATCGAAGCAGTAGCTCCCGGCTCGGAGTTTCCTTTTCTGCTCGGCACCGCCCGTCGCGTGGCGGCCAGCCACCGACGCACGTTGCACCGCCGCCAGGAAAACGAGCAGGATTTGGGCATCGTCGATCATGCACTCGGGGATTTCATATCCCCCGAGCAGCTGTTCGAGCGCAAGCGCGCACGAGAGCAGCTGACTCGAGTCTTGTCGAGAATGTCGGATGCTCGGCGCAGCGTCTTCGTCCTGTTCACCCTCGAGGGCTTCAGCCTGGCGGAAATCGCATCCCAGCTTCAGCTGCCTTATGGCACGGTTGCCTCACGACTAGCTCGAGCCCGGCGCGACTTCGAAACGTTGGCAATGCGCGAAGTCATCTGAACAGCTCACTCAGCGGGATAGAAATCGTCGGGCGCGGCCACTCCTTCGCATAGAGACGACCAGCGCTACGGTGTCTCGCGTGAGTCCAGTACAACCTGGAAAAGGGAGATGAACTATGGTCAGGATCGAGAAGCAGAGCGGGTCGAAAATTCTGCGCATGGCGCGTACTTACGCGGAGAGGCTAGGGAGCATGGCGGGCTCGGGTGACGATGCCGTGAGCCTGGGAGGAGCCAGGCAACGCGCTCAACGAAGAATGATCTCGCGGCTGGCGGTCGCAACAGTCGCCGCCGGCGCGACGCTGGGCTTTGCCGGAACGGCCCACGCGATACATCGCTCAGGCCAAGTCAACGTCGCCCCCGGTCAGACAGGGACTATCGACCTCAATTGTCCGGCGGGCTACGGCAACATAGTCAGCGGCGGCGGCGTCACGACGACGCCCCAGCTTCGCATCATCGGCTCGTTTCCACTCCCCGACTTCGTCACTTGGAGAGTGATCGCCACGAATCTCACCGGAAGCACCCAAACTCTCTATGCCGGTGCGACCTGCCGGACCGGCTTCGTGAGCTACGACATGCGTGCCGTCGCCCTTCCAACGGGGGCCTACGCCGTCGGCGAATCGGTGGCCAGCTGCCTCGGCACCCGGCAGGCGATGGGAGGCGGCTTTTTAGTCGCTAACGCGAACGTTCCCATCATTGGCTCGCGCATCCAAGGCAACAACTGGAGGGTGCGAGCCTACAACGGTAACTCCGGCACCACCAACATTACTTCGTTCGTCACCTGCTCGGGGTCTCTGCCAGCGCGCGTTGACACCAATCCGCCTGATACGACGACCGTCGGCCCGGGCGGCGTCGCCTTCCCCACGAAGTACTGCCCGTCCGGGTGGCTCGCCTCTGGCGGCTTCTGGTCCAACATCGATCACAACTGGACGATCGTGACCGGCTCGCTTCCCAACCAGGATACCAGCGGGAACTCGCTTTGGAAGTGGAACTTCAGAAACTGGGACTCCGTTTCTCACACATACGAGCGCACCATCTCCTGTTTCTGATTTGACTCTCAGCCGGGCCCGGTAGCTCCGGGCTCGGCCACTGCAGAAATAATTGCCGCGCACTGAGCGGAGGCTCGCAGGTTCCCTGCAGCTGCTCTCCGTGTCGTTCGCGGGTGCCTACACAGCGCCGTTCCGAGCGACAGGCGGATGCAGTGCATTCTCTAAGTCCTCATATCGCTCACCGGGCGCGCCGCGGTCAGGTGCTCGATAGAAATTGGGCTTGGTTCGGTTGGGCTTGGTTCGGGAGGATACAGATGACGGTGTGGGAAAAACGGCTGCAAAATGAAGGCTTGGATCGGTGGTTCGGCCGGGGCTTCGCGCGCGTATGCGCCTTGCTCGTGGGGACTGGCATCGCAATGGGGTGTTCTGGCGAAGCGGCTGATTTGACGCCGCTCGCATCGACGGCAGAGCCGAGAGCGACTGCGGGCCCGCCCAGGGAGTTGTTCAATGCAGAGGGCGCCAGCTTGCAGCTGGTCGGCAAAGCAGAAACCACGACCGAGGCGCCACGCCAGCCGGTACTTTCAGGTCCACCTGCGGTCTCGCTGCCAACGGACGAAAACGAACTCGCTGAAGGGTTGCGTGCCGTAGTTCTCAGCAACGGTTACGAGTATCGGGAAGCCACCGCTCCTTTGGAGCTTGCGAGAAGAGTCCTGGCGAGTCGAGTAAAAGTGGAAAGTGGAGAGCTGCTGCTCGGCTCACAGCCGAGCAGCGGCAGCCCGCCCGCCCTCGGCGTTCCCCCTATCGGAGGCGCTCCAGCGCTTGGCGAGAGAGAAGCGCGCGGGCTCATCGGCGGTACGGAGGATCGCTCCTATAGGAGTGATAACACCTCATACCCGATGCGCACCCTGATCTTCAACGACGCGGTCTGCACGGGCTTCATGATTGGTCCGGGTACGATGGTGACGGCGGCTCATTGTGTCTATTGGACTTATTCGAACCGCTGGGTGACGGTGCCTGACCCGACCGTTGCGGGCGGATCACGGTGGGCAAACCATGCGCCCGGGGTAGATGGCCGGGACGCGAACCCAGGACCATACGGTTGGCAGAGGTGTTTCGATATAAGCCTCCCCAGCGGCTATGTTGCCGCAGCCAACGAGTCCGAGCCCAGCGCGCAACCCTACGACTACGCCGTGGTCGATTTTAGTACGCGCTGCGGAGCCCGTCCTGGCTCGACCGTGGGCTGGCTGGGTAGCTGGGCTTATCCCACCGGCCAATTGTACAGCATGGGTGTCAGCGTGTTCGGCTACCCCAACACCGCAGGGCCGTACACCAGCTCTAATCGGAACCGCATACACGGAGTCCCTCCAAATCGCTATGGGGAGATTTGGGGCATGAGCGGCAGCGTGAACCCGAGCGGTGCAACCGCTTTGGTCACCACGAACATCGATACTTCAACCGGGCAGAGCGGCGCGCCCTATTACAACTCGGATGGCTACATGGTGGGCATTCACTATGCGGGAGATACGGCGGAGACGGCCAACTATGCCCGGCGCTTCGACACGGATGTCTTCAACTTCGTTGACGCGAATTCGCCGTATCCACAGCAGCAATGATACTGAGCGCCGCTGTGGAAGGAACCTAGCGGCGCACGCGGCCTCCGAGGCTCGCTGATTCCGGCCGGTGAGCAATTCGAGAGGCGTTGCTCGAGCCATTGGGCTCACGTTCGACGGTGCGCGAGGATCGCCGCCGCGACCTCGGTCAGATCATTGTCGAGCTGATGATCGCGGCCCGCTAAGCGCTCCACGCGAGCTTGCGGAACCGCGCGGGCATAGAGGTCGAGATGCGACGGGGGCGCGGTTTCATCGTCGAGCCCGTGGTAGAAATGAATGGGGATGTCCTGAGGAAGCCGCGCGCCGAGATCGGCTGGGATTTGCAGGTCATTCGCGGACCACCCACCCGCTCCGACGAAAGGCGCGGCGAGCAAGAAGATGGCACCGAACTTCCGGGCCGCTGAGGGCTCCGACAGAGATTTGAGGAGGATCGTTGCACCGATGGAGTGACCGACCAGGATGGCATCATCACGCAGCGGCTCGAAGGCACGCTCGAGCTTCTTCTTCCAGGAGGCATAGCTCGGGTCGTCTTCGTCGGGCATTCGCGGATAGTCGATATGGTAGTCCTCACCCAGTGCGTGGCGAAGGCTCTCCACGAGCTTGCTGTCCCAATCATCATGCGTGCCCTTGCCGCCTCCTTGAACGAAGAGCAGCTGGCGTTTCGAGTGCATGGAGTTCTGCCGTCCTTACTTACACAGTCCGTCGAGCAACGCGCTGTCCCCGACCTTTTGCAACGATAGCTCATGGCGCACTTCCGTCGACCACGCAGCAATTTCTCCGGGCTCTCTCGCTGCATCGCGCGTGCCGCCGCGAGAGTGTCCCGCTTCATCTCGCGAACGAGCTTCTCCAGCAGTCTTCGGCCGGTGGCACGAGCCAGCTCGACGGCTCGGGTAGCGGGCGGCGCGCGAGCGTGATGACGTGTCGAAGGCATCGTCGCGAAACAACTCGCGGAGCAGTGCGGTTCCTACCGACCCCGAGCCTGCGAGGACAATCGCGGTGCGCTGACTAGTCATGGGGTGATGATACGCGCGAGTTGCCAGGAGACCGATGTTCTCAACTATACTGAAGTTCCACCCATACGGCCGGTTGCGTGCCCGGCACGAAGCTCTTCGGATCTCCAAACACGTAAAGTCGACCCAGACTGCCGAGTTTCAGCCCGATCCTCGGATCTGCGTCGATCTGAAAAAGTAAGGTCCAGCCCGAAAGCGACTTCCCAAACACGCTCGAGTCCACTCCCGAAGCGTCGAGTTGGCGCCCTGCCGCGAGGAGGTTTTCGTAGCTTCCGTGAAATGCATCGCGCGCTATCCCAGCTGAATGCAGCACGCTCAGGAGCTCGGGGTTCGTGATGTACGCACCTGAACGGAAGTATCCAGGGGCTGCATCGGGCGCTTGGATCCAGAGGGGCGTGCCGCCAATCCTGTGACGCGGTGCTTTGGAGGCAACCTTCGGCGTGGGTTGCAGCCATGCTCGCTGGTAAGATCTCGAAGCTGCGCTGCCCTCGGCCGTTCGCGCAGAATCGCCGGCGTCGAAGCTCACGGAAAAATTGGCTGAGTCGTACTCGCGCGACGACTCGTCATAAAACAACGATAGCACGCCGGTGCGGGGCAAGCCGGGCCACTGCTTCGCGTTTGCGCCTTGGCTCAGTTCTGCCAGATCGAGTTGGCAAACGAACGGAAGCGGTGCGCTACGCCCCTGCGGCCAGACGTCGACGAATTCGGGTTCGCCTCCGAGCCACGACCGGCGTCGTTGCTTGGACTTCGCGATCGATACCCCAGTGGAGTGGTACTCGACATACGGTTCGAGCAAACCCCAGTTGAACAGGTCGAGCGGCCCCCGCGTAAACGGATTGAGTCCCTGCTTGATGAACATTGCTTCGTGTGCCGAGCCTATCAGTCCCAGCGAGATCACCGGGATGGGAAGGTTGCTGCCCCGCGGGATTGCTCGTGCCAGTGGTCGAAGTGCACGCGTACTGCGCTCTCCACGCCACGCTTGCGCAGGTAGCAAAGGCCGTTCTTCTGGTCGTTGTCGAAGCCGCCGAGTGCGGCGGTGTCTGCCCAGCTTACTTGCGTCGAGCAGCGGCGGATAGTGGTCGCCTTGCGCCGTGCAAGAATCTCATCCGTCCAGACAGGCCCCTTGGCTAGTCGCGCTGACGCAGGTAGAGTGCCCAATACAGCGGTGCAGTCAGCGGGCTTGCGACGAACAACACCAGCACCCAGGCGAATCGCTGGAGCGGCCCATGCTGTGGACGACGAGCAGCCTCGGTCGCGATCGTGAGCATCGCTGCCAGCGTGAGCAACATCAGCACGAACCAGGCCACGGTGACAGTTCCGAGCCAAGGCGGCACGCGATAGCCGCAACGCGTGAACCAATGCTCTCGTACGCCTAGCAACACGCCAAGCGTTGCGGCGGTCAGCGGGGGCAAGGCGGCGAGGATTGCCCAGCTCTTCGAAGGTGACATGGACGGATACGCCTACATCTTGCGCTCGGCGAAGCCCAGCGAACAGTGCGGTTGGCTTGGATGAGCTTCCCGACGCTCGGTGAGCGGCTAGCTGGCCCGCGGTCGCTTTCCGAGCTCGTTCGAACACGGTAACACGGGGTGCTCGACTGCCCGCTCGCTCATGTGGTCAATTGCCTGCTGTTGTGACTAGATAGGGGCTCGATGAGCCTCCTACCAGCGACCGACCCCGAGTGTTCGAGCTCTGCAGAAACGCCGCTGATCGCAACCGTGATCGACGCGCGGCCGCGCGACCTCGGCGGTTTCTCCGTACGGCGGGTGCTGCCCGCTATGACGCGTCGTATGGTCGGCCCGTTCACATTTTTCGATGAGATGGGCGCCGCAACCTTTGGCCCGAGCGAGGGCATCGACGTGCGGCCTCATCCGCACATCGGTCTGGCCACGGTAACGTACCTGTTCGAGGGCGAGATCATCCACCGGGACAGCCTGGGCTCGCATCAAGCGATTCGTCCCGGAGATATCAATTGGATGACCGCAGGGCGCGGCATCGTCCATTCCGAGCGAACATCGGTAGAGCAGCGCAAAAGCGGCTCGCGTCTGCACGGTCTCCAGCTCTGGGTAGCCCTCCCCCAGTCGCACGAAGAAATGGCGCCGTCGTTTCACCATCACTCCAGCGTGACCTTGCCCGAACGCGATCATGGAGGGGTGAAGCTGCGAGTGCTCGCGGGTGCGGCGTACGGCATGACGTCACCCGTTGAAACGTCGTCGCCCTTGTTCTACGCGGACGCCGAGATGTCCGCCGACAGCGAGCTGTCGCTCCCGGACGAATACGAAGAGCGAGCCGTCTACGTGCTTTCCGGCGCCCTTCGCTGCGGAGCAGACACCGCGCAGCCTGGCCGGATGCTGGTCTTCTCCCAGGGCCAACGCATTACCCTACGGGCAGAAAAGCCGAGTCGCGTCGTCCTGTTGGGCGGCGCACCGCTCGATGGCCCGCGTTTCATCGACTGGAACTTCGTCTCGAGCTCCAAGGATCGAATCGAGCAAGCAAAGAGGGATTGGCGGGAGGACAAGTTTCCCAAGGTGCCCGGCGACGAGCTCGAGCGCATCCCTCTTCCGGAAAAGTGATACCTTCGCTTCCCGAGCTCACGGGCGAAACGAGCCCGACAGCGAATGACCCGCGCGTGAGGTAGCTCGGCTGCTCGAGGCAGCGGGTCCCTCTTCCTTCCGAGATCCACCGCCGCAACGAAAAAGGGCAGCGCATGACCACGACCTCACCAACGGACGAACTCTTTTCAAGCTCCGCGGTCGTCCACGGTAGCGCACAGGGATTCGCCCAAACCATCACGACAGGTGGCCACCGGCTGCTCGCGGACGAGCCGCTTTCCATGGGCGGGATGGATACGGGCCCATCTCCCTATGATCTGCTGATCGCCGCCCTGGGCGCTTGCACGTCGATGACGGTTTCACTCTACGCGCGCCGTAAACAGTGGCCGCTCGAAGCGGTGACGGTAAAGATTACACACCGGAAAGTGCATGCCGCTGACTGCGAGGAGTGCGAGAAGAAAAGCGGCCTGCTGGACCGGATCGAACGAGGGATCGAGCTTCACGGCGCACTGACCGAAGAGCAACGGTCCCGGCTACTCGAGATTGCGAACAAGTGCCCCGTTCACAAAACGCTCACCTCGCAGGTCCAGATCGTGACCGAGCTCGTCCAGCTCGGGGCACGCGAGCTGGCTCTGGCCCGCTGGGAAAACGAAGGTGGAGCCGTGGATCCACTCCCTTCGGCCACTTCGAAGGGTCCGCTTCGGTGACGTCGACGGCTCAGGCGGTGCCAACTGTAACGGCTGCCGGGGATCTGCGCGAACAGTAGGCGCGTAACCGCCGCGTTCAAAGCGGCGTTGTGGGGCGACGGAGGTGCCGGCGCGCTCGGCTAGGGCAACCGCCGAACCACCGGCGACGACGAAGCCCCCCTCCGCCGGCGAACTGCCCCCTGTTTCGAGCTTGACTTGCATGTGCACTATGCGAGGTCGATGATATCGCATGTCGATGGGATTTCGCTTGGGCGCGCTATGCATGTGGGTGGGAGCGCTCGCGATCACTGCTTGTAGCGCCGCGTCGCCGCCGAACAGCAGGTCGATGGCTGGCGGCGGTGCGGGCAATAGCGGCGGCGCGGGCAATAGCGGCGGCAACTCCGGCATGCTGGGTTTGGCGGGCGGCATCATCATCAACACGGCGGCTTGCGGCGACCACAAGGTCGCCGCGGGCGAGGCGTGTGATGACGGCAACACGGCAGCGGGCGACGGCTGCTCGGCGGCCTGTCAGATCGAAGCCGACTGTACGTGCGACGACTCGAAGACGAGCTGCGCCTGCATGATCGTGTGCGGCGACGGTGCGCTCGCCAGCTCCGAGACCTGCGACGATCACAACACCAGCAGCGGGGACGGCTGCTCAGCGGATTGCAAGACGGTCGACCCGGGTTGGGTGTGTCGCGTGCCGGGCCGAGCGTGCGTCCCACTCTGCGGCGACGGCATCATCACTGGCACGGAAAAGTGCGACGACGGCAACGCCAGCAGTGGTGACGGCTGCTCCAGCACGTGTCTGATGGAGCCCGGCTATGCATGCGACCCGGTCAATGTTCCATGCGTCAAATCCGTTTGCGGCAATGGCAAGAAGGAATCCGGCGAGTCATGTGACTTCGGTGACCTCGTAGTCAGCCCCGCAACCGGCCCGAACGGTCTTTTCAACGGTCTTTTCCCCGGTGACGGCTCTGGCTGCTCCAAGACCTGCACGCAGGAGCCAACCTGTCGCAGCGCGGCCGGCGTAACGCAGGCATGCACGCCGCGCTGCGGTGACGCGAACGTCGACCCGGGAGAAGAGTGCGACGACGGCAACCAAGTCGACGGCGACGGGTGCTCGGCGATCTGTAAGATCGAAGCTCCGGAGGGCTTCACGTGCGCGACCGTGAGCAAACCGGATACTCAGGCTTGCAAGACGGGCGCCGGGCAGTGCCTCCAGCTACCGATCACGTATCGCGACTTCAACGGCTCGAACCAGACCACGGCTACACCGAAGGGCCACCCGGACTTCTTCTTCTACGGGGCGAACGGCCCGGACGGCAGCAAGGCGATCTGCATTCCGAATGCCAGCGGTTCCAATCTGCTGACGCAGCTGCCCAACGGCACCTGTCCTCCAGTCGATGCGACTAGCCCCTGTTCCGGACTGGCAGCCGCAATCTTGGACACTGACGGCAAGCCAAAGCTCGGAGCGAGCAACAAGTGCGCCTGCACCTTTACGGATTGGGACGGGACCGGCATTTTGGCCGGGGCGCCCGGCGTCGGTACCTGCACCTCCGGGGCAGCCAGTCCGCAAGTCGTCGGCTGGGCAGGGGGCGTGGCCGCTCCGATCCAAGTCGCCGTAATCAAGGACAATGCGAGCTTCAAGCAGTGGTACGCGGACTCCGCGTTCAGCATCAAGTCCGTGAGCACGCTGGAGCTGCCGCTCGTGCCAGGCACGACGAATCAGTATCAGTTCAGCAGCGGAACCACGGTGTATGACGACATCTACGGCATTCGTGTGAACGGGACCGGCACTCTGGCCAGCGGGTTCTTCCCGTTGGAAGCTTCCGCGGGCGTCAAGATGTGTAACCTGTGGCCGTACTGGGCCACCGGTTTGACCACGGCAAACTGCGTCGCCAACGCCGCCAATCCCATCCACCAGCAATGGGACCCTCGCTTCATCGCCAATTCGGACAACGGTGGTCCAGTGACGCCGGTCACGGGCGTGGCCCGCAACTTCTACTTCACGTCGGAGATCCGCTACCTATTCCGCTATGCGGGCGGGGAAACGCTCACGTTCTTCGGTGACGACGACGTGTGGGTATACATCAACGGTCATCTCGCTCTCGACCTCGGCGCCCCCCACGAGCGCCTGCAGGGCACCGTCACGATCCAACCGGGTGGCAATACCGCGACTTCGTCGCTCTCGGTTTGGAACAACCAGACCAACGTCGCGGTGCCGATCCCGGGATACACAGCTATCACCAGTAGTGGCTTCGGCTTGACCGTTGGCAGCACGTACGAGCTGGCGATCTTCCACGCCGACCAGCATCCGCGCGAATCGAACTACCAGCTCACCGTATCCGGCTACGCAACAACGACGTCGGCGTGCGTTCCAACCTGCGGCGACGCCAAGGTCGCGACGGGTGAAGAGTGCGATGACGGCAACGGCGGCACTCCGCCGGCGGGGGGTCAGTGCGTTGGTATCGCTGGCGCCTGCAACAGTGACACGGCCTACGGTGGTTGCACCACGAGCTGTAAATTCGGTCCCTTCTGCGGCGACAGAATCGTCAATGGCCCTGAACAATGCGATCTCGGCCCCCAGGGCAACACGGCCACCTATGGCACGGGCGGCTGCACGGCAGGCTGCATGAACGGACACTTTTGCGGTGACGCCATCGTGGACTCGGCCTTCGGCGAACAATGCGACACCGGCGCCAACAACCTGGACGGCAGTATCTGCAACTCGAAGTGTCGCCTCACGCCGAAGTGAGCTGGCTGCTCTGAACCCGCGCTCGTGTCGGCGGCGCTCGCGACTTGCTCGCAGAAAGTCGACGCGAACAGCCCATGTGCGGAAGGACGGCGCGCGTGGCAGCGACCGCACCGAAGAACATCGTCTCGAATGCGGTCCGAAGCTCCTCGTCCGTGGTCTCCTCCACTGCGCCCAGGACGCTGTAGCCCGCATTGTTGACCAGGACGTCGACCTCGTGTTCGACGTGATGGCTCATCGATCGCCTCGCGGCTGCGGGCATCGCATACGTGCCCTTCTTCCCACTCGGCGGGTTCTCCCCGCTCCAATCGACGGCATTGTCGGACGTTGCTACGAAGCTCGGCGCGACCCCGATGCAGGTCGCGCTCGCTTGGCTGCTCCGGCGCTCACCGAACATTCTCCTGATCCCCGGCACGTCGAGCATCGAGCATCTCCGCGAAAATCTCGCCGCAGCAGAGCTCGATCTCCCCGCCGATGCCATGACGTCTCTGGAGCGGCTTTAGCCGCACCTGCGTTGACAAACGTCGATTGCGCAGGGCGCGCACCCTGCATCGTGATCGACACTGATTGAGCGGTTTCGGCTCGTCGCTTGAATCCGGCTAGCACTAGGGGGCGATGCCTACCCCGCGTGCAACATAGGTGTTCGGCGGGCACACTGTAGTCGCGAAGCTACTGACGGTGAGCGTTGACTGTTGCTCGCCTGCAAATGTCGGACTGAATGTCAGAGTATACCCGAAGCCGCCGGGTTGCTGGGTGGGCCTAAAGTATGAAAGCGCGAACGCCGGATTGCTACTCGCGAAAAGCTGTCCGGAGAGATTGAAAACCCCAATGTAGACGCTGGAAGACATGCCGACCGTGACACTGCCGAAGTTGATGTCTGGAGGGAGTTGAACGAACGATCCGCCTATCGTGATCTCAACGTGCACTGATTGCGATGGCGCAATATCGGCGTCGACATTGAAGTCGAATGCGGCGCCCGTTACTTTTGGCGTGACACTCACCTCGACAGCGCCACCTACCGGGAGTGTTGAGCCAATCGGAGTGACCGCGATGGCAGAGAGGTCGCCGCTCAAGTGCCACGTGAGTGGGACACTCGACGTATTGCCAATGATGAAAGGCAGTGTGAACGGGCAGTTCGCGGGCCAGAAACGCAAAACGTCAGTCGAAAGCGTAAAACTCCCCGACTGAGCACCGCCGGTACCTGCCGACGCGCCGCTGGTTCCGGAAGCTCCGCTGGTTCCGGAAGCTCCGCTGGTTCCGGAAGCTCCGCTGGTTCCGGAAGCTCCGCTGGTTCCGGAAGCCCCGCTGGTTCCGGAAGCCCCGCTGGTTCCGGAAGCCCCGCTGGTTCCCGAGGCCCCGCTCGTTCCGGAAGTACCACTCGTTCCCGAGGTTCCGCTGGTTCCCGAGGTCCCACTCGTTCCGGAAGCCCCGCCGGAAGTCATCTCGCCGCCAGTTCCGGATGCACCAGCGGTATCGCACTCACCTGCGTCGCCCGTAGCGCCACTGGTTCCTGGACTGCCGCTGGTGCCAGGGGCTCCGGCGCGCGCAGCGCCAGCGTGACCTGCGGCGGCAGATGCACCTGCGTCGTTCGTCGCACCGCCGTCGCCAGCTGGCGGCGATGGATCACTGGAGCAGCTGGCACAGACCAGGAATGTCGCGCCCAAGTGGCTCCACTGCCGACTCCGTCGAGTGGTCCGTTGCCCGCTTACGTCTTTGACGTAGCGATTCGCGTCCGACATGATTAGCCCTCTTTTCTTGCGAGTCTGTGCCCAATGACTCCTTAGCGCATCTTCGAATTGGCCAAAACTGGACTGTAAAAGTGACTATGGGGCGATGTGAAGCACGTCGAACTCGCGCTCCTCGAGCGCGACAACTTTCCCAGCGACGCTTGTCGCGCTGGCTATCCGCTCACGGAAGTGTTTGCGCGGCGTAGCCAGCGCTACTCGATTTTTCACTAGGCTGCTTCCGTTTTGCGCTGCTGCAAGCGCCTCGTATTTCAAACGGATTTGCTCTTCCGGGGTCACGCCTCTGCGAACACTCGGCCCCTACCTCCCATTTCCATTATTTCTGCGCGGCCCCTAAGCCAGCAAAGCCCATGGAACGGGACGACGCAAACCGACTACCTCCCCGATCCGCGCGCAGCCCGAAGGGCGAGCACGGATCGGGGGGAGGTCGGCGGCGCGAAGCGGGCGAGCACCGACGGGTGCCAGCGCCTCACTTCGTCGTGTAGTGAGGGACAGCTGTGCTGCCCCCACCGTCCAGTGCTCGCCCCTTCGGGGGCTGCGCGCTTCCAGCCTCCCCCAAAAATTCCGTGCTTGCCCTTCGGGCTGCGCGCGGAATGGGGGAGGCCGTCGCTCCGAGTCGTTGAGTCTCCAAGCTGTCGGCCTCGAGATGGACTCGCAACGCGCTCGCCTCCAGCGTCGGCGTCGTGCCGCGCTCCGCGAGAGGCGCACGCTGCGTGCCGCGCCACTGCTCACGGATTTGCGCGCGAGTGCCGGCATTGCGCTGCTCGCGAGAGCGGTGTACGCGCTCTATTTTTCGGCGCGGCCTCGCTGCTCGGCAAACGCGGCGGCGGCCGCAAATCGGCGCTGAACATCGACTTCGTGTTGGGTGCGGCGGCTCGGCCCTGGCCGTGCCCTGGCCGCGCGTCATGTGCGCCGTTTGCTCGGCGGTGAACCGGTCGTCGAGCTCTCGCAGGCGAGCGCTTGGCTCGCGCTCGCCCTGATCGGGCTTGCGTACGTGATGCTGAGCGTGGTGAGGACCGCGGAGTAGGACTAGTGCGCGTGCTTGCGGAGCTTGGCAGCTCTGCTAGGCTTCCAGCCTGTGGGTCGGGGTGGCGTTAGGTGTCCCCCACAACGAAACATGAGGGACGGCATGATTTCGATGAACGAAGCACGACGATTCAAGATAACCGGGCCCCGCGCTGTCATGTGCTGTGCTGCATTGCTCCTCGGCTGCGGCACCAATGGGGACGGAGCGGCCACAGTGAGCTCCTCACAGCAAGCGCTATTTTCCAGCCGGCAGCTGTGGCCGCTCCCGGCGGACACATGGAACTACTTCGCAGACGTGAGCGGCGACACCAAGAGCGACGCGACCTACCGAGTAGGCGACCGCATCCGGTTCTTCCAGTCCACCGGACCATCCTTTGTGGCGTGGCCGGGTGAGTTGGTATGGCTCACTTCGTATGACTACCAGCTCGCTGACGTGAGCGGCGACGGCAAAGCGGACGTCATCGGGATCGGACCGAACGGAGAGATCATGGTTTCGGTTTCGATGGGGACCTATTTCGCATCCGGAACGGTCTGGAACTACTGGAACCTGTCTTACGATCACCAATTTGCAGATGTAAACGACGACGGTAGGGCGGACATTATCGGAGTCGGGCCGAGCGGGGAGATCATGGTCGCGCTCTCGACCGGGAGCTCCTTCGCCTCGGGCTCTGTTTGGCAGTATTGGTCTCCGTCGTATAGCCACCATTTCGTGGACTTGAACGATGACGATATGGCGGATGCCATTGGCTGGGACTACAACACCCACACGAACGTGGTGGTCGCGCTCTCGAACGGGACGAGCTTTGTCGGGCCCGCAGTCACCTGGGCGACTTGGAACCCCGACTTCAGTATCCATTTCGTGGACATTGATGCGGACGGCAAGGGCGATTTGGTCGGCGGGCTTTGGAACGGTGACCTGAAGGTGGCCTTTTCAACGGGCACCCAGTTTTCGCCAGCCGTGTCGCTGGATGCGCAAAGCAGCACCTCGATCGCCTTCGCCGATGTCGGCGGAGACAGCAAGATTGACTTGATCGACCGGGGCAGTGGAATCGGGGGCGGCAGCTCAGTTTCATACGTCGCAGTCAGACTTGGTAACTGAGAGACGCGGGAATGCCGCGCTGTGCGCGCCCAACGCCGAGCGTGGTGAAGACAGCTGAGTAGCGCCGCTCTCAGCTGTTAGCACCGTGCTAAGGGCCCTCGAATGAGCGAGTCGATCGATTTCTCGCGATTGGGGATCGACGAGATCGTGCTGACGTGATCTAAGTTCGTCGGTGGACGCGGAGCAATTGATTCGTCAGAAGTGGCGCCTGTTGAAGGCGACGCTGGACGAGCGCG
>DATEPG010000384.1:0-13344 GCA_035273265.1 Polyangiaceae bacterium
GCGGGTGATCGCCGCCCATCACCCGTACGAAGAGCCGGCATGGGACTTGTACCCGCTCACGACGCCGCCACGCGCAAACGTGGGCGCGGGACGGCTGCTGCAACTAGATACGCCGATCTCGCTCAGTGAGGCGGTGAGCCGCGTGAAAGCGCAGCTCGAGCTGGCCACCGTGCGCGTCGCGACCGCGGACGCTCACGCCACAGGCACCCCCATCACGCGCATTGCGGTGTGCGCAGGCGCGGGTGGCAGCTTGTTCGAGAAGGTGCACGACGCAGACCTATTTCTGACCGGAGAGATGCGCCACCACGACGTGCTCGCCAAACTGCGCGCGGGGTCGAGCGTGATTTTGTCCGAGCACACCCACACCGAACGTGGCTATTTACCGGAATTTGCTCGGCGGTTGGCCAACTTGGCGGAGGGCGACCTCGAGGTGCTGGTTTCGGAGCAGGATCGCGATCCGTTGCGCACCGTGTAGCGGGCGGATCTCAGACAACACTCAGCGCAGCGGTCATCTCGTCTTCTTCGACGTCTTCTTCGACGCCGCGCTCGGCTCGGCCGGAACGCGTTGCGGTCGTTGAGGACTCTTCGTTTTCTGGGCTTCGCGCGCAGCGGGGGCCGCTTCGAACTCGATGCCGAAGACGTCCGAGAGTCCGCTGCTCGGCAGCACCCGCCGAGAGCGTTTGTCGTTGGTCTTTGCGCCAGGGATCGCGGAAGCAGCGCGCTCGCCGACCAGCTCGCTCGGATCGACACCGCGCAGGGTGAACAGCAGCTCGGGGCGAGTATCGAGCCGGGCACCGACGCCGTACAGCACCGCAGCCAAGTGCTTACACAGCCCCGCCCAGTCTTGGCAGGAACACGACATCTCGATTTCGGAGGCCAAGGGGAATAGACCGGTTTCGACGTTCGTGACGGCTCGCATCACGCCCTCGGAGAGTTTGCCGCGGAGCAACTCGACCAAGCTGTCGATGTTACCGGTGCACTGGGCGACGACCGAGCTCCAACGCTTCGATTTGAGCTTCACGACCTCGATTTTGACGTCGTACAGCGAGCTGCCCTGCACTTTGGCCAAAATGCTCCCCGAGTCGAGCGCCAGATGCACCACCGCGCCACGCCGCACGTAGGTGCGACCGCGGGGTAAGCGACTCTGATAATCACTGAGTGATTCCAGATGACTACACCAAGCCTTGCCCCAAAACGTGCTGGCGATCACGCGTCCGTCGATGGCGACGGGTTCGATCACATGGCCCTTCTTCTTCAACTTCGCAACCGCGGCGGCGGCGTCCCGCGCGCGCTGGGCAACCGGCACGTAGGGCGGGAAGCGGTCGCCTGAATATCGGCTCGAGTAGCGAGACATGGCGCGCCTTTGAGTGCCGTGCGGACGAGGCAACGTCAATTCCAAATCATGCGCCGTCATCAACCAGCGCCGAAGTGAGGTCGAGTGAGACCACCCGCATCAGCTCGGCATCGGACAGCTCGGTCAGCGCCACCTCGGCTCCGGCTTCGAGCAGTTCACTCGAGAGCGCGCGCTTGCTCTCGATCAACTCGTCGATACGCTGCTCGACGGTCCCCCGACAGACGAGCTTGTGCACCATCACGGCACGCTTTTGTCCTATCCGAAACGCACGGTCAGTGGCTTGATTTTCCACCGCAGGATTCCACCAACGGTCGAAATGGATGACGTGTGACGCCGCGGTGAGATTGAGCCCGGTACCGCCGGCTTTGAGCGACAAGACGAAGAAGGGTGGCCCGTCCACGGCCTGAAACTGCTCGACCAACTTGGAGCGCGCTTTGACCGCCGTGCCGCCGTGTAAAATCAGCCCTGCGCGACCAAACACGCCTTGCAGAAAGTTCGCGAGCGGCGCGCACAGTTCACGGAACTGGGTGAAGACCAGCACGCGCTCTTGGCGTTCGGCGATGGGCTCGCACAGCTCGCGCAGGCGCACGAGCTTGCCGCTCGACTTCTCGGCATAGTCGCCGTCGGCGAGCCACTGCGACGGATGATTGCAGATCTGCTTGAGGCGGAGCAGCGAGGCCAGCACCAGTCCGCGCCGCGCCATGGCGTCGCTGCGCTCCAGATCGCGCTCCAGCTCCTGGACGGCCTGCGCGTACAGCGTCGCTTGAGCGCGCGTCAGGCCCGCAAACGCGGTCAACTCGGTCTTGGGCGGCAGATCCGTGATCACCTTCGGATCGGTCTTGAGTCGTCGTAAAATGTACGGGCGGACCAACTCGCGCAGCGGCGTGTACCCGCCGGGGGAGCCAGCAAGCCGCTTGGTCAGTTGGCTGAAGGCCTTGCCGCTGCCCAACAAGCCCGGGTTGAGAAAGTCGAACAAGGACCACAAATCGCCGAGTCGATTTTCGATCGGAGTGCCCGTGAGTGCGATGCGCGCGTCCGCCTTCAGTGCCTTGACGGCACGGGTCTGGCGCGCGCCGGGGTTCTTGATGGCTTGCGCCTCGTCCAAAATCAGAAAGTGCCAGTCACGTTCGGCGAGCCAGTCGAGCCGCTGCGCGCCGCCGTAGCTGGTGATGACGAGGTCGATCTCGGTTGGCGCCCGCCCCAGTGCGAGCTTGACCTCTTCGGGCGGCGTTACCGAGGCGTGAGCGACGCGCACGCCCAGGGTCGGCGCGAAGCGCGCAATCTCTGCCTGCCAGTTGCCGATCAGAGACGCGGGAACGACCAACAGGCTCGGCCGTCTCGTCGCTTTCTTCGCCTCACGGCGATCGCGGAGCAGCAGCCCGAGCACCTGCACCGTCTTACCGAGCCCCATGTCGTCCGCTAGGCAAGCGCCGAGGCCGAGGCCCACGACCAGGCGCAGCCACTCCACACCGGCTCGTTGATAGGGGCGCAGCTCGGCCCGAAGCCCGTCGCGCGGATCGCTCGGAGCGTCCGTCTCCGGGCTACGAAGTGAACGCAAGGTCTCGGTCAACCACTCACCCGCCTGAACGCCGATCCACGTCGCGCTTCCGTCAGTAGTTTGCGGATCACGCCCATCGCTGCCGGTAGCGCCCGCGAGCAGGCGCATGGCTTCCAGCAGGGACATGCCGTCCTTCGCGTTTTTCGCGACGTTTTCCCAATGATCGAGCGCCTCCGTCAGGCGTTTTGGATCGATCTCGACCCAGCGCCCGCGCACCATCGCAAGGCCCGCCTCCGCGCGCGTGATGGCACGCCATTCTTCGGGCGACAGCTTGTCCCCGTCGAGCGCGACCTCGACGGAGAAATCGAGCAGGGCGTCGAGTCCGACCGTCGAAGGCGGCTTCTTGCCCACGCTCACCTGCACCACGGCGCGCGCTCGATGTCGCGAGCTCCACCAGTCCGGTACCCTGACGAGCACGCCACTCTGCTCGATCGCCGGCATTTCGCGCAAAAATCGGTATGCCTCGGCGGGCGTCCAAGCGAGCGGATGGTACAGATCGCCCGAGTCGACCAGCTCGCGCACGAATTGGCTCTTTTCCGCTGCGCGTTGCACGGGCGCGAGTACCGCCAAAAGCGCCTGGCGCTGCTGGGCACCACCGGAGTCGCGCACGGCTTCAGCGAGCGGCACGTGCTGCGCCTTGGCAGCGCGCGAAAGTCGCCTGGTATACGTGGCCAAAAACGCGAACGGATGTTCGCTGTCACGCTTGTTCTCGGCGAGATGAAAGACTACCCGCCCAACGCCTTGCCACACCGGGTTCAAGCCACGGACGACCTCGAGCACGCTCTCGCGACGCTCCGCGGCCCGAGCGGAAAGCGCCCCCCAGATCGACTCCCAGAGTGACTCGAGGAGCTCGGCGTTCAGATACTCGCCGCCGAGCATCGGCGCCGCCGAACGCGCCAACTCGTCGAACTCGGGTGACGGCGGAGGTTCTTTCAGAGCGCCGGGCAGGTCGAGATCCGGCAGCGAACACAGCGCGCTGAAGAAGCGATGTGCGAAATCGCGAAACCAGCCGAGGGCGGGCGGCAACTCGCCCTCGAGCTCCGCGCCAGCGAGCTCCACTAAGCCATCACCAGAGCCACGCTCGAAAGCCTGCGTCAGCCGCGCCAGCCGCGCTGGCTCGACCAAAGGCCCGCTATCGACCGCTGCCAGACGCAGACGACCGCTCGGGGAAAGGGCCAGATCCAGCAGTGGAGACGCGTGCGCGGTGGACACGGGTCGAAGTTAGCTCATTCCGCAAGGCTCGGAAGAGCTGAGCACCAGGAGCAGCAGCCAACTCCAGCCAAGCAGCGGTCTACCAGGGAAATTAGTTCCAGCAGCGCTCTTCCACGCGCGGGGCGCGCACGATGGCGACATCCCGGCGAACGGACTCGAGCACGAGCCGGAACAGAGCAAAGTTGGTCTCTGTCCCGCCGTCTTCAGGCAGCACGACGAAAAGCACTTCGCGCTCGTTCCACGGGCAACGCTGAAAGACGATCCTCGAGCCTTCGGCCGCGAGCGATACCTGTTCGAGCAGCACTCCTGCGCTCTTGCCGTCCGAGAGGTGGTTGAGCACGGTGGCCACGGCCGCCAAACGCACGCCCGGAAAAAGGGAGCCGTCGCCGGTCACCGCTCGCGCGAGCAGAGTCGCCCAGAGTTCGGAGCAAGGCAGAGATGCGCTCAGCGCGCCGGTCTTGCGATTCAGTGAGCCAATTGCCAGGGTATCGCCCAAAACGGTGGCAATGCGTCGTAGTAGCGCGTGGGTATCGAGTTCGGGAGCTTTCACGAGCTGTGCCCACTGCAAGGGCGAGGCCAACTCGGGCCGGGGCGCTGTCAGCCGCGAAAACACGCGGATCATCGGACGCGCAACGGCCCGATGAACGATCGCTGTGCCCTACTCGTCTTAGTTCGACACAACCCTCGTCTCGAAATCGCCAATCGGAAGCGGCTCCGGGGGGGCCATGCGCGCACTCACACCGACATTGAGCGCGCGCAGAAACCGGAATCAGAAACGAGACTGGTCACTTCGGCACAGCGGGCGTGACTTGCACCTGGAGCGGGACTGCGAGCTTGGCCGCGAGGTTTTCGACCGTCTTGGCCCAAGCGTCCGCGTCACGGACGCGGCCAGCGCGATCCCAAGTGGAGCCGACACGATACACGATGCGTCCCGCTGCATCCGTCGGTGTGACTGCGAGATAGTCCAGGTCGGTCGTTTGCGCTTCGAGCTGCGCGCCCGCGGGCAAGATGACTGCACAACCGAGGCTCCCGCTCGGAGTGCCCTTGGTGTCTTTGACCGGTTCCCAGACGCGCATCGAGTTCGACGCCGCATCGACCTTCAGCGTGCCTCCAACGTGCTTCGCGATCCCGATGCCCACGGAGAGCGCCCCCTTGACGCCCGTGAAAATGCTTTCGAAGCGGTTGAACGGGCTGCCCGCGTCCAGAACCACGCGCTTGGTTTCGCTGATACGCGCACCACCCGGAACGTCCCAAGCCGCGTAGCTGAGCTCGAAAACGAGCCGGATGGGGCCGTTGGCCAGCACTCGCGAACGGCTGAAATTGCGCGATGGGTAGAGCTTGCCACCCACCCAAACGCCGAGCCCGCCACAGCCGCGCGACTTACCAACGCCATAAAAGTCAGCACCTTGCCCGCTGTCCAAGTGATAGTCGTCAGTCATGTACCACTCGTTGACGACCAGCTTGGTGGTGCGCTTGGCCCAGGTATCGATGCCGCTCGAGACGAGCGGATCCTTGGCCGCGGTCTCGAGATCGGGCCCGTACATGCGATGGGCCACGAGATCGTTTTCCCACACGAAGTCATCGTGCCGTTCGCGCACGAAGCGACCGTAAGCCTTGTAGTCAGCGGCATTCACCAGATGGCGCTCGCCCAGGCGCAGGCTGAAGCGCTTGACCTCACCGGGCGCGAAGTCAGCCTGAAAAACCAGCTCGTCCGGCTCGTCGTCCCCGTTCATGTCTACCAGCTGCGAGAGCACTGGTCGGCCCGCTGCATCGACGACCAACGCCTTCTTCAGCTCGAAGCCGGAAACCAGCTGGCCGAGCTCCGAACCCGAAAGCGCGATCGTCTCTCGCGTTCGCGCAAATGCCGAGGGATTCGCGGCGGTCACGCTAGCGAGGTTCGCTCCCGTGTTTGGGCCTGGTTTCGCGCCGGCTGGCTTCACGGCCGCTGCCGCACTCGGCGCTGCCGTCGAGTTCGAGCCGGGTGGCGCAGCCAGCGCAACAGCCACCGAGCTGCCGAGGGAGACCACTACCGACAACGCCAAACCGAATCGAAGTTTCGTCATTAATATTGCCCGTCTTTCGAGGTCTTCGGGCCTGGGCAATATCACGAAGGCTCGTTGTGGAGCAAGGCAGACACTCCGCATTTGAGATAGACTCCGCCGCCCGCGTGTTAGACGAAAGTACCTCGCCCATGAACGACGTCATTCTCGATCCTAAAAAATTGATCTTCTCGGGAACAGCCCAAAGCCTCGGACGAGTCATCTCCGTGACCCCCGAGAATAGCGGGCTAGCGCACCTGGCCTACGGTCGAGTTCGTCTCGACAGCAGCGTTCCGCGAGTATCTTTCGCGACCGGGAATCGCGAGACCGCGCTTTTGTGCATGGGCGGTGCTTGTCGCGTTTCGGTCGGCGGAACGCCCTACGAGCTCGATACCTACGACGCGATCTACGTGCCACGCGGCTCGGCGGTAGAAGTCTCCACGACCTCCAACGTCGATCTGGTCGAATGCTCTGCAGATGTCGAAGGGGACTACCCGCTGCAGATCGTGCGCTACGCGCAGGTCCAGCAAGACGCAGCGTTGAAGTTCACCGCCGGCGGCGCCTCGACCACGCGCGACCTCAACATCATCATTGGCAAGAACGTGGAAGCAGGGCGGCTCTTGGCCGGCTTTACCCGCTCACAGCCAGGAAACTGGACCAGCTGGCCGCCACACGAGCACACCAAGCTGCTCGAAGAAGTGTACGTTTACTTCGACATGCCCGCGCCGGCCTTCGGCATCCAGCTCGTGTACACGAAGCCCGATCAGCCTGAATTCGTCAGCTTGGTGCGCGACGGCGACGCGGTGCTGATGCCCGCCGGTTACCACCCGAACGTGGCGGCCCCCGGACACAGCATCAACTTCATCTGGATGATGGCCGCCCACCGCGAGGTCGAAGATCGGCAATTCGGCGTGGTCAACGTTCAACCCGGCTTCGATCAAGCCGGTTCTGGCCTGGAAGCGAGCAAGAAGTAAGACATGGCACTCGATTGGTTCAATCTCGAAGGTAAAGTGGCGCTGGTGACCGGCTCGAGCACGGGCATCGGTGCGGCCATCGCCAACGGCCTGGCGCGAGCTGGCGCCGACGTCATCTGCCACGGCCGCGGTGACGAAGCACAAGCCCCGAGCGAAGCGATCAAGAAGAACGGACGGCGCTCCGTCGCCATCTCGGCAGATCTCTCGGATCGCGAAGCACAACAAGCGTTCGCCGCGAACGCCATGAGCGCGTTCGGCCGAATCGATCTACTGATCAACAATGCGGGCTCGATTCGACGAAGCCCCGCGGTCGACTACAGCGACGCTGATTGGGACTTCTTGCTCGAAGTAAACCTCACGGCGCCCTTTCGCCTCTCGCGAACCATCGGCAAGCTGATGATCGAACAGGGAGGCGGACGCATCGTCAACATTGCGTCCCTGCTCTCGTTCCAGGGCGGCATCCTCGTGCCCGGCTACGCCGCATCCAAAGGCGGTGTCGCTCAGCTCACCAAAGCGCTGGCCAACGAGTGGGCCAGCAAGGGCGTCAACGTAAACGCCATCGCTCCGGGCTACATCGCCACCAAAAACACCGAAGCCTTGCGCGCAGATCCCAACCGCAGCCGCCAAATCCTGGAGCGCATCCCCGCAGGCCGTTGGGGCGATCCCGACGACATCGCGGGCGCCGCAGTCTTCCTGTGCTCGGACGCCGCACGCTACGTCACCGGGCACGTATTGACGGTCGACGGCGGCTGGATGGGCCGCTGAGGGTGTCAGCTCGGGCGAAAGCAACTTCGCCAGGCGGAGTTTGAGCGGGTTGCAACGAAGCCGCGCGCGGGCTTCGTCGTAGAGCGTGGGCGTTCGTGCGTCAGGAAGAGAAGCAGCGCTTCGGCGTCGGGCAAGGCTGCGTCGAGCGGGCGCCGACAAGACAGAAGACCGAGGGACCGAGAAGTCACCGGCGCGTTCCGCCGATCGGCGAACTCCACCGGGTGGAGCTTCAGTGTCACCAGGAGCGACCGCCCCCGCCGCGAGCAAAACGGCCGGGCACTCATCGAAAAGCCCGCTCTACCTAGTCCCCCTGAAGCCCGCGCGCAGCACCTCGCCGGTCGCGTCATCGATCTCGACGGAGTAGACTCGACCCTTTGCCGGTTCACTGACGAGCCAGACCCAGCCACTTTGCTCTTCGAAACACATCGTCATCGTCAACCGCTCACGGTACTCCTCGTCCACCGCAGCGCGAGCTCGCTCGATCGCCTGTGCCGCGGACATGCGGCATTCCTTCAATCGCGCAGCCCCTGTGAATTGTTGCCATAACCAGCGGAACAGGCCCGGCATCGTCAACGCGCTCCGCGTGCCGCAGGGACCGTGGCCACGAAGTAGAGGTTGATCGGGATGCCGGCGACGACACTGGTCTTGACCAAAGCGGCCGCTTCGCGCAGCAGCCCGCTGCCCTTACCCATGCCGCCGCCTTGCGTCAGGAACATGTACCCGTTCTTGACCGGGAAGCGCACACCCACGAAGAATTTTTTGAAGCCGAGCACGCCCACTTGCGCGATGGTCTCGCAAAGGGCTTCTTCGATGTAACGCCAGAGAGAAGAGCGCGTGTATGACTTCGCGAGGGTGTTTGCCCGGTACTCGCGAAGAAAAGCGAGCTTCGGCGCCAAGAACTGGTGCACCTTCTCGTGCAACAGAGCTAGTGCGCGGTCGGATGCTGAGCCCCGCGACGAGACCTGGTTATCACCAAAGTAGCTGGTCAATCCCTGGCCGGCGGGAAGCGTGGCGTCTTCCACGATCCGTGGGGCATAGCGAAAGCCATTGCTGATCGGCGGCGGGGGTCCGACGTTGACCGGCTTGCCTTGATAGGTTTTCGGCGCGCGCGCGCCGCGAAAGAGGACGGCCAGCACCGCTTGAATGCCGAGAATGCCAATTGCCTTGGCGAGATGGTTGGCGGCGCTCTCGAACTCTGCGTCGGATCGCCCTAGGTAGGCGCCTTTCGCGAACTCGAACAGCTCGTCGATGCCCTGAAAGACAGCCCAGCCAAGGGCAGCGACCCCTAGTACCGCGACGATGACATCGATGATCTCACCCAGCCCTAAGGCGTGCGACCCCACCCAAGCAGCCAATACCACGGTCAGCACGGCCAGCGCCTGAGGCTGCACGAGCGCGGCGAGCTGCGCCCTGACCTCGGGACCCACCTTTGGTAAGGTGCGCTCGATGACATTCGTCAGTCGTTGGTTGAAATCCATCTTGCTCCCCGCAATCCGGTTACGACTCCAAGATTATGCAATTCGCCTCGCTCGCAATCCGAGCGCCGAGATACGACCGGGCGCCCTATTTTTCCCAAACTGCCGCCGAAAGCTGCGACGCGCCGAGCGCGATTTCGGGCCCGGGCGGAGGGCGATTGGCACGCCTCAGGCCGGTGTTGCTCGGTCGAGTTTTTATGGTCACCAGTTCCGCCGCATCCGCCTCAGCCTTCGGCGTCCAATTCCGGCAACCCGCGAAGAAGCGAGCTGCGCTGCCGGATCGCGACCGCCCCTCAGCTCTAGGCGCGAGCTGCCGGGAGGATAAGAGTCAGTGCCACACGCGCGGTGCCAAGCGTGAATTTCGTTTCACCGAGGAATGCCGTTCCTTCAAGGACTCGAGGGGTTGAGCCTATCAGCGCGTTGGTTGAGTCCGCGTGTTGCCTCGCGCTCGCCTGCGGAACTACTCAAGGTCCTTTACAGGCGCGAACTTCGGCGCCAGCAGGTGGCTGATCCCAAACGCGAGCAAGTAGGCAAAGCCACAGAAGCCGAACAGAATGCTGTAGCCAGCGGTGATGTCGCCGGACGCCGTGAAGCGATCGAGCAGCTTTCCGGCGAGGATCGGAAAAGCGATGCCGCCCAGCGATCCGGCCATGCCGCCTAGGCCGACCACTGAACCCACGGCGCGCTTGGGGAACATGTCGGAGACCGTCGTAAACAGATTCGCGGACCAGGCCTGGTGAGCCGCGCCGGCTACGCCGATCAACACGACTGCGCCCCAGGTACTGGCCTTGGTGACGAACAGAATCGGCAAGACGCACAGCGCGAAGCCGAGCATGGCGATCTTTCGCGCGCGCACGGGGGTGAACCCCTGCTTCGTCAGATAGCCAGTGAGCCAGCCGCCAATGATGCTGAGCACGGTAACGATTGAGTAAATCGAGACCAAGTAAAGCCAGCTGGCTTTGAGATCGAGCGCGCGCGTTTTCTTGAAGTAGTCCGGCAGCCAGATCAGGAAGAACCACCACACCGGATCGGTCAGCAGCTTGCAAACGACGAACGACCAGGTTTGGCGATAGCGCAGCAGCGAGAGCCATTTTTGAGAGCCCTTGCTGGCTGCTTCGTCGCTAGGAGATGCTTCGTCCCTATCCGCGCGAATATGCGCCAGCTCACGGGCGTCCAAACGGGCGACGCGTTCGGGAATGTCGTAGAACGGCAGCCATAGCAACAGGAACAATAGGCCAGCGCAGCCGGCAAGCACGAATGCGGACTGCCAGCCCCAAGTCGCGGCGACGAGCGGCACGATCGCCGGAGCCAAGACCGCGCCGACGTTGGCGCCCGAGTTGAACAACGCAGTGGCCAGCGCGCGCTCACTCTTCGGAAACCAAAGCGCGACCGCCTTGATCGCGGCGGGGAAGTTGCCACCCTCACTGACGCCGAGCGCCACGCGAGCCCGAAAGAAGCCGCCCACGCTGCCGACGAAGCCGTGCCCGAGCGCCGCTATGCTCCAAGCTGCGATCGAAACCGCGTAACCAATCTTGGTGCCGAAGCGATCGACGAACGCACCGAACAGCAAGAGCCCTATCGCGTACGAACCCTGAAACGCCGCATTGACGCGACCATACTCTTCGTTCGTCCAATGCAGCTGATCATCGAGGATCGGCTTCAAGAGCGAGAGTATTTGGCGGTCGATGTAGTTGATCGACGTGCCGAGAAACAGAAGTAGGCAGATCAGCCAGCGGTATCGGCCGACGAATTCGGACGTTCGAGGCATTGGCTAGTCCGAGCTTACTTCTACCGCGCTCACCAATTGATCGTCATGCCGGAGGCGAAGTTGTGCAAGACCTGCTTTTCGCCGAGCCACCAGTTCGCCTCAGCGCGCATGTACTCCAAGTCGAAGTGCACGTTGTCCGTCATGTTGAAGACGACGCCGCCGTTGATGCCGATCTGGTTCTTGATGTTGCTGTACTGCGGTTGTGTCTTGTCTAGCGAGGTCAAGAACATGCGCGTGATGCCCGCGCCGGCGAAGAGATCGAAGCGATTCAGCACGACCTGGCCCTGCACGTAGTAGCCGTCGAACGTGCGTAAATTGTTGAGCGTATCCATCGCGGCGTAGCTGTTCTCTAGCGCGTAGCTGAACCCGAGCCCTTTGCCGTAGTGCCCTGCCACACCGAGACGTGCCGGTCCGATCTCCAATCGCCCGCCGTATCCGACCCCCGCCGCTGTTTCGTCGCACGGCCCGGTAGTGGCCGATGCTACGCAGTAGCCGGGCTTGTAGACCTTCTGATAGGCCCCGTTCACGAACAGCACGACCTTGCCCAAGCTCCCGAAAGGTCGTTCGAAGGTGAGTTCGGCCTCGGGTCGGGCCAGCTTGGTGCGTGACCAACCGCCGCCGCCCAAATTCACCGGGTCGAAGATGCCGACGTTGAGTTGGAAGCCCGCAATTACCGGAGAGCCATAGATCAAGCCGGCGCCGAAACCGCTGCCCAGAACGCCGAACCCAACCATGCCCTGAGTGGGGCCCTTCGAGTCAATCTGATTCGGGAAGCCGACGCCCCAGCGGTGAGCGTAGAGAGTGTTGATATCCGTCGCTCCGCGCGAGAACAAGGTTCTGGTCTTGCCAGCGAGGAAACTGCCCCATGGCCCCTCGAGCTTGCCGTAAGCCTGTCTTACGTCAACGTTATTAGGGAGCGCCTTGCTCCTGCCTTCACTCTCGACAAACGACCACAATTGCATGTAGGCCGACGCCTTGAGCTGAGGACCTAGCTCGCTGCGCACGCCAAAGCCCAGCACACTGCCGATAAACCCGCTGCGAATGCGCATCGTGTTGACGGTGCCTTGCGAAGTCTCGCTCGTATTCTCCGCACCGACCGGCCATTGACCGCCGTAGATGATCTCTGGCACCACGGTGCCGTCTGGCAGCGTGATCAGCTGAGTCGCGACCGGAGCGCCGTCACCGACGACCCAGCTGAGAAAGGCACCGACCCGACCGTCCGTGTACACGTCCCAATTGTCGCCCTTGACGATCACTTTCTCCGCGTGTGCGCTGCGAGGAAAGAACAGGGCCGTCGAAAGTGACAAGCCGGCCAAGACGTGCATGCAAGCCGCAAACAGCCGCGGACGCGAGGACATTGAAGTGAGTCTCCTACTGTCGGTATCGAGCAAAGAAAGGAAGGAAGGCGGACAGGCTACCGATGCGTTTTCGTCGGCGTGGACGCGCGTTTACGGGCTGGTTACCGAGGTCACCGCGATCAACAGCCACTGCGGCTTCCACTGCATGTTGCTGGGCGGCTGAGTGAAGTTTGCCGGCGGCTGTGCGGGCATGCCGGTCAGGTCGACGGTGCGAGGAACACAAGCCGAGGTGGTGCTGGGGTCCGCGCCGCAGTTCTGTAGCCCCTTGCAGTTCTGGTCATGGATCTTCAACGCCAGCGAACCACCGCCCTTGGCCTTGAAGCTCGCCTTGTAGTTGACCAGGTAGGTGGCTTCCCTCTCGCATGCGTCTCCACCCTGCACGCCAGAGCCATTGAAGTAGTAGACGTCGCCCGAAGGATCGCCAGTGGCGGGCGTCACCTTGAGCTCATACGAGTTCCACCAACCGGTCGGGTTGGCGAGTGATCCGCCGATGTACCACCAATTGTTGTTGCCGGTTTCGTTCAGCGCGGCGCTCGAAGCGCGCGTTCCGTTTGCGTAACAACGAGTGCCAATCACGCCACGCACCTCGATGTTGATGGTGTAAAGTTGGTCTTTGGTTCCCTTTACCGGGATATTCTTCACACGGTCCATGGCGGCCGCGGTGCACATCGAGCTGGTACCGCTCATGGGGCAGTTCTTGCCGCTCACATCGATGGTACCCGAGCAACTTGCCTCCCAATAAAAGCCGTGCAGCTCGGGCACGATCTCTGCCGCGGTCAGGCCACCCCCGCCCGCCGCGCCGGGTGCGCCGGCAGTACCAGCGCCGGCGGCGCCTGGGGCC